>VGIO01000018.1 GCA_016867855.1 Calditrichota bacterium
TCGCCGTAGTCGGCAGCATTTGCGGCATTCCCGCGCAAGAAGGAATCCAGACGAATGTCATTCTGAACGAAGTGAAGAATATCGTCCCTCTCCCCCCGCTTGCGGAGGGATGAAAGGGGGGTGTTTGGAGGGATGAGGGATGAGGGATGAGGGATGAGGGATGAATCCCGCTGCCGACTCGCCGTAGTCGGCAACATTTGCGTCATTCCCGCGCAAGCGGGAATACAGATTAAAGTTTAAGTTAAGAACTTCCAACTGGATAAATCGTTTGGATTATATTTATAAACTTCGTTATCATTCAAACGCCGACTCCCCTTTTCATATATCACGATCCCTCCCCAAAGTCTTTTACCTTTCAAATTCTCATCCTTAATATACTTTGCCAATCCTTCAGCCTTTGCTTTGGCATCTTTGGCAGTTCTATCTTGCTTCGTGTCGAATAAACCAATTCGACCATCACGAAATTTCACAATCCAATCGACATAAAAGGCGAATGGCAAACCGAACTCGTCGATATAAGGAATGGCAAAAAATGTCCCATCCTGTTCCCCATTTTAAACCACCACTCGACGCCGGAAAGGTTATTAACCTGGTAATCGGCAAAATAGCGCTTAGGCTTGGAAGCGCCATCGGACTCATAAAACGGCCGCATCACTGACTTCTTCATTTTTCTAAGATGTAATCCTCGCCCCAATGTCTAAAAGCAGGTATTACTGACCATAAATGGTCTATGTGCGATTTACTTACCTATCGTATTATTGACTAACAACTATGTTATGACACTACCTAATATCAGAACTAGTCCAATAAATACCCCAAAATCTGAAAACTGCTGTTCCAAGGCTGGATGAAAGGGCAGACATAGTTGAGAGTTTAATAACTTTTTACTTTCTAACAATCGGTGCAGGGTGCAGCCTTGCGAGGCGCCGCTGAAGGAAAACCCGCAATCTCGTAAGCCAATCCGAACATCACTCCGCGGTCGCTGACGGTTACCGTTGGCTCGCCGAGCATCTTCACAATCTCTGCTAACATCAATGCGCCGGAATGAATATACTCGGCGCGCGCCGTCGGCATCGCAGGCATCGCCCGTCGTGCCGTCAAATTCATAGACAATAACCTGTCGCGCCAGGCGCAGATTTGGGCATAGGACAGGGTTAAACCGTTGAATATATCCGGCTTATATTCTAAAATACGATATTTGACAGCCGCCAGGGCTGTCACCGTGCCGGCTGAACCTATTAGTTCTATAGCCCCGGTCTTTAATCCGGTTGTTATCTCTTCTCTAAGATCTTGCCAAATCGCGAGGGCGCTGCGAGCGGTCAGCGCGGCATTTTCAATATTATATTTCGTCGGAGGGTCGCTAGTAAAACAGCGCCGCGCTAAAATAACTGCCCCGAGCGGGAGGCTGGAACTCCATTCAGGTTTGTCACCTCTACCCCAAGCCAGTTCAGTCGAACCACCGCCCAAATCTAGGGCTGTGGAAAACTTTGCAGGTCCGTTCGGTCCGAAAATTCCACGCCAATTTAAAACTGTCTCCCGTTCATCCGAAATCACCTCCACTTTTATATCCAGTTCAGCCGCCATCGCGATGAATGTATCCCGATTGACAGCGTATCTTAGTGCGGCGGTGCCTATCGCCGCGCTTCTCGCGCATCCATATTCTCTCGTCCGTCGGACTATCCTCTCGAGTATCGCCCGATTGGCTTCAATTAGTTCACTGCCAAGGCTTCCGCCCGGCGACAGTCCGGCGCCCAAGCCGTTCGCTTCGAGGCCGCGTTCGACGATTGTCAATTCGCCGTCGTTCACATCGGCGATTAAATATAGTGTGCTGTTAGTGCCTATATCGACGCATAAAACGCGCATAAGGGGGCTCTTTTTACTTGTATGGCTGATTTGAGTAGTGCAGGCGGTCCCCGCCTGCTGGGAGATTTATCTGCTAACCCACCGCGGCCAGCCGTCGTCATTCGACTCTTAAAACCACCCCAAAATGCTTAAATGCACCCGCACCGAATGAAGACTGGCGTCTAAAGGCGTTCCAATAGCAAGGTCTAATCTTCCGGCGTTGGACTCAAAAGCCGTTGTAATACCGACCGCAGCCGGGTGACGCCGACCGATGTTATAATTAGGATCCGGTCGATAAAACCATCCGCCATCGACAAATATTCCGGCATAGCCATCGCGCCGATTAGGCCGCCAGCGAAACTCGAGGCTGCCGGTTGCTGCGCCGCGCACATAGAACTTATCATCGGCATACCCCCGCAGTGAATTCATCCCGCCTACGCGCACTAAATCGAACAGCCCTAATCCGGCGCCGGAAATATCTGCTGCCGACAACCGCCCGAAGAACAGGAATTTATTGTGAAGCGGAAGAATACCCATCAGTTCGCTCGTCTCGCGTTGCAAGCGGTATTGGACGTCGGTTGCTGTGCTCCGACGCCCGCCGGATGCTGTAGTAATAGAAGCCTTCCAGCCGCGTCCCGGATTCCATTCCTGGTCAAAATAATCATAGACCAGCCCGCCTTCAACCCAGAAAGTTTTTTGAGCCGACTCGAATGCGGTTTGACTTATCTGTTCATTTGCGATGCGGCCGGATACGGTTAGTTCGTCCGCAGGCTTCCATTCAGCCGTCAGACCGGCCGTCGATGCGCTGCCATAATCGCCTTCCTGTCGGATTTCGATGTCCAGTTTGGCTTGCAGCGGCTGTCCGGCAATCCACGGCTCGCTGTAAGCGCCGCACATCAGGCTGCGCTGCAAATCGAGCCGCGTCCAGCGAAACTCCACCTGCCGTCCTGTGCCGAAGAGATTACCTAATTTCAGTGCGGCAGTTCCTAAAACTGCTCCGCTGGAAGCGCTCGCCAACATCCCGCTGAACTGCCCAGCGCCACGCTCGCATAATGGAAGTCGCAGCATCCCCAATCCCGGCGATAACAAGTCAATTTCAGGCTCATTTACAGTTGTTATAAACGGCAGCCTTTCCAGCCGGCGCCGAGCCTGCTGAATACTCCGGCAGCGCAGTGTCTCCCCCGTCCGCAAGCGACTCGCTCGTCTTAAAAACTCAGGCCTGGTCTGAACTGCACCTGGAAATACAATTTCTCCCAACTTGAGATACGGCCCCGGCGCGACGACGTATTCTATCGCTGCCAAAAGACTATCAGCGGTCATTTGGACAGCGTGCGGCTTGACGATAACCTGCGCAAAGATAAATCCGATATCCGTCAGCGAGTCCAAAACTGCTTCGATAGTGGTTAGTAATTCAAGATTAGTGCATCGGCGGCTGAACGGCAGGCTGTCGATGTTATTTTCGGGCAGTCCTGTAACTAGGCTGCCGCGCTCGATGAATTCCGGTCCAGTCGAGAGATAGAGGATAATTTGAGCGTTATCCAAAGTGTCTGCGGCGTGCAGCGAATCCAGGCGCGCCAGCGGAAAGCCGGCGCGGCGCAAACCGGCCAGTAAAGAATCGACGATGCGGGGAATTTCAGCGCGCTCAATAAGCGTTTTGTCCGGCAGTTGCGCCAGCGCTGCCAATTGCCTTGCCGAGAACGGCGGCGCGGCTATCCGCAGCGCAACCTCGGCGCGCGTCGAATTCCAAAGCATTAGAACCGCGCCTAAGGCAATTCCTATCGGCTTAAAACTCATCCGTCTAAAATATCTGTTTTGCTCACTTTGCCTTCTCATAAATTCACCGTCATCTCAGCCAGTCCGCTGTGGACGGGCGCCTGTCGGCTGCGCCAGCGCGCCCGCCAAACCAGCGACGCGCTCAAATGCGCGGCTAATCTATAATCGAAATTCATACCCGCGCTGAAATTATCGCCGCGCGTCCAGCCGCGCAGCAAGTCATAGGCGACAACCGCTTTATCGGCTTTTAAGCGCCGCCATTCGCCGTCCAGCATCAAAGAACCGGCTGATTCCATCCGCAGCGTCCATTTGGGTTGCAGCCGCCATTCGATAACAGAGCGTTGGGATATGGCTTCGCGGCGGGTTTCGCCTCCCAAACGCAGAACTGCCTGCCAAGTGGATGGTGAGGAATTATAAACTGCTTCTACATCGCCGCCGCGCGCTGAAACTGACGAGCGCCGCATCCCGTAGCGTCCGTCATAGCGCTGCCGCCGCTCCCACAGCGGCTCCAAATTGGCTGAATAGATTGGATTTATTGTGAAATGAATCAGCGGTTGGACAGACTCCAGCCGACGCAATTCGCCGCTGGAATATGTGTAATCGCGCTCATCTTCACGGCGCAGGCGCAGACGACCATTAACATTATATTGTTCATCGAGAACATAAACCGATTGTTCTAACCGCCAGAGCGACTGCATCGCCGAGCGCCTAAACAATCCGCCGCGGTCGAGTAGTATCAAGCGCGTCGGGTCGCCGGCAGCGCTGATGCCCTGCGCGTCCAAACGCGTTACCGCTCGGGATATTCCGAATGTATAAACCTTTTCAGAGATGCCCGGTCGTGCGCTCAATTTGGGCAGCCATTCGAATTCACCGCTGAAATCGACCCGCGAGACACGCTTAAAAGTATCCGTGGCGACTGTCTGCAAATCGAAATTGCCGTCCGGGTCGGGGACATAACGGCCGTCTTCGAACCGGTAGCCGCCTCGCCCGGCGCCGACGAAACCGGCAACCCAAGCCTGCGCGCGCTCATTGCCGCTGGAAAGATTATAATTAACCTTTAAGCGAAATGGCAAACCTTTTATTTGCAAATCGCCGTTTAAAACCGCCGCGGTCGCCTCGGTTTTCGGCGGGCTGGAACTAAAATAATCAATACGGTTATGCGCGGCATCGATATTCCAACCGCCAATATTTTCATAGCGTCCATACCAACCCACTTGCGCCGAGTTAGTGTAAGCGGTCAAATGATAATTGCCTTCGCTTCCTGCTTCGTCCCGGCGATGCAGAAATCGCGCAGTTATACTCGCGCGTCTAAACCGAAACTTAAACCCCGGTTCGACCTCATAGAATCGCTCGCTGCTGGTGACGCCGAGCCGATTTGTGTGTTTATTTTGCTCATAACGACTTGCTAAGACCGGCGTGAGATTATTTATTTGTTTTTCAAACAGCTCCGACCAGCGCCAGCGGTCGGTTCGGATGTAAAGTTGCCCTCCGCGGCCGGACAGTCTTTCGATACGGCTTGTCAAACTATGTCCGCGATCGGTCCAGTCGGCGCTTAAATCCCAGCGCTGCGATTTATAGTGGTTTAAATTGCTGAAGAAACCACCACCGCTGCTGAAAGTTAAATTCTGCACCGGTCCAAAGGCGATATTCGCTTCATAGACTTTCTCACCGAAGGAAGATGCGTTCGATGTTCCCCAACGGTCGCGTCGGTCAACTTCGTCACGGCGGGCGGCCGGTTGGAATCGTTCCGATTCCCGCCGTGCTGAACCGCTCAAGGTCAACCGTTTATCGACTGTCTGCCATCGACCGCGCCAGAACCAAGCCTCGCCATTGTTGTCGCTATCGTTATATGGCGACATTACATTGCGGTCATATTCCGATGCCGCCGCTTCAATCTCGGAAAAGAAATCTCCAGTCTGCAGCGCTGTCCGGCTTTGCAGCAATCTGCGGCGCTCCGGCAGCGGCATATAACGCCGCGGACTGTAGCCGCCGCTACCATAGCCGACCCAGCGATAGTAGAACAGGCTGCGCACAGCATCATAGCGGCGCTCATAGGCGCCTTGAGCATCGGGCGAGAATTCGACTCGTAAATTGCCTGTCGGTCGTCCGAGGCTGTCGGGCTGGGCGAACAGCAGAACAATCTGGCTGTCCTGAACCGCCCAGATATAATCGCCTTCGCCTGGCGCGACGGTGTCGATGCCGGAGATGACTGCGCCGGCAGCCTCATCTCCGGCGGCTTTCAACGCGGCGCGCCAAGCGTCCCGCCATTCGAATGAGAGCGGATGTTCAAAATCATAACCTTCCTGAACAGCGGTAAGGCTGAAATCCCAGCGCGCCTCGCCACCCATTAAGGTATTAGCAGTATGCGCTGCATAGAGGGCTTTCGGGTAAGCGGTTTCATTATATTCGTATTCTGCTTCCAATCGCATATCATCGCGCAAGATAAGGGTCGGATTGAAAGTGATTTGACCGCGTTCATAGTCGATGCGATAGCCGCCGCCGGCGCCGCGGCGCAGGGGCTGTCCGTTGAGCCAGAGGCTCTCGCTGCCGACGGCTACGCTAACGCCGGCGCGGCCTTCGCGGTCGGTCAGTTCATAAGGTCCGTAATTACCGGTCTGCACGCGCAACTCCATCATTCGGTAGGTGGAGGCGCCGCCGGCCGCGGCTAATTCGAGGCTGTGCTGCGGGCTTTTATATGCGGCTTTACCACCCTTCAACTGTCTCTGAAACGTTCCCCAGCGGCCGGACTGCAGTTTAAGGTCGAAATCGCCCAAAACCATCGAGGAATGCGCCGTCGAAGCCTGCAGCGACAAGCGGTCGAATTCGCGCCAAGTTGCCGAACTGCTACCGCCGGTTCCTAACGGCATATCCCGGTCGTCTAAAATCGCTTCAAGCCTTAAGCCAGGCGCCGGCTCGCCGGACAATTCGAGATGCATTCCTGAAGCGACGCTCTTTTCGCCGCTCGCGCCGACGCGCAGCCCGCGGCTAATAAAACCCGACCGTTGCAACCCGCCCCAGCCGGCGAGCGGGTCAAGCGGCTTAGATAGGGATGACTTTATTTGAACGGTATCCCGGGCTGCGGCAGTTATCAATGCAAAAGGCTGATAATGCCAAAATGTAAATCGTTCGCTTACGGCTATTGAACGCCAGACTACTCGAACGCTGTCTGCAAGTGCAGCATGATAAGTAAATTTCACAGGATAGGCTTTCAGCGTATCGTCCCACAACTCAGTGCGCATAACAAGGAAAGTGTCTGAATGGTTGATGACAAAGATAGAATCGCTGATGATAAATGGGTCGGGGAGCAGAATTTGACCGTCGCTGACCGGCAACGCGGCTTGCCGCCAGCCGGCGCCGCGTTGCAGCGTTGGAATGTCGGTCATTCCGAGGAGGAGGATAAATAACAGCGGGTAAGCCGGACTCAAAGCGAAAGTCATTCCCGCTTCAGTCGGATGCAGTCGATGACAACGACACTATTACCATTGCGCGGGAGTAGATAGAGTCGGCCGCCGGCGACTGCTGCATCAGCCAGTGGCAGCGCGTTCCAAGCCGACAGTGAATCCAACGGAGGACTGATGCTCCACCAATCTACTATCAACCACAGAGGATTAACGGCAAAAGTCGATGTTTCTGCTGTCAACCCGCCGTAGTTGACAGCAGATTCACTGAATTCCGCCCCGGACCTGATGCGGTCTAAAGTCAACGACTTTGCCTCCTCAAGCCGGCTGAAACCAACCGGCGACCATTGGAAGGTGGCCAAATTGAGTCTTCCAGACTTTTTCCCCACCGCGAATAATACATAGCCGGTTTGCGCTGCCCAATCGAGCCGTGCCGTGCTGAAGCCGCTTATAAAATCATCGTTCAATACCGCTAACCGTTGAATTTGATTATTTTTATCAATCCGCCAGAGATATCCATCATAACGATTGAAAAATAAATAAGTTCCATCTGTCCGGCTGAGTGCCGTGAGCGGTTCGAAGACGACTGCGGATTTTTGCAGCCTTAGGTCTGGCAAGAATTCGCCGCGGCGATTGAGCCTATATATAACCGGCGAAGCGGGAAATACCGCCGTCCAGCCTAATCCGCCGTCCCAGGTTATGTCGCCGACGCCGGATAAGCCGGCTTCAGCCGGAGGTTTTAATTCAGTAATTTGATTTGTTTCGGATAGTCGAAGGAGGAGTCGCAGGGGATTTTCGAGCAGGACTAAAATGTCGCCTTGAGGATTTGCCGCGATGGCAGCGGCGGTCGCGGCAGGTGATACCGGCAGGGAAATGGTCGCCGAGCGGCGATAGGAAATGCTGTCAACAAACAGCATATCTTTGCCGTGACTGACAGCGCATAGCGTTGAAAAAAGTAATAGTCCAACCATAAAACGCCGTCCGATAAACAACATTCGACAGTTGACAGCGCTATCCATATTACTTAATGGCTTGTCGGCTTTAGCGCCGGCGCCGAAGCGTAAAGTTCGGTCAATCTGCGGGCGGCTTGCCGCCAGGAGCAATCGGTCTTCATCGCCCGGCGCTGCAAGGCTATCCAGCGGTCACGGTCGCGCCAGTAGGCTGCAGCTCTGGTCATCGCTTCGACCATCTTACGCCGGTCGAAAGCCGGGAACGAGAAGCCGCACCCGTCGTCAAGTTGAGGCTCATAATCCTTAAAGGGCAAATGTGTGTCTTGGTCGCAGCAGACAATTGGGACGGCGCCGTAAGGCAGCGCGGCAAATGGATTGGGTTGGCTCGGCATCTTGGCGTTAGGAACGAGCAGCATATCGGCGCCGGCTAAAGTCAAATGCAGCAAATTTTCATCGGTCGGGGCAACTGTGGCTACCGAAGGAGCCAAATTCCCGTTTAAACTCTGGGCTATCTCACGTGACGGACCAGCTTCGCCGACGACGACCCATTGCAGCGACAGTTCCGCCAATTCACCCTTGACCTGTCGCACCATATCCAACGTCTCAGGCGTCAAGGAATGCAGCCACATAACACCGAGTGGCGTTCTGTCTTCGGCTTCGCGCCACCCCAATCGACGCTGCAGCGCGGCGCGATTAGCAGCTTTGCCGGCTTCGACATCTTCATAGCGATAATTCCGCGCCAGCGCCGGATCCGCATCGGGATTCCATTTCTCGCCGTCAATTCCTTCCTGCCAATAGCGAACATTAATCCCCAGGGCTTTGGCTGCAGGACATTCCACATCAGATAAGACTAAATCAGCGCATTCGAGGCCGGTCTGCGGCAAGGCGACAAACGGCTCTATCTCGCCATCTGTAAATCCTAACTCCGAAGCCGGAATATTCATCGACGTGAAATCTTCCGGCTTACCCATTTGCAGAATAATCTTTGCCGCAGCCAGTTTTGATTTAAATGCCGCACAGCGACGGATGATAAATGGCGCAGCGGTTAGAAAGCGCCCGCAGATATGCACGATATCCGGCATCCAGCCCAAGGTCAATTCCGCCTGTAAACCGGCGTGAATGAGAAACGCATAACGGCGCGCATTATCGGCGTAAACCCCGCTGTCTTCGCCGAAAATGCCCGGCCGGTCGTAAAATTCTCTCTGCTCGACGAAATAGATTTGCACATGGGAGCGGGGAATGAAGCCGGATTTAACCGCTGCCGGTATCGTCTCGCTGCCAAATGGAACGGACATCGATTTAAGCCGGTAGATATCGCGCAGTCCGGCGCGGCGCCCACGCACAGCCCGATAGCGTGGCGCTATGACCCGCACCTCATTGCCAATCGATTTCAGCGCGCGAGGTAGGGCGCAGGTCGCATCCCCAAATTGCCCGACGTTCAAATAAGGTATCAATTCGCCGGTGATATACATTATCTTGAGCATGCGCCCCTCTCAGAGTTGAAAGTGCATTGACAAGAAAGATTGGTTCAGTGAGTTGTCATCCTGAACGAAGTGAAGGAACTCGTTCCCGTTTCCCCAGACGAGATGCATCCCCTGCCAGCGCAGGGGTTAGATGACGACCCGGCGCAACTAACCCATTTTGTCAATACATTTATACTTTAAAGATTTCACATCGGTTGCGGCCGGCTTTTTTAGCGTTGTAAAGCGCCGTGTCCGCCCGATTTACCAATTCTTCGACGGTTTCAATCTCCGGCTGGTTGTCAGCAAGTCCGATGCTGACCGAAACCAGCCCCAAAGGCTGCCGGGCGCCGAACTTAAAGGGATGTCCGGCAACATTCTGTCGGATTTTTTCGGCTACCACAAAGCCCTGTTCGAGCGAGGTTTCCGGCAGGATTATCGTGAACTCCTCGCCGCCATAGCGGCAGACGATATCGACTTCGCGCACACTGTTCTTGATAACCTGAGCCACACCGGCTAAAACCCGGTCGCCCTGTAGGTGTCCGTTGGCGTCGTTATAGTGCTTGAAATGGTCTATGTCGAGCATCAGCAAGGACAGAACGCTGCCATAACGTCGGGCGCGTTTCCATTCTCGGTTCAACTGTTCGACGAAAAAGCGGTGGTTGCACACATTCGTGAGTCCATCGACTGTCGCCATTCGACGCATCGCCGAATGCAGCCGCGAGTTGGAGAGCGATTTGGCAATTATGCGCGCGATCACCGCCAACCGCACCAAGTCAACCTCTTTATAATAACTTAAGCGTCGTGAAAATAACTTTAAAAGTCCTGTCGAACGCCGCTGGTGGATGATTGGAAGCAAAACACCCGATTTAAGTTCCATATAGTCCATTAGTTTCGGATTCATCAGCCATAGCTCGACGTTTTGCTCGTTCACTAAAATGGAATGACGGCCACGCAAAATCTCTAATTGTCGGTCGGGCTTAAGAATAATCGACAGCAGGTCGCCACCGAAGGCGGTGTCGTTGCGCAGGAAAGTCGTTACCGGTTCGTAGCGTCGTCCGCTCGGCTGCATAATATCCAGCTCAAAGAAATCGTAGCCGACGCCGCTTTTAAGCGATTTAGCAATCGCATTGTAAAGCCGCCGTTCGTCTAATTCCCAGCCGACGGCATCCTGGATGCGGGTGATGGCGCGCAGCCAGCGCGCTTCCCAATCGCCCGGTGTAAGCGCTTCACCGACACGCGTAATTTCCTCAAATACCGCCTGCATCAGGCGGCACGTTACCGACGAATGGTTGAAATGGCGCTGTTTAGTTAGTCTCGCGGCGATTTTCTCCAGCCATTCCTGCACCGGCGGCAAGCCATCGCCTATAGAATGATTTAAATACTGAATCTCACTTTCGATTTCATCGACCGCAAAGGCTATCGAGCCGGTCCAGCGGGCGTGGTTTGCTGTCGTCCAGCGCGCTGCCATTGAAACCGTCTGCCCGACTATGACGAGTGCAAATGACTTACGCAACAAATGACGACTCGGCAGGTAGCCTAAAACCTCCCAAGCCAGACCGTTATATTGATCGTTTCTCAAGCCAAGCAATGCGCCGGGATGCAAGTCTGCGATTTGACAGAGGCGCCCCAGACGCGTGCCAAGCAGTGCTGGAACGATGACCATACCGAGCCACTCTTCGTCAGAGCGCTTCATTGCGTCCAGCGCTTCATCGGCAAGTCTTAATATGGCGGAAGATTTCAGGCGCGCCGAATAGTCGGATGTGGTTGATTTTGTTTCTTTTTCGTTGGGCAATAGATTGGATTAGGACAGTTTTATCATTTTATCGCTTCCGGTGTGGCAAATTCGCCTTGCAGCAGATCGCGCAGCATCCGCGCGCTGCGCACAGCTTGACCGGCATGGCAGTTATTGAAAAAAAGGGACATCGTCGATACTTGTTCGCTCATCCTCTTAAGATGCGGCAGCCACTCCTGCAACTCGCTCTGGCTGTAATCGTAATCATAACGGTCGCCGGCTTTGCGGTCGAACCAGGCGCGCTTGTTGCGTCCGTGAAACCGCACATATCCCGCCTGGCCGGTAATGATGTCCGAAGGTTGCGGCAAGCCCTCGAGCGCCGGCAGGTCAATTGATGCATTTATAATATTGTGCGATTTACAGAACCGATAGACTTCCTCATTTTGCCATTCCGCACGCCTAAATTCGACGGCCAGGGGATTTTCGCTTAGTTCGGCGATGAGCGCGAGTTTAGCGAAACTTAACGGACAGGGACGAAACCACGGCGGGAATTGCGCCAAAGCGCCGCAGTATTGCCCCGACTCGATCAGCGGTCGAATTGACGCCCGGAAAGCCGTCAGCAATGGCTCCGGCTCATCCTCGCCGTGGGTAATCCCGCCGGGCAGTTTCACCCAGAAGCCGAACCCGTTTGGAGTGCGCCGCGCCATCGACTGGAAGATTCGCGCCGGTGGCAGCCGGTAATAAGTCGCATTAATCTCGACTACATCGAATTCCTGTGCATAATAATCCAGCCAACCCGCTTGCGGCAGTTTCGTCGGATAAAATGTCCCCCGCCAATCTGCAAACACATAGCCTGAAGTCCCGATACGCACCTGGCACTTCCCTAATGACACCAGCCTCGGCTTTATCTCGTCGAAAAATCCCGCATCTCTCATTCTGCAAACCGCATTCCTTTCTTGAATACCGCAGCCGGTCTTTGGTCGCCGAAAGTATAAGGAATGTAATCGATTTCCGGCGCGTCCCAGAGGCAGAAATCCGCTTGAAAATCCTCAAATAGCGTTCCGACATCCGACTGTCGGCCAAGGGCATACGCGCCGCCGAGGGTGGCAGCCCATAATGCTTCTGCCGGCGTGAGTCTCATCTTCAAACAAGCGAGGGTCATAATTAGAGGCAGCGACTGCGTCGGCGAAGAACCTGGATTGAAATCGGTCGAGAGCGCAATGCAACAGCCAGAATCTACCATCTGCCTGGCGTCAGCATAGCGCTCCTGGTCTAAGAAGAAAACCGCTCCCGGCAACAGCACAATCGGGATGCCGGCTGCAGCAAGTAATTTTATATCTACAGCGGAAATGTAATCGCAATGGTCAACGCTGGCGACCTCGTATTCGACCGCCAGCCTCACGCCTCCAAGCGAAGTGAACTGGTCGGTATGGAGGCGCAGTTTTAGTCCGGCCGACCGGCCAGCCTCTAAGACGCGTCGCGCCTGTTCAACATTGAACGCCGAGCGCTCAACGAACACATCGACGGCTTCAGCCAGACCCTCCTTGGCCGCGCGGGGAATCATCTCATCGGCGACAACCTTAACATAGTCATCAGGTTTATCGACAAATTCCGGCGGGACGGTATGCGCGCCGAGCAGCGTCGGGCAGCAGTCAAGCCCGCTGGGTTGGGCTGCTTTTTTTATCGCTCGCAGCGATTTCAATTCGTCTTCCACCGTCAATCCATAGCCGCTCTTGGCTTCGATGGTGGTAACGCCTAATTCTAAAAAGCGTCGGAATCGCTTTTCGACGAGAGTGGTCAGTTCTTCCTCCGACGCTGCCCGCACGGCGCGCATCGACGAAAGAATACCTCCACCAGCAGCGGCTATCTGCTGATAGGTCTCGCCGCGGCAACGTTTTACAAACTCGCCGCTGCGACAGTCCACAAACGCTGGGTGGGTGTGGGCATCGACAAAACCAGGCGTTATCAAACTGCCTTGGGCGTCGAAAGTATTGTCGGGAACAGCATCAGGGGGGGGATTAGCGTCTTCAGCGCTGATATGCGCGATGCGTCCAGCGGCTATTTCGAGCCAGACCCGGCGCTTCAGCATTATAGGACATGTGGGTAGTCGGCCGGAAGATGAGTAAGGCAGGGCAAGCGTCCCGATACCGGTGACATAGCGCGGCTGGGCCGGACCTTTCAGCGTCGTCATAATATTAAGATAATGAATTCCAAACCGATTTGCAAGTTAAATTTTCGAGCGTTTAAAAAACGCACAGGCCGGGCTTTTCAGTCCGACCTGATTGAGTAGCCCGGTTTCTTGAAACCGGGATTAATTCTATCAACCCCCGGCTTTAAAAAGCTGGACTACTTTCAACTTGCCAACTTGCCAACTCTTTTCAGGGCAGTATTAAGGTCTGAAATCCTTCATTAGTCAGTCTATACAATGTCAAGGCGTCGTCGGGCGGCAGTTTAACGACTAACTGCGCTGCGCCAAAAGGCCGGCGCAGAGCCGAATGCGCTTCGACGACCTTGTTCTTGAAAAATGAGCGCTTTTGTCCGGTCACATCGGTAATAATATCCATCAGTAAATCGTCACTCCAATATATCCTGAAGCGTTCTGGGACCTCCCGCTGCAATAGCTCCTTCTTCACATTCAAGACCTCGCTGACAATCGTCAAGACCGAATCAGGCATCTTTTCTTGTGAAGCGAAGAGATATTTGCCGGTAATCGGCCTTCGCCATCGTTCACTATTTTTCGTGAAGCGCTGCAAGAATTTGTTTATTGTTTGAGAATCTCCCTCGACCGGATTCAGCGGCGTCTGCCAGACATTCGCGCCGCGCAGGCGAATTTCCAATCTGCGCTGCGGAAGATTGAGGATCAAATAGATTTGCCCTGATTCCGCCAAATCCAATTCGGTGCACAATATCCGGTATTTTATCTGCGATTCGGACAACCGCTCGCTCCCCTTAAATGACTTAAATTCGGTTTTCAGACAGTCTAAGCGGTTTGTCAATCCTTTTATTAAAGACGAGACTTCATTTCGGCAGCCGGAAGTCAGCAGAGAAAATGAAATTGCCAAGATGCACAAGATTGATAATAATCGCTTATCCTGATAAAAATACCCCAAAGCCGAGGCCGTCGGATGCGTCCAAATTGTCCGGAATGTCCATTGCGTCCGAGGCTTGCCGCCAATCTGCCGCAGTTGGCAGTGATTTACCCGTCTTACAAGAAGCCGGTCCACATCAGATAACATAAACCGGCGTTCCAATTGAAACCTTCTTATAGATAAATTCTAAATCATCGTTCCCCAACCTCACGCAGCCGTGCGACACAGCCACGCCAAGTAAACGGGTGTAGAGCGTGCCGTGAATAAAATATCCGTTGCCGAAGCCGAGCGCATATTCACCCAACATATTCGGGTCGTATCTTTCCGCCGGGTCTTTGGGTATCTCCTCGCCCTCTTCGATAAACGCCCAATCCGGCTTGCGCCACCAGGGATCCACCAATTTGCTGTTCACTTTGAAGACGCCTTTGGGCGTGTTGAAGACCCACTTCTTGCCGGTGGCGCTGTCAACCAGTTCGCCGCCGTAGCCCGTCGAACAAGTTGCACGGATTAAGATGGAATCGGTCGTGCGCAGATAGAGTTGATTGGAATGCGTGTCGATGACGATATACAAGCCTTTGGGCTTAAGCGCGGCGAGCGCCTTCTGGACGCGCTGCAATTCCTTTTTGGCCTGGGCCGGATCCGCAGGCAGGTTCGGCAGGATAGTATCCATCAGCACAATCGGTTTATCGGTCGAAGATATCTCCTTTAAAGGATACTTTAAGACGGATAAATAAACGATGGCTGCAACCGGCACGAGCAGCACAGGGACGATAAACCACCGCCACTTCTTCATTTCAGCAGATTCCCATCGTAGCGCCGAACGAGCGTAACTAGCGTCCCGACACCGACATATTTCATTAAAGCGTCCATATTTTCGTTGCTTAAGGCAACGCAGCCGTCGGTCCAATCTTTGCCATGCCCGCCGTCGCCGTGGATTTCAATCAACCCGCCGATGCGCGCCCAATGCGAGATTATGCCGCGACGCTTGTTCTCGGCAAACCGCTGTTTATCGTCGTCGTTTGGAAAATTTATGAGCAAGGCTTTATAAAATTTACTATTGCCGGATTTGACCTTTGTGATATGATATTTACCTTCCGGCGTCGCGCCGTCGCCGGCGAAGTATTTCTGACTGGCGGAGTTGTAGCCCAAATCGCTGGCGAAGGTTTTAAAGACGGCTCCACCTTTAATAAGATAAGTCTTATGCGCGCTTTTATCGACGATTATAGCATAGTCGTTTTCAATTTCAGACCAACGCACGGTTTCTTCGACCCAGGCGCGCCACCATTTTATTTGTGTAACTTCGTTGTTGGCGCGTTCGGTCAGTTCCGCGCCGACCCGCGCCAGCGCCAGTTTGCCCATCCGGGCGGAGTGCATTGCGTCGGCATATTCACCGTCTTTAATCAGGCGGCGCGCTGTGCGCAGATGCATCTCGGCTTGCGACCACCAGCGCTCGGCGGAATAGTGGATGAGCGTTCCGTTCAGCGCCTCACGCCATTGGGTAAGTTCCTCTTCCAGCGAACGATAAGTATCGCGAGCCTGCGCGGCTAAATCCGCTATCTTGTCCTGCGACTGTCGCGCGCTGTTGTCGGCTAGTTCGGCCGCCCGCCTAAGCAGCGAATCGGCATAGTTGTAATTGCGCAGGAACCATATTCGGCCGTTTTGCCGGCCGATTTCGCGCCAGCCGACAGCGATGAGATGTTCGGCTTGCCGGTATTCCGATTCGGCATAATTGAGCGCGCCGGTGGACAAGGCGCGTTCGAGAGCGTCCTGAGCGTTGCTAAGACGCGCCATCGGCGGCGGCGGCGGTTCAAATAAACCACAGCCGTTAACCAATGGAAGCAATAATAATACTGTTAACCGCGATAGTTTAATTAGCACGCAGTTCTACTGGATCCTCTGGCTCGCTGATGATGATTTTAACCGACAAAGTAGGCAATGGCGTCCGCCGCGTTTCGCTGCGGCAGGCTGTCTGCCTCCTGTTGAGATTCGCAGATAATCAAAAGGGGGTCGCCTAAGCAGCAACCCCCTTTTGGATTTAATGACGAATGGGGCTTAAAGTTTTAACGCTTCTTGCCTTTAGCCATCGCAGCGGCAGCCTCAATCTGCTGCATAATCGAAGCGGTGCGCTGCATAACAGCATTCACCTTCGAACGCGCTACCAGATACTTGCCGTTGTTGAATTCCATCTGGGCGTCGTCGAAGGCGGTGGCGGTGGAGGCGAGGTCGTTCTTAATCAGTTCGATATCAGCCTTATTGCCCTTGCCCTTGGGCGCCTTCGCTAACATAACGCTGGCTGAGTCGAGTTGCGCCTTGGCTTCGACTAACAGATTGGTTACTTCGTTCTTAACACGTTCTTTTTCAGCCGCGGCGTCCATCGCGACCTGCTTGGCTATCGCTTCGGCGCGGATGAATTTTTCCTTCGACTTACTATAACTGCGGAAGAGTGCGAACTTGGCGTCCTGCTCCTGCTTCATCGCATTAGCGGCATTCAGAGTATCCATAGCCTGACGGTAAGCCTTGGGAACATAATTTTCAGCCTCGGCAGCCTTAGCGGCGGCAATGGCGTCGTTGGCGGCTTTCATCTCCATCTCAGGCGGCTTCGAGCAGCCAACTACCACCAGCAATGCCAGTGCAAGCGCCATAAATTTGCCATATCGGGCCATTTCTTATTATCCTTCTTATGCCGGTATCAGTTGAGATGGGTATAGCGAGCCCGGCCAACCCGCCTATATCCAATTCTTATTATCATCCGAATTCGCTGAAGTTGCCTAAAAAAAAAGCCCCTAATCCTGTTAAAATAAGAACGGACAGGAAAGGCGCTCCCTTCGACAACTCGTTGAACCGACCTGAACGCGCTGCGCGTCCCGACAATGTTCATCGAACCCAGCGTATTTGATTTTTAATGATGAGTAATTTATACTTTGCATTATCCGTTGTCAAGAGATTTTTAGGTTTAAATCTAAAGTTTTAAAAATTTAATAGAAAATATCAATATATTAAATCGGACACAGATTTCTCGCACGGATAATTTAGCGGCTGGATGGATTTTAAAGAAGGACAGTATTATACTTGTGTTCAGTCCCAGAATTATCTACAGTGCGGACATTTCGGAGTTCAACGCTTTAGCATGTTTATAAAAGCAGCCTACTGCACGCTGAAGCTGTGAACTCTGAACTAGTGCTATGTCAAACGTAAGATGTCGTCATCCTGAAGGAAGTGAAGGATCTCGTCCTAAAGACTTACTTAACCAGACGAGATCCTTCACTTCCTTCAGGATGACATATGACATTGCACAATTGACATAACACTAGACCCTCTTGCAGAAATTCTTACCATTAAGATTGCGTCTTGTCCGCGCAGAGTTTATCCCCGCGAAAGCGGGGACGGGCATCCAGACGAGTTTAAATTTACTGGGATTTTTACAAGGAAGAGGTGATTGTAACGCTTGTTCCCTTGCAATATAAACAACGCGGAGCCAAATTCAAATACTAATATTGCTATATTTTCAAACTATATCAGAATCGACTAAATGTGAATGACATCCATTCAATCCATTACAGCCGTTGTGAATTTACAAAAACTACAAGCGGCGCCGGGAATTGCCCCGTCACCGCTTGAATTTTCATCCGAAGTAAATAGAATAAACCGAAAATCTTGGAAATACCAAACTTCCTCACTTTCCAATTTTCTAACCTCCATTACAAACTTTTCGTCTTTCACCTTTCAACTATAAGTAAAAATTATTATATTTTAAGAATATGTCAAATCAAGCAAAGAAAATTACGCCTGCACTGCCGCGCGGGATGCGGGATTATCTGCCGGATCAGATGGCGGTGCGGCAGAAGATCATCGAGACTTTGCGGCGGGTGTTCGAACTCTACGGCTTCCAGCCGCTTGAGACGCCGGCGATGGAACGACTGGAGGTATTGTCCGGCAAATACGGCGAGGAAGGCGAAAAACTGTCCTTCCGGGTGATGAAACGCGGCGCGGAACTGGAACGCGCCCTTGAGAAGGTCAAGGCTGGCGAAGCGCCTGTTTCAGAACTGTGCGATATGGGGCTGCGCTACGACCTGACTGTGCCGCTGGCGAGAGTGGTGGCGATGTATCGCGACAAACTGCCGCTGCCCTTCAAGCGCTACCAAATCGGTCCGGTTTGGCGCGCCGACCGCCCACAGCACGGCCGGTATAGGGAATTCACGCAATGCGATGTGGATATTGTGGGGACGGAAGAGTTGTCGTACCATACAAAGTTTATGGATGCAGAAATACTATGTTTAGTTATGGATGTATTTTCTGCGTTAAATATTGAGATCGATATTAGGATAAGCAGCAGGAAACTCTTAGAGGAGATTTGTGAAATAAGTGGTATTTCCAATGATAAATTTGATGATTTTTGTCAAGCCTTGGATAAATATGACAAAGGAGGTATGAAATTAGTCGTCGAAGATCTAAAACTGCGAGGTATTAATTTATCCACGCAAGGGATTATTTTTTTGCGAGAACTTTCAGAATTGAATACGTCCAAGATTATTTTATCGATCGATCAGATTAAGAATAAGATTGTAAATAACAGTAAAGGTGAATTTCAAGATAGTATTGGATGTTTCGATTTGAAAGAATTATTCGAGACGATATTTAGTTTGAGGCCATCTATGGCGTCAAAATTCCTTTTATTTGATCCGATGCTTGCGCGAGGTTTGGATTATTATACAGGAACTATATTTGAAATTACTACTAAAGATAAGAACTTGCGACAATCTTTCGGGAGTATTGGCGGCGGCGGAAGGTATGATGGTTTAGTTGAGAAGTTTATCGATAAATCGTTTCCAGCAATCGGCATTTCTTTCGGAATTGATAGAATAATCGACATTCTTCTAATTGAAGGGAAGGAAATCGAGATGGCGACAGGAGGTGCAATAGCGATAATTTCGCAATCCCAAGATTCACCACATACTCCATCTCCGCAGTCTATTTCGCAAGCAGGCTATGTTCAGGATTTATTACATTTAAAGGGTATTTCTGCCTATATATCTCCATATTATGGCTACCGTCTCGGGAAGCAGATAGAAACAGCCGTTCGAATGAAAGCTAGATTTGTTTTAATAATCGAAGATGGTGTATCTATTGATAAAGAAGATGTTTCTTTTGGAATCAAACGCCTTTCCACCGGCGAACAGCGCCGCCTGACCCTTGACGAAGCGGTAAAGTGGATAAAAGAAACGGAGCAATAATTGGAAAAACAATTATATCGCGTCATTATTGAGCAGGACGAGAGCGGCTGGTTCACCGCCGAATGTCCTGCATTGCCGGGCTGCATTTCGCAAGGTGCAACCCGCACCGATGCGCTTACCAATATCCAAGATGCGATACAAGGCTACCTTGATAGCCTGCGTCAACACAACGAACCGATACCACCTCCGATCACCGAAGAATTAGTCGAGGTAGCATTTTGACTCGACTGCCGATTGTATCAGGCCGGCAAGTCGTAAAAGCCCTGCAAAAAATCGATTACGAAGTTGACCATCAAACCGGCAGCCATATCATACTGCGCTGCTCATTTCCACCGCATCGCAGAGTTACCGTTCCGGATCATCGTGAGATTAGCCCCGGCACACTGCGTAGTATTCTAAGATCTGTTGGGCTAACCACAGATGAATTCCGAGAAATACTGTAATAATAGACTACAGCACCTTCCATTCGCGGTCGAACAGTCGAATCGTCCCGCGGGGAGCGCGAGCATCCGGTGAAAGATCCTTGCGAAATTCGATCTTATTGAGGATAGTATAACCTACGAGAGCGAGTAGTTCCAGCATCTCCCGGTTATGGGGAGTTATTGAAATACAGGCGATTTTCTGCCCGCGCTCAAGCGCCCACTTCTCGAAGTATTCGACGAGTTTCCTCGCTATTCCCTGCCGCCGCATAGATGGGACGACGAACATTTCGCGGGTAGCATAGAAACTGCCATCCAGTTCCCAACTCCGGAAACCGATGATTTCACCGCTTTCATTTAAGGCGATAAAGTATCCGGAATCAGCGCTCGATAATCTATCAGTAACCTCGGCTAAGCATTCCTCCGGCGTTAAAATGCGGTTGCCGCCAATCATACGACTGTGCTCCGACCAAAATCGACCGACAAGCGGTGCGAGCGTAGGAATGTCGTCGGATGTCGCAAGACAAATAATGATAGAAATTGTCTACTCCTATTAAATGATGTTCTTCAATATAACAAGATAAGTGAACCAACCAGAATGTTAGTTCTGCCAGTAATTTAAATTCCAAACGAATTATCGTTTAGAGATTGCTTCACTTCGTTCGCAATGACGATTTTAATTCCAAATTCCAAATTCCAAATTCCAAATTCGATAAGTGTTTTCCGATATTAAACGGCTTTCCAGCCAAACCATAGTCTATGGCGCCGGCAATATGCTGTCCCGGCTCATAGGCTTTTTTCTACTGCCTATACTAACGCATCATTTGACGCCGGAGCAATACTCGGTCTATACGCAGTTCTATATCGGGATAACAATTGGGATGACGGTTATAGCGCTCGGTCTGGATATTTCTTTGCTGCGGTATTATGTGCTGGAAAAGGATTTTTGGCGGCGGAAGAGGATTTTCAGCACGGTGTTTTGGGTGTCGCTGTTCGCAACTGGCGCCTTGACCATTGCGATTATGTTCAAGGCGGAGGATATTGCTGCGGTTTTGCTGACAATAGAAACCGCACTTCCGGATTGGGCGCCTTATACACTGCGTTTGTGCGTAGTTATTCTGGCTTTGGATATTCTGGCGAACTATCCGACGATTGTGATGCGCGGCGAGAATCAGGCCGGGCGGTTCACCTTCGTCAACATCGCCAGCGCGTCGGCACAATTCGTTCTCTCGGTCGTATTCGTAGTCGGTTTGAAGCGCGGCATCGCTGGTATATTCGAAGCCAACCTGCTATCTTCGGTGTTAAGATTAACGCTCTGTCTGCCGACCATTATCGAAAGGCTGCGACTGAAGTTTGACATCTCCGTTTTACGCGATTGCCTTGCCTTCGGGCTGCCGAATGTGCCGAATTTGTTATTCGTTACATTGGTTGAAACCTTTTCGCGCTGGCTGTTAGGATATATCAAGGGAGAATATGAAAACGGCCTGTTCTCGGCGGCTTATCGTTTGGGAATGTTCCTGTCGGTCGTAGCGATGGGTTTTCGTTATGCCTGGCAACCATTCTTTCTGCAAATAGCGCATCGCTCGGATGCTAAAGAAGTTTATGCAAGGGTTTTAACTTATTACACGGCTATTGCATTATGGTTGTTTTTATTACTCACGGCTTGGGTAGAACCACTCGCCAAGTGGAACATCCCTTTTATAGGTTATTTGATAGCCCCGGAATACTGGAAAGGTTTGGGAGTATTTCCTATTGTGCTTCTGGCGCACATATTTAACGGCATCTATGCCGTATTTATGGTAGGCGTCTATCTTGAGAAGAAGACTCATATATTGCCGGCTATAACCGGCTTTGCTGCAACGCTTAATATCGCAGGAAATTTGCTGCTCATACCGCGCTTCGGGATGTGGGCTGCCGCTTGGATGACAGTCGCATCTTGGGCAGCGATGACTATTTTGCTCTATGTTTATATCCAGCGTGTCTATCCGGTGCGCTATGAATGGGGACGCATTCTGAAACTCTGCTTTTGGGCGGGAATTGTATTTACGATGAGCCGTATCGGGCAGTCGGTCCAGATGGACTGGCTCGGTTGGCTGTTCAGCGCAGCGTTTCCGCTGCCGCTATTGAGCGCCAATTTCCTCACCGAAGGCGAACGTAAACGGTTAGGAACATTTTTGGGGTTAAAACTATGAATAGGAGAACTGTTTCAGCGGATATTGAAATCGAAGTATTGGTCGAATCTTATCCGGAAGTTATTCCAATTTTAACCAAACGCGGTATTATCTGTATCCAATGTGGAGCGCCGGTTTGGGGAACGCTAGGGGAGGCGATAATCCGCGCCGGGCAGAATGTGGAGCAAGTAGTGAATATGTTAAATGAAGTGGTTAGTGTATAAAAGTCCTTTGTATTCCACTACCGGCTGCGAAGGTCGGTGGAGGATGCTGAATTTAATCTAAAAAACAAACACCTTTGCACAATTTAAAAGCCTTTATATTTTTCTTTGCAATAATGCTGCTAATCTATGGCGGCATTAATTTTTATATTTACCGGCGAGTGATTGGTAGCGCGGCGTTGACCGGCGGCTGGGACTGGGGACTTAAATTCGGTCTTCTATTACTAATCGCCGCTTTCTTTTTAGGACGCAGCCTGGGATCTATCGAATGGCTTGCAACTCCGCTGATTTGGATAGGGAGCGTCTGGTTCGCAGTGATGGCTTACGCGTTGCTGCTATGTTTGCTAATCGATGTTGCCCGCGTAATTAACTGGCTAGCCGGCTGGTTTCCGAATTGGATTACATCAGATTTGCTCCGCGCCGGACGAATTACGCTCCTTTCCGGTATTGCTGTCATAGGTATTACATTAGGCTTGGGGTATATCGCCTCTTTGAAGCCAACAGTAAAGGAAATCAACTTAACTATGCCGAAACTGCCCCAGACGCGCAATAGTTACCGTATCGCTTACTTTGCGGATGTGCATTTAGGCTGCTTGGTTGGTCCAGCGCGGCTGGAGCGGGTGGTCGAACAGGTGAACAGTCTGAATCCGGACTTGATTCTCATCGGCGGGGATGTTGTTGACGAACCGCCGAAGCGCTTGCAGTGGGCGGTTGAGCCTTTGCGGAGGCTGAAAGCCCGCGACGGTGTTTTCGCAGCGCTGGGTAATCACGAATTTTACGATGGCTTGGCTGAGTCGGTCGAATTGCTGCAGCGGGCTGGTATGCAAGTCTTGCGGAACTCAACCTACGCTATACCGGGCGTTATATGCATCGCGGGCTTGGACGACGCTTCCGCCGCGAGACAATTTGGACAGCGATTAGCGTCGATAAGCGAGGTTATCCAGGACGGCGACCTGGTCTTGCCGGTCGTGTTGCTGCATCATACACCGACGCGTTATAAGGAAGCGGCTGAAGCCGGCGTGGATTTAATGTTGTGCGGTCATACCCACGGCGGGCAGTTGTGGCCGTTCGATTACATCACACGCGCCGTCTATGGCGTCAAACGCGGTTTCAGCCGTATTAAAGATATGAATTTCTATCTCACTACCGGAGCCGGCACCTGGGGGCCGCCGATGCGAGTCGGAGCAGCGCCGGAAATCGTTGTTTTTATAATGACTAATACTAATCCAAATACTAATGTCTATGCCAATGTTGATAATAAATCTAATTCTCAAGAATAAATACTAATGTTCACTTACATTAATGGCTTCCAGTATGTCGGACAGGAGGACAGGCGTCCCTGCCTGTCCACTTTGCTGCCATATCTCCCGGGACAGGCAGGGACGCCTGTCCTCCTGTCTATACTATAATGCCAGTTTCTTTTGCAACGAGGCACTAGCGCTCTGTCCCTTAAATAAATATCGGGTTATTTTCTCTTGGGGGGCGGGTTTAAACCCACTCTCCAAGCACAAAGGCTAATGATAGATAATTAAGGGACATAGCAATAATGACAGTTTGTTATCAATTAATAACCGATCTCATTATCCTTCGAATACTCACTATCATTGGCATTATCAATAAATTAAAATGAACCGATGGTTTGAATTTAAATCGCGCCTTGCCGGTCCGCCCATTCTCGCCGACGGCGGGATGGGCACGGAACTGTATGCGCGCGGCGTCTATATTAATCGCTGCTACGACGAGTTGAATCTCTCGCAGCCGGAATTAGTGCAAGCCGTTCATTGCGACTATATTCAGTCCGGCGCGTGCATCATCGAAACTAATACCTACGGCGCCAACCGCTTCAAACTCCAGCCCTATGGCTTTGAGCAAGATGTCGAGAAGATAAATTACCAGGGCGCCCGGTTAGCCCGGCAGGCAGCTGAAAAACAGGACGCTGATGTGTTTATCGTCGGTTCGATAGGACCTTTGGGCCGGCGCCTGCGGCCACTCGGCCGACTGGAATTGAGCGAGGCCCAGGACGCTTTTCGCAAGCAAGCCCAAGGCCTGCTCGATGGCGGCGTTGACGCCGTTTTCATCGAGACGATGCTCGACCCGCAAGAACTGCAAACGGCGGTCGAAATTGTGCGCTCGCTCGCGCCGGATGTGCCGATAGCCGCGCAGTTCACTTTGACCGACTGGGACCAGTCGGCTTATGGGACGACCATCGAGAGGATGGCGGAATTGTTTGCATCACTGCCTGTGGATGTCGTCGGCTTCAACTGTTCGCTGGGTCCGCATAAATTGCTGCAAGCCGCCGAGCGGCTGTTGGAACTAATCGACCGGCCTCTATCGCTGATGCCCAACGCCGGCGAGTTGGAATGGGTCGAAGGCCGTCTAATCTGCCGCGCCACACCGGAATACTTTGCCGAATACGCCAAGCGGATGGTCAAAGCCGGGGTGAAAATCGTCGGAGGCTGCTGCGGCTCGACTCCGGCGCATATCCGGGCTATGGAAACCGCTCTGCGCGCCATTGCCGACGAAAGTCCGCTGACGCGCGCCGTGACCATTTCTTTTCCAGCGCAAATCGCCAAAGAAAGCAAGGCAGCGAAGCCTTATAGCGAATTATCACCGCTGGCAGCGGCTTTCGAGGCTAAACGGTTCGCCTATTCGGTCGAAATCAGCCCGCCGCGCAGTCCGGTTATTGACCGTCTGACAGCGCGTATAAAAGAACTGCATTCAGCCGGCGTGGACGCCGTGAACATTCCCGACGGGCCGCGCGCCTCCGCCCGCCTCTCATCTATGGCTCTGGCGCACCTCATCCGGATACACATCGGCATCGATGTCATTATGCACTACACCTGCCGCGACCGAAATATCCTCGGCATTCAGTCCGACTTGCTCGGCGCCGAAGCCTTAGGCATCGACAATATCCTCTGTGTAACCGGCGACCCGCCTAAGTTGGGCGATTATCCGATGGCGACGGCGGTGTTCGATGTCAACTCTATAGGCTTGCTGAAGATAGCCGCCAACCTGAACGCCAGCTTCGACCTAATCGGCAATCCGATTCCGCAAGGCACAACTTTTCATCTCGGCTGCGGTTTCGACCCCGGCGCCAATGATTTTGAGAAAGAAATAGACAGATTGCAGCGCAAATTGGAGGCCGGCGCGCAGTTTATTATGACCCAGCCGGTTTTCGACGAAGAACTATATTACCATTTCATCGACCGGTTAAAGCGGCCGGATGTTCCTGTAATGGTCGGGATTTTGCCATTGGTGTCTTTTCGTAATGCAGAGTTTTATCACAATGAAGTCCCCGGTATGCAAGTGCCGCTGTGGATTAGGGAGAAACTACGGGGGATAGACAACAAAGAAACTGCGGCAGAAGCCGGCGTCGAAATTGCCGCGTTGGCGTTAGCGCATTGCCGACCTTATGCCGCCGGCGCTTATATTATGCCGCCCTTCGGCAGGACGGAACTAGCGCTGGCTGTGATAAGCGTCTAAGTGAGAGGTGAGATGTGCGAGGCGCGAGGGAAGAGTCTCATCGAGATAAAATCGCACCAGTCTTAAGCGTCATTTTGCTTGTTGTGTATTTTGAAAATACGGTTTACACATTGCTTCGGAAGTAGCATCGCATAGTTACAAGTGCGATACTGCCCACGCACAGAAAGGGAAAGTATCTCGTCTAGTGTAATGTCAATTTTGCAATGTCGTATGTCATCCTGAACGCAGTGAAGCATCTCGTCTGGAGAGCAGGGACGATATTCTTCACTTCGTTCAGGTCATATGAAAAGAGTGCACCTGGCTTGAGAAGGTTGTATATTAAAGGAAACCAATCAAAACAACCCTACAAGAGGCGCACAAATGCAATATATAGGTGCGGACACTTGCCCAAGGCTTGCAATCAATGGTTGAAATGGGGCTTGATTGAAGCCGTCCAGCCGGCGGTGAAGAAGAATTTATGGTTGAAAGGGCGTTATCAAGAATTAGCCAAACGTAAGCCGCACAACATAGCCAAGGCGGCTACGGCGAAGTTGTTGATGACCTTAGTCTATAAAGTTTGGAAGCAGGAGCGGACGTTTAGTGTAATTCGTCCGCTGCCTGATCGCAGGTATTCGAACAGGGTGGTCCTGTGTCATTCTTAAGGGACAGGGTTCCCGGAGGCGTGCTTTTGGTCAGTCCTTAGCCAGTTATCAACATATCAACACCTCGCTCGACAAAACCAAGGGGTCGAGCGGGCATTGATATGTTGATAACTGGGCTGTATGGGCTAACGGCAGCGCCTTTATCTGGGGACTCAGAGTCGCCTTCCCGTTCAGGTTGGGACACCCGTTCCGAATTATTACCTTATCCG
>VGIO01000019.1 GCA_016867855.1 Calditrichota bacterium
AAATGGCCTTTTAAGTTTCAATCCCAACCTCAATTACAATCTGCCCGGCGGCGGCAGGGTCGCCATTCGCGCTAACGATGGGCGCGAGGGAGTAACCGATAGTTTCTTCGATATATTTATCAATCCGATTCAAGACCCGCCGTTCGGCAGCGCGATTACTAATGTAAATGTCGATGAGGATCCCGGCCGGGTCGATGTCGTCGATTTAGATGATATATACAGCGACCCGGACGGCGATGTTTTGTCTTACTCTTTCACCGGCGCGCCGCAGCCCTTAAATATGGCTATCGATAATAGCAATATGCTTTATTTCAATCCTGCTGCCAATTATAATTTGCCGGACGGCGCGGTTATAACTGTAACTGCTGACGACGGCAATGGCGGAACCACCAGAAGTCCCTTTATGGTAACTATTAACCCGGTGAACGATGCGCCGATGGTCGTTAATCCCATCGGCGAACAGCGTTTCGACGAGGATTGCGGGCTTCAAACCATCGCCAATTTGAATAATGTCTTCGGCGATGTTGAGGGCGACCAGTTGACCTATTCGATCGTCAGCGCGCCGGGGCCGTTGAACCTGGCAATCGATGGAAATGGCCTTTTAAGTTTCAATCCCAACCTCAATTACAATCTGCCCGGCGGCGGCAGGGTCGCCATTCGCGCCAACGATGGTCAGGGAGGCACGGTCGATAGTTTCTTCGATATTTTCTTAACCCCGGTCAACGATGCGCCTACGGTCGTCACTCCCATCGGCGAGCAGCGTTTCGACGAGGATTGCGGGCTTCAGACCATCGCCAATCTGAACAATGTCTTCAGCGATGTTGACGGCGACGCCTTGACCTATACCATTATCGGCGCGCCTGCGCCGCTGAATATGGCGGTTAATCCACAGGGTATCTTGAGTATCAATCCCAATCTGAATTATAATCTTCCCAACGGGGCAGCGATAACTATCCGCGCCGATGACGGACAGGGCGGGACGGTCGATAGTTTCTTCGATATCTTTATCAATCCTATCAACGACCCGCCGCAGTTCGTCGGATTGCCGCAGCAAGTTGAAGCCTATGAAAGCGATGTCATCAGTTTCAATATCAGCGGCACAGACCCGGAAAACGACCCGCTCCGCTTCTATTTAGTGCGCAACGATTTGCCGGTCGCCGCGCGCCTAACCGACAACCTCAACGGCACGGCATCCTTCTCCTGGCGCACCAGATTAGTCGATGAAGGCGAATACCTCCCGCTCTTCCGCGTCTATGACGGACGGGTCTATACTGATGTCGAAGTGCCGTTCACTATCAATCATACTAATGTCGCGCCGAACTGGTTAGAATACCCGCCTCCGATTACGGTCGATGAGGGCGCGACCATCCAATTCGATATTGTCGGCGACGACTTCGATGGAGAACCTTTGGCTATTCTCTTCGACCGCAACGGGCTGCCACAAGCCGCGACCTTCATCGACTGGGGCGACGGCTCGGGGACTTTCAACTGGCAGACTACTCCGCGCGACGCCGGCGCCTATAATCCAGTCTTCGGACTCACCGACGACATCGCCACGACCAACCTGACCATTCCGATCACGGTCCGACATGTCAATCAAAATCCTGAGTGGACACAACTGCCGCCGACCGCTTCTGGCGCTGAAGGCGGCGTTATCGCCTTCGGTCTCGCCGGTTCAGACTTCGATGACGAAGACCGATTGACCTTCACGCTTATTCGCGATGGACTGCCTGGGCGGGCAAATTTAGTCGACCACGGCAACCGCACCGCGACATTCACCTGGAATACAAATTTCGACGATGAAGGCGTCTTCGATGTCAACTTCACCCTCTCCGACGGCATCGTTAATGTGCCGGGAACGACCCGCATCACTATTGCCCATACCAATGTCCCGCCGGAATGGGTTTCCATCCCGGAAACACTGCACGTGAACGAAGGCGATTTAATAGAGTTCACGGCTGTCAGCCGCGACCACGATAACGACCGCCTCGACCTGACCTGGACAGCCAACGGTCTGCCTCAAAGCGCTGCCTTCACCGACAACGGCAACGGCGCCGGCAGTTTCACCTGGCAGACTACTGTCGCCGACGAAGGAGAATATACCCCAACCTTCACCGTCTCCGACGGACAGGCTGAAAATGTGCATCAGACGCTCATCATCGTGAACCACACTAATGTCGCGCCGCAGTGGACGCAGACGCCCGGTCCGCTCATCTATAACGAGGGCGCTCTAATCGGATTTTCATTGATAGGCGAAGATTACGATGATGACCAATTGACAATTAACTTCGACCGCGACGGAATGCCGCCAGCCGCCAATTTCACCGACAACGGCGACGGCGCCGGCGATTTTGCCTGGCAGACCACTATCGACGACGAAGGCGACTATATCGCGACTTTCACCCTCTCCGACGGACAAGCCCAGGATGTCGTGCAAGTGCCTATCCAAGTGCTGCGCACTAACCAAGCGCCGGAATGGGTAACCATTCCCGACCCGATTACAGTCAACGAGACGGCGCGAATCCAATTCAGCGTCGAAGCTGCAGATTACGATTTGGATGATTTGACGCTCACCCTTACCAATGCCGGTTTGCCGGATGCCGTCGATTTCACCGACCACGGCGATGGCAGCGGAACTTTCGATTGGCTGACCACTTTCGCCGATGAGGGCAACTATACTCTAACTTTCCGCGTCAGCGACGGTGCGTTGCAGGATGAGGCGCAAGTTCAGGTGATCATCAACCGCACTAATGTCGCGCCCGTATGGACGAATGTGCCGCAGCAAGTTGTCCGCAGCGAAGGCGAGACCTTTACAATAGATGTTTTAGGCGAGGATTATGACCACGATAATTTGGCTATAACTTGTGAAACGAATATACAATCTGTATTCACTGATAATGGCGATGGCAGCGGGCGGCTCCGAATTGTAACCAATATGTTCAGCGAGGGCAATTATAACGCCCGTTTCACTATCTCCGATGGGCAAGCGCAGGATGAAGTAGATGTGCCGATTGTAATTCAGCATGTCAACATCCCGCCGGAATGGGGTCAGTTTGCGAATACTATCGAGGGCAATGAGTTAGACCGCTTGACTTTGGCAGTTGGAGGCGGCGATATGGATAATATCGGCGCTGACGGCTGGGCAGGCGATGATTTGACGATTACGATGCAATGGACGCCAAATGCTCCCGGCGGCAATCCGACTTTCACCGATAACGGCGATGGCACCGGCGTATTCGACTGGCAGACCACTGTGGCAGATGAAGGAACTTATACAGCGACTTTAATTTTGAGCGATGGTCATTCGCAGGTCCCAAGGAATGTCCAGGTGGTTCTCACCAGGACCAATGTCGCGCCGCAGTGGACTAATGTCCCGCAAAACTGGGTCGGCGCTGAAGGCGCGTTGCTGACCTTTAATGTCGTCGGCACAGACTACGATAACGACCAATTAACCATCGCATACACCAGCGAAGACCTGCCGCAAGCCGCCCAATTCACTGACAACGGCGATGGCAGCGGGACTTTCGTCTGGACGCCGACCTTCAGCGATGAAGGCAATTATACTGCTTCATTCAGAGTGTCCGATGGACAGGCGAATGCCTATGTTCATGTGCCGATCACGGTCAATCATACAAATGTCCCGCCGGTCTGGGATGAATACCCGCAGAATGTCAATGTCGATGAGACCGCGCTCATCAACTTTAATGTGAGCGGACACGATTTCGACGGCGACGCCTTAACTATCGATTATATCCCCGGCAACCTGCCTGTAGCCGCAACCTTCACCGACCACGAGAACGGGACGGGAACTTTCAACTGGCTGACCACTATCGCCGACGAGGGGAATTACACCGTTACACTGCGCTTGAACGACGGACATACCGCAACCGAGTTGCAGATTCCGATAACTGTCAATCGCACGAATGTTGCGCCGGTGTGGACTTTTGTGCCGGAAATCGTCGAAGACAATGAAGGCGCTCGCGTGCAGTTCAATATCAGCGGTTCGGATTACGATGACGACCAACTGACGATTTCATTAAATCGCGGCGGGCTGCCGCCGGCGGCGCAATTCACCGACCACGGCGACGGCACGGCTTCGTTCAACTGGACAACCACATTTGCCGACGAGGGCGATTACAACCTCACAGCGCGGTTGTCCGACGGCAATTTGTGGGTCGAGTCTGATATTTTAGTGCGCATCCATCACACCAATGTCGCGCCGGAATGGACAAATGTGCCAAATCAGGTTAATGCCTCTGAAACTGCACTTGTTCAATTCAATGTCGTTGGTGCGGATTATGATAACGAAAATCTAACGATCGATTGGAATCGCGACGGCTTGCCACAAGCAGCGACCTTCACCGACAACGGCGACGGCACGGGCGCTTTCACCTGGCAGACCACCGTTGCCGATGAAGGCAACTATACGGCAACCTTCACGCTTTCCGATGGCGCTTTAACGGATATCGTTGAAGTTCCTATAGCCATTTCCCGCACGAATGTCGCGCCGGAGTGGACAGATGTTCCTGGTCCGATTACTCAACCTGAAGGCGCGCTGGTGCAGTTCAGCGTTGCAGGTTGGGATTATGATGAAGATGATCTAGTCATCACTTGGAATCGGGGCGCGCTGCCGCCAGCCGCGACCTTCACCGACAACCATAACGGCGCCGGCACATTCAGCTGGCAAACTACAGTCTATGATGAAGGCAACTACACCGCGACGTTCACTATCTCCGACGGCAATCTGACCGATGTGGTGCAAGTGCCGATCACCATCACCCATACCAATGTGGCGCCCGAATGGGTGAATGTGCCGGCGACGGCGTCCTGTTTTGAGGGACAGACTGTTAGTTTCACGCTCATCGGCGATGACTTCGACGACAACCGTTTGACGATAACCTACAATCGCGATGGGCTGCCGGCATCAGGTCCGCGCTTCATCGACCGCGGCGACGGCACGGCGACCTTCTCCTGGCGCACCCGCCTGGTAGATGAAGGCGCTTATACGCCTTCGTTCACTTTATCCGACGGACAGTTGACAGCGGTGCATACTGTAACCATAACCGTCCACCACACTAATGTGCCGCCGGAATGGATAGAATATCCGCAGCAAATTACGGTCAACGAGCGGCAGGTCATCGACTTTACTGTCATCGGCGACGATTTCGACAATGAGTCGCTGACTATAACCTTAGACCGCGATGGAATGCCGGAAGCCGTGCAGTTCACCGATAATCACGACGGTTCAGCGCGCTTCCGCTGGGAAACTACATTGCGCGACGCGGGGCAATATACCGCTACATTCAGTCTGTCGGACGGTAACGTTTCCGTCGATGCAATTACCAATATTACCGTCAACCAAGTCAATGTTCCGCCGGATTGGGTGGAGTTCCCGCAGCAGGTTACGGTCAACGAGACCGATTTGCTCAACTTCACCGTCCGCGCTACCGATTTCGACAATGAGCATATGACTATCGCCTTTGGACGCGACGGACTACCACCAGCCGCCCAGTTCATCGACCACGGCGATGGAACAGCCACCTTAAACTGGCCGACCACCCTCGATGACGAAGGCAACTACACCGCGACCTTCACTGTGTCCGATGGACAGTCCACCGATGTGGCGACGGTTCCGATTACCGTCCTCCGCACCAATGTCGCGCCGGAGTGGACGAGCATTCCGCAACCGATAACCGTTTATGAAGGCGAGTCGGTTGACTTCCAAGTCAGCGGCGAAGATTATGACTATGACAACTTGAGCATCCTCTTCGGCCGCGACGGTTTGCCGATTGGAGCGGCCTTTACCGACAACGGCAACGGCACAGGCGCCTTCCATTGGGAAACCACTGTTGCAGATGAAGGCGTCTATAATCCGACCTTCACATTGTCAGATGGTCAACTTACTGATTTCGCTCAAGTTGAGATTACCGTATTGCATACCAATGTGGCGCCGGAATGGACGAATGTGCCGCAGAATGTCGTTGGCGCGGAAAATGTTGAGTTAGTAGTCAATGTTGCAGGAAGGGACTACGATAATGACGAACTGACAATTAATTATACGTCGAATGACATCCCTCAAGCCGCTCATTTCACCGATTTCGGCGATGGCAACGGGCGGCTGGTCTGGACGCCGACTTTCTCTGATGAAGGCAATTACACCGCCACCTTCACTCTGTCCGATGGTTTGGTCGATGTGCCGGTGAATGTCCCCATTGCCATCAACCACACCAATGTGCCGCCGGTTTGGGACGAGTATCCGCAGGCAACCTTAGAAGCCAACGAAGGGGAGCGGATAGAGTTTAGTGTTGCAGGTCACGATTTCGACGGGGATAACCTGACTATAGACTATCAGGGCAACCTGCCGAACGGTCCGCAATTCACCGATCACGGCAACGGCAGCGGAACTTTCATCTGGCAAACGACGGTAGCCGACGAGGGCCGCTATACCGGATCTTTCACTCTCTCAGATGGCAATGCTCAAGTATCGGTGGATGTGGATTTTCTCATTCATCATACCAATGTCCCGCCAGTTTGGGTCGATGTGCCGGATATAACCGTGAGCGAGGGACAAGCCGCCCATTGGACAGTGCGCGGCAGCGATTACGATAACGACCAATTAACCCTTACTCTGCAAGCCGGTGGTTTAGAATCACTTAGTTTCACCGACAACGGCGACGGCACCGGAACAATCCACTGGCAGACTACTGTGGCGGACGAAGGAGCATACGTCCTGGTATTCACTATCAGCGACGGACAAGCGACAGCGGTAGAGTCATCGCTGTTGATCGTCAACCATACCAATGTCGCGCCGCTGTGGGCGAACTACCCGCAATATGTCCAAGCGAACGAGACTGACCGCGTCAACTTCACTATCACGGGAACGGATTACGATAATGACGACCTGACGATTACTTACGACGGCGGCGCGCCGCCAGCCGCTGGCTTCACCGATAACGGCGACGGCAGCGGCGTCTTTGACTGGCAGACCACTGTCGCCGACGAAGGCAACTACACGCTTGCCTTCACACTGTCGGATAATCAAGTCGAAGCTGGACTCGAAATTCCGCTTACTATCCTGCGCACTAATGTTCCACCGCAATGGACCGATGTGCCGGATGTAACAGTCAGCGAGACGCAGACGGTGAACTATACCGTAAGAGGCGCCGATTACGACCACGATAATTTAACCATTACACTATTGACAGAAGGTTTGCCCGGAGCGCTCCAATTCAACGATAACGGCAATGGAACGGCTTCGATTTATTGGCAGACGACCATCGCCGATGAAGGAACTTACGATTTGACCTTCCGCTTGAGCGATGGGCAGGCTTGGGTCGATGAGACTTCGCAAATCGTCGTCAATCGCACTAATGTCGCGCCGGAATGGCGAACCTGGCCTGAAGAAATTATCGTCAACGAAGGTGAAATCGCGCAGTTCGATGTCAACGGCTGGGATTATGACGGCGACCGTTTGCAGGTCGCCTTCGGTCGCGATGGACTGCCGCCAGCCGCGCAGTTCACTGACCGCGGCGATGGCGGCGCTAGACTATACTGGCAGACTACTGTTGCCGACGAAGGCGAATACACCGCTACTTTCACCCTGTCCGACGGTCAGGCGCAGGATGTGGTGGTCGTCCCGATTACAGTCAACCATACCAATGTCCCGCCGAATTGGGTAGAGTTCCCCGACCGTCCGACGGCGGCGGAAAACGCCTTCATCCAGTTCAATGTCCGCGCTGCAGACTACGATAACGACCAAATTGCTTTACGTTTCAACTCCAACGGTATGCCGGAAGCGATGCAATTCGAAGACCGCGGCAACGGACTTGGCGCTTTCGAGTGGCAGACAACTATAGCGGACGAGGGCGTTTATCCGCTGCAATTTATCGCCGGCGACGGCTTCGCAGAAACACCGGTTATAGTCCAATTGACGATTACGCGGACAAATGTCGCGCCACAGTGGGTTAACTGGCCTCAATCGGTAACCGCTAATGAAGGCGAGACCGTTCGGTTCACCGTCGCTGGCGAAGACTACGACAACGATGTTCTCACTATAACAATGAACCGCGGCGGACTGCCGCCAACGGCGTATTTCACCGACCATCGCAACGGCAGCGGAACATTCTCCTGGCGCACGCGGATGGTCGATGAAGGCGAATATCATCCGACCTTCACCATCACCGACGGGCAATATAGCGCGGTCATCGAAGTGCCTGTCACTATCAACCATGTCAATATCCCGCCGTTGTGGATTCAAATTCCAGCGAATGTTTCGGGCAGCGAAGGTCAGGTAATCGCGTTCAATATGAGCGGCGAAGATTATGAAGGCGACCCGTTGCGCATCACGATAGAGCGCGATGGTCTGCCGGAAGCCGCGCAACTTACCGACAACGGCGACGGCACAGCGCGCTTCAATTGGCAGACCGGACTCGAAGACGAAGGCGTCTATCGGCCGACCTTTGTGCTGTCGGACGGCGAAGACACCGACCTGGCGCAGGTTACCATTACTGTTTATCGGACAAATGTGCCGCCGCGCTGGACGCAAGTCCCGGATGTGCAAAGCGCTAATGAAGGCGACCTCGTGGAGTTCATCCTGCAAGGCGCCGATTTTGACAACGACCGGCTCTATTTGACGATGAACCGCGGCAATCTGCCCATCGCAGCCCAATTCTTCGATAACGGCGATGGCAGCGGAACCTTCCGCTGGCAGACCACTCCCGCCGACGAAGGCGACTACAATCCGACCTTCACCCTGTCCGACGGCATCGCCGCGGTCAACGCCAATGTCCCGATTCATATTGGACATAGAAATGTCGCGCCCGAATGGGTGAACTATCCGCCGAATATTGAAGTCCGCGAGACCGGCATTGTGAACTTTGCCCTTGTCGGTCGTGACTTCGATGGCGATGACCTTACCATCGACTTCGACCGCGACGGGCTGCCGCCGGCCGCCCAGTTCACCGACAACGGCGACGGCAGCGGCTCTCTGGTCTGGCAGACAACCTTGAACGACGAGGGTTCATACCTGCCGCGCTTCACCCTTTCGGATGGCCAAGCCGAAAGTCAAATCACAGTGCCGATTCGCGTCCTGCGGATGAATGTGCCGCCGGAATGGGTCGATGTTCCACAGGGTTTTGCCGTCAATGAGGGCGAGCTTATTCAGTTCACAGTCCGCGGTCGAGATTTCGACCTCGACGAATTATGGATTAATTTCAACCGCGACGGGCTGCCGGAAGCAGCGCACTTCACAGACAACGGCGACGGCACCGGCTCGTTCGTGTGGCAGACGACTGTCGCTGACGAAGGAAACTACACCGCCACATTCACATTATCCGATGGGTTTGCGCAGGTTGCAGCGGTTGTGCCGATAAATGTCGCCCGCACTAATGTCCCGCCGGAATGGGTGACCTTCCCGCAGGACATCGAAGTCGATGAAGGCGCTTTGATTCGATTCGATATCCTTGCCCGTGATTACGATAACGATGAATTGAGCGTCGTCTTCGACCGCGGCGGACTGCCGGAAGCCGCCCGCTTCACTAATAACGGCGACGGCAGCGGCGCCTTTGAGTGGCAGACTACCTTCGACGACGCCGGCGAGTATCATACAGTATTCACCCTGTCAGATGGGACCGTCGATATCGTCTCGCCGCTCGATATCACCGTAATCGACTATAACCGCGCGCCGGTGATTGTGAGTCCAATTGAAGAACTGGAACTCGAAGAAGACTTCGGCGAGCGATTTATCGCAAATCTCAATGAGGTCTTCCGCGACCCGGATGGCGACGCCTTGCAGTTCAATGTTGCCAGTCAAATCGACGCTGACTTCAGTATTGATGACAATGGCGGTCTTTGGACCTACTCGCGACCCAACCGCTTTGATGACTTTACTTCAGTAATAGTCGCCGCAAACGATGGTCGAGGTCCCGGGCGAGACATCAGCGGCGGGTATGCCGGAAGTCCAAGCGCCTTATTAGTTTATGCAGGACGCGGTCTGCGCGCGGTTATCACCGGAATCGGTCCGGAACGCGATGCCGTTACTACTTTAGAGTTCCAGATGCGGATTAACTCGGTCAATGATAGTCCGGTCTGGACGCAAGAGCCGGCGCCGAGGATATCAGTGCAGGAAACCCAACTCATCGAGTTCGACTTGCAGGCGACGGATGTTGACAATCCCACATTATCGTTCAACTGGGAGCGCGGCGGCTTGCCGCTGGCTGCGACTGTAACTAACGATGGCCGTGGCAACGCCCACTTTAACTGGCGCACTAACTTCAACGATGCCGGCGTTTATACGCCGACCTTCATCTTCAGCGACGGCGAAATAGCCATTGAAACCGGCGTCGAAATCACAGTCGTCAACCTGAACCGGCCGCCTTATTTCGACAATGTCAATCCGACCAACCGCTTCATTTTAGACGAACGTTATACGCTGGCTTTCGATGTCATCGCGCACGACGCCGATAACGACCGCCTGACGATAACCTTCAACCGCGTCGGGCTGCCGCAAGCGGCGCAAATCACCGATAACGGCGACGGCACCGCTTCGTTCCTCTGGACGACCACGCATAGCGACGCCGGAACTTACAATGTCGTCTTCACGGTCAACGACGGCGCCGGAACTGCCAATCTGACCGTGACCATCATCGTCAACGATGTGCCAGAGTTGCAGCATTACGCCTATCCGCCCATCGGCTCGGTCAACCTGTCTATTAGAGTCGAGGAACTCATCCTGAACGAGAGCCGCGTTCCGACCGGCTGGGAAGTCGCTGTTCTCAATCAAGATGGCGTGATTTACGGCGCCGGCTTGTGGAACGTCGATAACGGTCTGGGCATCGCAGTTTGGGGCGACGACCCCGACACCGACGAAATCGAAGGCTTCCGCGGCGGCGAGCGAATGATGATTAGAGTCTGGGACTTTGCTTCCGACGATGAATTCGACCCGGAGGTCGAAGTCCTCGAAGGCGAGATGGATTGGAGCGCCGACGGCTTCACCCGCGTCAATCTGATACTTGACACCGGCCGCGAATTGACAATGAACCTGACGCAAGGTTGGAATATGATTTCCATCAACATCAATCCAAGCCGCGCCTATTATGCCGCCGGAGAAGAACGCGGTCCGAGTATGGTGCGGATGTGGGAGCAACTATCAGAGGGTCCGAACGGCCATCATATCATTCTGGTCAAGAATGACCGCGGCGAGTTCTACGCCCCGCGCATCAACTACCGCGGCATACGCTATTGGAATCTACAGGAAGGTTATTTAGTGTTAGCCGATGCTAATGTAACGGCTAACTGGCGCGGCGCCCAAATCGCCCGCAACGCCCCGATACCTATGACCGCCGGCTGGAATATAGTGCCTTACTATCCAACCTACGAACTGACCGCCCGGCGCAATGAGTATTATGTGCTTTCACCCATCATCAACAGCGTCATCCTCGCCAAAGATTATATGGGCCGGTTTATGGCGCCGGCGCGCGGCTTTTCCAATATGCCACCCTGGCGCGAGACGCAGGGCTATATGATTAAGGTGACGCAGGATGTTGTCCTGCGCTATCCTGCGCCGCAGGGCGGCGATGCAGTCCAACCGCGGCTTGAGCCGGAGATGGCGCGGCATTATCCTCGCTTAGCCTCAACTTCACAAAATATGAGCGTTCTCGTGCAATCATCGTCCGGCTTGCCGGAATTTGCTGGTTTCGAACTGGCTGCCTACAGCCCGTCCGGACATTTAGTAGGTTCCGGTCTGGTCGAGGATGACGGCCGCTGCGGTCTGGCGGTCTGGGGCGACGACCCGACGACCGATGAAGTCGATGGGTTGCTGTCCGGCGAGAAAATAACGCTGAAATTGTGGGATGCCGCGCGTCAGAAAGAACGCGCGCTGGAAGTGAATGTAGTATTAGGTGGATTTGACCTGACCTATCAAACCGACGGCTTCCTCATCGTCGAAGCCGCGTTGAGGCCGGATGTGCCGGAAGAGTTCTATCTCTCAGAAGCCTATCCCAATCCTTTCAATGCCGCGGCGAAGTTTGACTTCGGGCTGCCGGAGAAGGGCTTGGTCACCTTGCACATAACCGACCCGCAAGGCCGGACGATTGAAACACTCGTGAACGGCGAACTCACGGCCGGACATCACAGCGCCCAGTGGGACAGCCGCGGCACAGTCTCCGGCATCTACTTCGCGCAAATCGAAGCCCCCGGCTTCCGCGCCGTGCGCAAGTTGGTGTTGGTGAAATGAGTGGCGGATAAGGTAAGATTCTAAAGAAATCAAAAGAACAACCCCTCCATCGTCGGATGGAGGGGTGTTCGTTTTTTGTATAATTTGTTAAATTTACAATTCTTGGCTTCTGATTTTGTCTCGTCGTCGAATGCCAAACTTCCAATACACCAACAACGAGCCTGCAATTACTAAAATTGTCCCTATCATCACGGCAGTTCGCGACACCTCCAGATAGACTAACTTTTCGATATAATACTGGATGAATGGGCCCGAATATGTCCAGCCCGATTTAGCACGCAGATAATTCTCAAGGTGGGTCAACGGGCAGAGCCAGCCTTTCAGCTGCAGGACGACTGAGAACGCCAGCGCGCTGATATGCAGCCACATCGCCCAGTGCACCTTACAGCCTATCAACGCGCCGAAAATGAGAAAACCTATCCAGAGCAGATGCAGCGCTACAATAATATCGGCTAAAAACGCATACATAACGCTGATTCGGGGGCAACATCCCCACGCCGCAAATTATTACGGCAGGATGCGCGCATCCCGCCGCAATGCAGTCTGGCATCTTGAAGCCGGGATTTATTTTCCATACGCAGCGACGCCCGGCGTCTCCGTTTTGTCGGATTCAAGAATCCGCCCTACTTATCCTTCTTTCCCAACACTTTCTTTAAATCGATGCCCGACACGGCTTCGACGACTTCCGGCAGTTGCGACAGCACCGACGCTACCTGTCCGGTCAATCTGGATGCGCCGTTGGCGCCGTCGCCGACCATTACAATCTTGTCAACCTTCGATAATGGTTCGGATACGGCGCGCGCCAGTTCCGGCAGTTTGTCGATGAACATCTGCGAGACGGCGGCGTCATTGTAGGCTTTATAAGCCTCGGCTTTGGCGGACATCGCCTCGGCTTCGGCTTTGCCGAGGTGGCGCGTGTATTCGATGCGGCTGATACCTTCGGCTTTCTTGACTTCGACCGCCGCCAAGCCTTCGGTCTTATGCGCGTCGGCTTTGCCCTGCGCTTCGAGGATGAGACGGCGTTTTTCGGCTTCCGCTTCAGCCTCGATTTGGAATTGACGCGCCTCGGCTGGCTTCTTGACGGATGACTCAAGTTCGAGTTCGCGGCGCTTGATTTCCATCTCTTCGACCTGGATGGCGGCTTCCTTTTCGACCAATCTCACCTGGTATTCGCTCTTCTTGAGTTCGGCGGCATATTTGGCGCGTTCGATTTCGTATGCGATGTCGGACTGGGCGCGCTTGACATTGATATCGGCTTGGAATTCGGCGCGCTGCAGTTCATAGTCGTGGCTGGCGGCGGCGATTTCCGACTCCACCTGATAGCGCGCTACCTCGCCTTCCTTATGGGCGAGCGCGGTCTTAATGACCGTATCCTTCTCGGTTTCAGCCTGGGCTATGGCGGCGTCGCGCTTGACCTGGGCGATGCGCGGCGCGCCGATAGCATGCAGATAGCCTTGTGTGTCGCTGATATCCTTCAGTGCAAAAGCCAGCAGTTCGATGCCCATTTTGGCGAAGTCCGACTCGGCTGACTGCCGCACTTGACGATTGAATTGGTCGCGCTGCTGGTAGAGTTCTTCGACCGAGAGCGCGCCGAGCGCCGAGCGGACATAGCCCTCAAGGATATTTTCTGAGACCTCCTTAATGGCGGCGGCGCCGCGTCCAAGGAATTGCTCAGCCGCGCGACGTATGGAGGCTTCATCGGAAGCCACTTTAACTTGCGCTGAGAATTCAGCGACGATATGCACGCCTTCGCGCGTCAGCACTTCCGGCGTGCGGAAGTTGATAGTATATGTCTCAAGCGGCAAGGTCTGCGTCGTCTCGACGAACGGTTTGACGAAGGTCCCGCCGCCGATTTGCATCCGGTAGCCGACTTTAACGCGATTGCCGTCGGCATCGGTGATAGTGCGCTTGCGGCCGCCGGAGATGATTAAAACTTCATTCGGCCCGGCTTTGTGATATTGCTTTCCCACCATAAAAGCGAACAAGCCGGCGACCACAATAATAGCGCCGATTATTATCAAGAGAACGGTGAGGTTCATTTATAGCCTCAAGGTGATTTTTGCTGAGATTGTTCTTTGGGCTGTCAACCGCTGTCAATCGTAGATTGCAGATTGAACGGTTTAATATTACCTACCGTAGTAATATATTGAGTTTAAATATAGAGCGCAATTCTTTTCACAAAGTTATATACTGTTTTGATAAACTCCTCGTTTTAGAACAAACAGGTCGATGGATTAGGTCTTAAACTAATAAAAGCGCCGCGATCATCATTCCAATTTCTCGGTAGTTATAGTTAGCAATGACTTGATTTTAATTGTAAAATAAAATATATTAATAGTCTATGTTAAAATTCGCAACAGACGCTGCAGATTCGCCGAAATCTATACGGGTGCGGTTTGCGCCCAGCCCGACCGGCGACCTGCATGTCGGCGGCGTCCGCACGGCGCTGTTCAATTACCTTTTCGCCCGGCATACCGGCGGGAAATTCCTTCTGCGCATCGAAGACACCGATAAAGAGCGCTCGACTCCAGCTGCAATTCAAGTCATTTTGGATGGACTGGCCTGGCTTGGCGTCACACCGGACGAACCGGTGGTCTATCAGAGCGCCCGCATCGAACGGCACAAGGAAGCGGCTTATCAGATACTAAAGAGCGGATTGGGCTATCGCTGTTTCTGCAATCCGGAAGAGTTGACCGCCAAGCGCGAAGCCGCCCGCTCTATTGGCAAACCGTTTAAATATGATCGCACCTGTCTAAAACTAAAACCGGCTGAAATCGAAGGCAAACTGGCAGCCGGAACACCCTGGGCAGTGCGGGTGAGAGTGCCGGACGAAGACCTGACCTTCGAAGACGGCGTGCATAGCGAAGTGCGCATCCTCGGCGAAGACCTCGAAGACTTCGTGCTGCTGCGCGGCGATGGCACGCCGACCTATATGTTGGCAGTAGTTGTCGATGACGCCGATATGGGCATAACCCACATCATACGCGGCGACGAGCATCTGCTCAACACCCCCAAGCAAATCCTGATTTACAAAGCAATGGGTTGCCCGGTGCCGCGCTTTGCCCATGTTCCGCTCATCCTCGGAACCGATAAGAAGAAACTCTCCAAGCGGCACGGCGCGACATCCATCACCTGGTATAAAGAACAGGGCTATCTGCCGGAGACGATGCTCAACTTTCTCGGTCTGTTAGGCTGGTCGCCAGGCGACGACCGCAATGTCATCAGCCGGGATGAGTTGATAGAACTATTCGATGTGAGTGGCATCATCCCGCACGGCGCGGTGTTCGACGAGCAAAAACTGCGCTGGCTTAACGGACAGTATATCAGTAAAACCGACTTTCAGTCTGTCCGAAAATCCTTATTAACATACGCCGAACAAGCCGCTGCCGACGGGCGGTTGGAGCGCCTGCCGGATGAAGCCTATCTTGAACAGGTTTGGAATTTAATCCGCTCGCGCATATATTTCTTAAGCGACCTGTTCTACTCGGCGCTCTATCTATTCCAAGACCCGACTTCCTATGATGAGAAAGGCATGCGCAAACATTTCCAGAAGGAGGGGATTGCCGATCGCCTAAAAACCTTGTCGGGCGATTTCGAGTCTATAAGCAGGTGGACAGCGGTCAGCATTGAGGAGACTATCCGCCGGCGGGCTGAAGAATGGGGAGCATCCGCCAGCGAACTGATACACCCGCTGCGGCTGGCGGTGTCAGGGGTAACGGTCGGACCAGGGCTGTTCGAATTGCTGGAAGTGTTGGGGAAGGAGGCGGTTGTCAAGCGAATATTTATAGCAGTAGAGAGGATAAAACAATGAAAATCAAGGTTATCGTTCACCAAGTGAATGAAGGAGGATACTGGGCTCAGGTGCCGGCGCTGCCGGGCTGCGCCACGCATGGCGCGACTTGGGAAGAACTCTTAACTAATATCTACGAAGCAGTGGAAGGATGGTTGGATGCAGAAAACAGCATTCCACAACCAAGTCTTCTATAAATCGTCCAAACAGATGACGGAACTGCCCGACGAGTGCATTGACCTCATCGTCACCTCGCCGCCGTATTTCAATGTCAAGGACTACTCCAAGGACGGCTACCAGTCGCGCCGGCATTCCGAGCCGCTCCGCGATGACATCGGCGCGCTGGCGGACTATTCGGTTTATCTCGATGAATTGAAAATCGTCTGGAAGGAATGCGCGCGCGTCCTGAAACCCAACGGCAAGTTGGCGGTTAATTCGCCGCTAATGCCGCTAAAAAAAGATGACTACAACACCCATTACAATCGGCATATCCTTAATTTATATGCAGATATTGAACATGATATTACTACATTTGCAAGTTTATATTTATTGGATGTGTATATCTGGAATAGGATTAATGCGACAAAACAGTTGATGTTTGGAAGTTATCCATTTCCACGCAATTTTTACGCACAAAATACAATAGAATTTATCGGGATTTATGTTAAAGATGGCAAGCCGCACAATAGAGTCGAATCAAGTGTAAAAGAGCAAAGTAAATTAAGCGAGGAAGAATGGGTCGAATTTACAAAACAGATATGGAATATACCCACTCCTAATAAAAGTGATGTAGGATTCGGTTATCATTCCGCAATAATGCCAGAAGAAATTGCATATAGATGCATTCGACTCTTTACTTTTGAACAAGACATAGTATTAGATCCTTTTGCCGGTTCAGGCACAACATTAAGCGTGGCAAGTATGCTGAATCGAATCTATGTTGGGTATGAGATTTATGATAATTATAAACCGATTATAGAAGCGAGACTGAGTAATGGTGAAATATTCGCCAATCAAACCACTGAACAAAACGAGTCTAGTCCAATAATAGCAGAAGAACTACTATATGAAGAGTGTTGAAGAAAAATTTAGAATAGTCGTTGAAAAAAACACTTTCTATTATTTCAATAGAAAATTTGAGGAGCAATATGAAGGTTATATTACTAATCTTCGTGAAACATTGCTCGTTTTAAAGAACGACATCAGAATAAAAGGCTTAAGGAAAGAATCTATTGAGCGGTTGTTATTAGAAAACGAAAACGGTTTAGTGGCACTTCTAACCTTGACAGGCTTCTCAAATGAATCGCTAAAACGTCTAATAACTCTAATAAGAGTAGTAAACGATAAGCGATTATCTAATTTGACTTTTAAAAACAAATGGAATAAACTAGAAAAATCCATAGAAATCAAAGAATGGTCAGACAATTACATCGCCAAACAGATTAAAGATGATGAATTCTTTAGAAAAGGCATAATTAATCTCTTTTTTGAAGGTGCCACAATTCCATTTCTCGCTGAGACATTGCCATTATTCGAATTAAAGAAACTTAGCATTTCAAAACTGAAATTTGATATTAATTCGCTTATCGATTCGCTTGTTAGATATAAAGTTAAAGGTTCATATTCAGGTAGAACTGAGAATAATCCAGAAACTGTAATTTCGGAAATACTAACCAAACATAGTATTACCTATGAAAAAGGCGATTTGAACGAATTAATCTCAAATGCACCAGATATTAAACGGACTATGGATTTTGTAATTCCAAATAAAATGAATCCACTTATCGTTATAGAATGCTCTTTTTTAGTAACGACATCTTCAGGCCAAGGTGATAAATCGAAAACCGAAATTTCCGTTAAGGAGTTATTACAAAAACACTACCCAAATTCAAGTTTCATTGGATTTATCGATGGCATAGGCTGGTATGTTAGAAAAGGTGATTTGAAGCGAATGGTTGCTGCGTATGAGGATGTATTCACATTTCACAAAGATGAGATAATACGATTCGAGCAGTTTGTTATATCTGAGGTCAGAAAGAATGTTCTCTGATTATGTAAACACCATTACCCAAGGCGATTGTCTTAAATTATTCCAAGACGTTCCGGATAACAGCATCGATATTACATTCGCTGACCCACCTTTTAATCTTAAGAAGAAATATAACAGCACAAATGACAGCCTTTTACTGATTGAGTATTTAAAATGGTGTGAGTGTTGGCTGAGTGAAATGGTGCGCGTTACTAAACCTTCCGGGTCGATATTTGTGCATAATATACCTAAGTGGCTAACGCACTTTACCGGCATATTGAACAAAATAGCCCACTTTCGGCACTGGATATCCTGGGATGCGCCAACTTCGCCAATGGGTAAAACGTTGCAGCCCGCGCACTATGGAATATTATTTTACGCTAAGGATTTAAAACAAAACAAATTCTATGAGATCCGCTATCCACATAAACGCTGCCGAAAGTGCAATTATCTGCATAAGGATTACGGTGGTAAGAAGAGCGGACTACATCCCTTCGGTCCTTTAGTTTCAGATGTCTGGACGGATATTCATCGCATCAAGCATAATAAATACCGCGACGAACATCCTTGTCAGTTACCGCTGCATCTTTTAGAGCGAGTTATCCTTATGTCCACTGATAAAGGCGATGTGGTTTTAGATCCATTTTCCGGAACAGGCACCACCGCCTTAGCTGCTAAAAGACTTGGAAGACAATATATCGGATTTGAATTGGACCCCGAATATGTGCGAATATCCAAAGAGAAAATTGAAACTGAACTGCCTAATTCGCAAATCAACGGAATATGGGTGAGTTATTTTTTAGAGCAAATTGTTACTCTGCGCGATATCGATTGGATTAGGTTGTCCAACTACTTTTTTATACCCAGGCAAACCGAAGAAATCGACCATATTCCGATTGTAGAACTGAGTAAAAATTACAAAGCGCCATTAATAAGAAAACCATTTAACCGGTTTTCAGAACATTTATTTGAAAATGTTGAATCTGAAAATATTTTCGATAATTGACAAATATCCGGGCAGATTCTGCGTTATATGGGCTGGGTGCGCGAGCATCTATCGCCGGATAAGGATGTCCGCGGCGTGATTGTGCTGGGCTTTGAGAGTGCGACCGAGAAACTGCGGATGGCAGTCAGGGGTATGCAAGCGCGAAAGCCGCTCGTTGACATCAAAGAACTCAGTATAAACCTGTAACGACCACTCTGCACCGCCTTCGTTCACTATGTCGTTATGAAAACCGAACCCTGATATGAACCTCGCGTTTGAATCGCGGATAAATATCTATCTTTCCGACCTTTTGAGCCAAGCCGGATTAGGCACACATCCGGAATACCTTGGCGAAGGGCGCAAAGATGTGCTGATCTACCATCAAGGCTTGACCATCGTGCTGGAAGGCTCGTATGACCGGCTGGATGCGGAGAAGGACGCCCGCCGGCGCGTAGAGCAACTGGCGGCGGACATCGCGGTCGCCGTGCATTATCCCAATGTATTCGACCAGAACTTAAGTGAACTAACTATAAAACAAGAACTGTTATTATGTAGACTACCCGTTCACATAATATTGCCCGATGATATATCCGGAACTTTGTGGGAGATTTTATATAGACGCAAGATAATATCTCAACCTTATCAAGCCTGGTTCGAAATCGATATCAATACGCTTGCCTCACTTGTCAAAGAAGTCGCCCAATTGATAATAAACGAGGAAGCGCTTAAATTAGTCGAAGTAAAAGTTGAGAAAATGATCGAGTTGTTTGTCGGTAACTTATATGGACAAAGCAAATCGGATTTGATCGCAACGAATATATATGAGATTCTATATAGACTTTATGGATTTTCGATCGGTGAACCTAAAAAAATAAAAGAACCACTTTTCGCTCAAGCCACCCTGGCTATACTTTTAGGATGCGTCTATTATGAATCGATCAGATATGCCCACAAACTGCCGTCTTTGCGAGAGTTAGCCGATAAGTATGGTTCGCAGCGGGCGATTGAGCGAGCAACCTTAGATATTTTGAATATTAATTATGAACTAATTTTCGATTCCGTCAAACAACTAACTGGCGTATTTCCATCGCTTGAAAGTTCATTCTCGCAATTATTAGACCTGGCCTCCGAAATATCCTCGCGGAGAGCATTACTCAGAAAAGACTTGGGCGGGAAGATATATCATAAGGTTGTCGGGGCTTGGGCGCTGCGCAAGGGATTGGCAACTTTCTATACTCAAATAACCTCCGCTTATCTGTTATTGTATCTGGCACAGCCCAAATTAGGCAAAATTGCCGATTTCGCCTGCGGCAGCGGGACGCTTTTAGTAGCCGCTTACAGCGCCGCCAATTACCAGTATCGTAAGATGCTTTGGAAGAGCGGCAAGGATTTGCCGCCTGAAGAAATCGAACGGGATTTTCACCGGGAATTCATCAGTAATTGCTATGCTTACGATGTTTTAGGTTATGCGCTTCAAATTGCTACATTAAATTTAGCGCTGCACAGCCCGGAGACGCCCATCGACGAACTTCTGCCATCGCAGATAATTCCATTAGGACAGCACGAAGATGGATTTGTGTCGCTGGGTTCGCTGGAGTTCGCCCGCGTAAATCCTCAATGGAATCATATTTCAGAAAGGATTAAGAAATTAGGCTTACGCGGCAGTAAAATGAGTTCGCTGCTCGACACTTCTAAAAGCGGTCCTTACGATATGATAGTGATGAATCCTCCCTTTTCGAGAACGACAGGAAGAGGCGGCAAGGAAGGTGGAGGATTATTTGGATTCATCAGCGATGCGAATATTCGCAGCGCGGTATTGAAGGATTATAACGAACTCAGGAATACCTTTAAGATTGAAATGGATAAGACCGCCTGTGAATTACTGAAAGGCAATCCTCTGCAGATAATTCTTAAAGACAGCGAATTCAGCAAGTATAAGGATATCTGGCAAGCCGGCGAAGGATTGATGTTTATCTACCTTGCCGACACCCAAATAAAAAAAGAAGGTAAAATTGGCTTCGTTCTACCCAGAGGCTTCCTGAGTGGCGTCTCGTGGTTTTTGGCTCGTGCGCTTATCGCAGCGCATTATCATTTGGAATATATAGTCGTGAGTTACGATACTAATGAATATAATTTCTCTGAGTCGACGAGTTTGGCAGAATGTATGTTTGTAGCTAAACGCCGGGATGTGCCTAGCGACAAAGAAACGACCAAGTTCATTATGTTGTTAAAAAAACCTTCCGCCTGCATCGACGCCTTAGCGTTAGCAAACGATATCATAGCTAATGATAATAACTACTTTGAAATGGGTAGAGCCAAAGCCTTTGTTGTGTCGGCTTCAAGGAAAGAACTGGTTGATAATTTGGATAACTGGGGCAGGTTTGTGTTTCTGCCGGAATTGCAATTAGTCGAACAAATGGGCGACTATTTGAATGGGAAAATCATAATTGGAAAAAAAGAATGCCAAATTCCTATGATAAAGTTTAATGAACTCATTCAGTCTATTGGAGTCGATAGGCATCGCTTCACTGATACATTCAGACCAATAGTCGAATCTGTTCCAGGTTCTTACCCAATGATATGGGGTGGCGGAGAAGAACAGAGATTAAAGATGGTTACTTCACCAAACGCTTGGACATTGCCTTATGCCAAGAATGGTCGAGATATGTTCAGGCAGAAAGGTGGAACATTTTTCGTCCCTGAGCGCATACCCATAACCAATGCTCACATTACTGCAATGATATCCGACAAAAAAGCGCTTGCAAATATCTTCTATTCAGTGAAATTTAAAAATGAAACATCTAAGAGAAATAAGGCTATGTGTATGTGGTTAAATACAACCTGGGGTATTCTATCTATTTTATCTGACCGACAAGAAACAGGCGGTGGTTATACAAGTCTTAATATGACCCAATGGCGTATGCTTCCAGTCCTTAATATAAATCAATTAACTGACAGCCAGATAGACCAATTAGCGGCTATATTCGATACATATAAAAATCGGGAACTTGCGCGCATACCCAAACAATACAAAATGGATCGGCTTTTCGATAAAACCCGCTTCGAAATCGACCGCGATTTCCTTAAAGTATTCGGATTAGAAGTATCGCTCGACGACTTGACAATTATTTACGAACCCTTATCCCAGGCGCTTGAACAGTGGGTAGGTTAATTTCACGCTGCTTCGCCTTCGTTCACTATGTCGTTATAAAAATCGAAAATCAATCCCTACATAATCGGTAATAAATTCTAATTGAAATCCAAAGAACAACCGCTGCCAGGTCTATCCGACCTAACCTTCGACGACTTAGAAGACTGGGCTGGCGAAACCATACTTTCCAGAGGCGATAAATACCAGCGGCAGGACCGAGTCAAGGATTTAGCGATAACAGAGGATAATGGTCTTATCGCCTGGGTCCAAGGCTCAAAACGTTATGCCACAAAAGTAATAATGGACGAAGACGGCAGATTGACCGCAAATTGCGCCTGCCTGTGCGATTTCGTATGCAAACACGCAGTAGCGGTCGTTATCGATTACCTTGATAAAATCGGAAGAAATAAAACTTTGCCCCGAGTCGATGATGATGACGAGCGTATAGACTTACTAACACCGGATATTTGGGAGGAAAACATCAGCGGAAAAACTAAAGCCGCAGAAGCCGCTGCGGAAATAATCGATGCTCTAAAAAGCAAAACTAAAAACCAACTCGTCGAATTGCTCTCCGACATTATCCGCAGCCATTCGGATATTGCTAAAGAGTTCGCCGAGCAAAAACTGCTGCAAGAGGGTAAAGTCCCGGATTTAGTGAAGCAGATTCGCCGCGAGATTCGTAAAATAGGCGAAGGGACCAACTACAGAGATAATTGGGATTATGAAATCTACATCCCGGACTTATCTAAAATCCGCAGAAAATTAGAAGCGCTGCTCAAAGCCGGATATCCAGACGATGTGCTGAAACTGGCTAAAGAAATAATCGACAAAGGCGATGAACTAATCGAATATATCAACGATGAAGGCGAGACTGGAATTGAATTAGGCAGTTGTTCGCCGATTATCGTCAAAGCGTTGGAACAATCGTCTTTAGATGAAGTGAGCAAGTTGAATTGGGCGCTGGATATCGTTTTAAATGACCATTATGGTATATATGAGGAAATTGCCGGGTATTTTCATTCACCGCATCCGGAAGCAACCTGGAATATGCTTGCCGACCAGTTGACAAAACGACTTAACAAAATGAGTCGCCCCAAGCAGAATGATTATTCATGGAATTACCGTCGTAATGATTTAAGCGGTTGGCTGGCTCACGCTTTGGAAATGGCCGGCCGCAAAGCAGAAGTTATACCTTTATATGAAAAGGAAGCCCTTATTACAAATAGCTATGCGAGATTAGTTGATTATCTTATAAATGCGAAACGCTATGAGGAAGCAGAAGAGTGGATTACAAAAGGCGTGACGGCAACACAAGAAAATCAGCCAGGAACTGCGCATCACCTGCGAACTAAATTGCTCGAAATCCGCAAATCGAAAAGAGATTGGCAGTCCGCTGCTGAGTTAATTGTTGTGGACTTCGTTGAGAATTCGTCTGTCGAGAAGTTTAAAGAATGCCAGAAAATATGCGAGAAAATTAAGTTGTGGATGGAGGTTCGTGAGTCGCTGCTAAATTACCTCCAAAATGGCGAACTGCCCTGGAATCGGAAAGATTGGGCGCTGCCATACTGCGGCTTTGAAAAGAACGCTGTTAAAAAGCAAGATGATTTTCCTAAACATTATGATCTAATCGATATTGCTATCTACGAGAAACAACCGGAACAAGTATTATATTGGTATGAACAAGTTCTTAAAAAGTATCGTGGCTATCAAGATCACTATTTTCACGATAGAGTAGCAGAAGCCGTTAAAAACTACAATCCCGAACGGGCAGTCGAGATTTGGAAAACAGCATCCGAAGGACTCATAGCGCAAACTAAACCTAAATGCTATGAGGAAGCCGCGCGATATCTTCGGAAAATCAAAATTCTGCTCTTTCAGCAGAAAAAAGAGGACTACTGGAAGCGATACCTTGCACAGTTGAAGTTCCAAAATGCCCGCAAACGCAGCTGCATAGCGGTTTTAGACGATTTAGAAAAGAGAGCGATATAAAAAACACCGATTTATATATTAATAGGGACATAATATAGTAGTTTTTCAAACGGGCGAACACAAGGTTCGCCCGTTCGGGCGATGCTTGTCATCGCCCCCAAATTGTATTCTTAAGAGTAACAATATTATGCCCCATTAATAACTATGTTTTACTTTACAACTTTTTAACTTTCTGACTTTTTAACTTGTATGACGCCACTCGTAAAAAAAACACTTTTCTGGACGCCGCGCGTATTGTGCATCCTCTTTGCGCTGTTTTTAATGATGTTCTCGCTGGATGTCCTCGCTGGTAATCCGAATCTGAAGGACGCCGTCATCGGGCTGATTATGCACAACATCCCGGTATTCGCGCTGCTCATCGTGCTGTGGTTTGCCTGGCGCTGGGAATGGGTCGGGGCGGTGATTTTCCCCGCTGTGGGCGTGTTCTATATCGTCTGGGGTTGGGGTAGGATCCATATATCCGCATTTTTCTTAATTTCAGGCCCGCTGTTCGTGGTCGGACTGCTATTCCTGCTTAATTGGATTTACCGGAATAAAATTCGAATTGAAACATAACTATAAAAATACTATGTCAAGAACAAAGCAAATTCTCCGGGCGATACTTATGCCGAACCACTGCTTATTGACATTGACATTGGCATTAGCATTGACTCTGCTATTCAACGGCTGCGCATCGTTCCGCTCCGGGCTGCAGATGGGCTTCAAAGACGAAACAAAACGCAATGACGGCGCTAAACAGGTCAGTGTGCTGTTCAATTTCAGCCATATTCAGCAGACGCTCGGCTATGACGCCATTCCGAAACTGATTCGCAAGCGCGAAGCCCTGCGCAACTTCGACGATGTGTTCGGCGATGCTCTGCAGGAGTTCAGCAACATTCGCAAATATGACACATTCACCGACGACGCTGAAGATGTCAATGCGCCAGAGCGACGTTTTAAAAAAGACTCTTTGACCACCGCAAATGACTATATGATTAAAATCCGCATATCGAATACAAAGTCGTTTGCCAAACATTTTCTCGGCACGCTGTTTTCAAGTGTAACCGTTACAATACTTCCGATTCCTTACAGTTGGAACTATGGCTTAGTCGCGGAGGTCTATAATCACGACCGGCAGATCATTGCGACATACGAGCGGCGCGCGAGCCTGACCAAGTGGGTCGAAGCGCTGCTGATTTTCGTTTATCCATTCTACCCGGAAGAGCGCAAGCGCGAGGAAATTTATATGCTCTTCCTGCATGATACTTTCAGACAAATCGAGAGTGAAGGCGTGCTGAAATAGACGAATTCTAACGAACATAACATTCAATAAACCTTAATCGACAACAGAGTTACTGCCATTTCACTTTAGCCTAAACTTATTATTCTCAACCCAAAGGAGGTCCTATGTTATGTCCGAAATGCGGCGCATCGATTGCCGAAGAAACCCTTTTCTGTGCTAATTGCGGCACGAGATTGAAAAGTGATATTTTTTATTCTTCGGAGCAGCGCGACAATATAACGCAGCCATCATCGCAGATATATGCGGGTTTCTGGCTTCGATTTTGGGCTATGCTCATAGTTTGATCATAACGGGATTTGGTTGTTTCATAGTCGGATTTATGATCGGAATATTGGGAGCGCTTACAAAGGAAAAAAACAAGCGTCGCAATTCTATCCGCATTTATCGGATTTATAATAGGCTGGTTATATTGCGCCATTTTGGAGAGTTCCAACTGGCAGGCTACTATCGGCAAACGTGCAGTTGGTATATATGTAACCGATGTCAACAGAAATCGCATCACATTTGGACGGGCTACGGGAAGAAACTTCGCCAAAATAGTATCGTGGATAATCCTTTGCATAGGCTATTTTATGGCCGGCTGGACGCTTAAGAAACAAGCGCTGCATGATATGTTAGCAGGAACTTTAGTTTTACGAAAGCAGCCTTAAAATAATAAGGCTAAGTATATTCAGACACAAAGTTGCAATCAATCAGAT
>VGIO01000020.1 GCA_016867855.1 Calditrichota bacterium
TGAAGTAGCGCAGGTCCTGCAACTCCGTGAACACGCCAAAGTTCAAATAGGGCGTGCAGTCGAAGATGCCCACCTCGCCGTTGGCGAAGGTGACTTTAAGGGTATAGTCGTCCCGGGCTTTAACTCTTTTAACACGGGGATTCATAGATCAAATTATGCAATAAAATATTTCTGATTTAGCTATATTTTAAAAACCTTATTTACACAATCTTCGAGATTTTTAATCGATATAATATCAATACTTATTTCACTTTTGGCTAAACAATCACGAAATGAAGATGAATTATCTTTAGATATGAATACTCTCTTTATCTGTTTTGAATAAATTGAACCGCTTTCAACATTAAACAGATTAAGAATATGCTCACAAACATCATTTCCAAGCGGTCTTATATCACCAGCCAAATCGACTTCACCTATGAATAAACTGCCATAAGGTATATTTATTTGTAAATATGAAGATAGCATTGCTACGATTAATGGTAAATCCAATGTTCTTTTATATGGATAACCACCAGGAATAGCTCAGTTTATTTCGAAAGTTAAATCAGAAATGTCAATATCTTTAATTTGACTTGCAATCGTGACAAGTTGAGAAATTATATCTCTTGGAAAGTAAGGAGCTTTTACTCTTGGTTTCTCGCCAAGTTTCGGTAGCCTCACTAATGCTTGAACCTCCACAAACTCCGTGAAATTCGGTAAATATCCATATGACCGACTTGCTTTTGCTACGCTATGTTTAGATTTAACCAAGCATCCAAAATCATCAAGAACAAGTGTCAATGGTTCATGTCTCGAAGGTCCAAAACGATTTTTGGGAACAAAAAAAGGCCGGAATTTCATAGCTTTCCTTATATATAAAACACAATCTACGTGGTGCTCTAGGCTCCGAGGCCCTGTTATGGCTCCTCCTTTAGTAACATGACCAATTAGGATTGTAGCAATACCTTGATGTTTTACTAAACGATTGAAGTCATATAATCTTTGATAAGGTTTTGACGAAGTCGGTGCAGTTCCAAGACCTTGCAAAGAGTCGACAACAATCAAATCTATATCCTTATAGGTAGCCTTTGGACCTAATACTTGTCGCCCGAGAAAATCAGGCAAAGTTTCCATATTACTTATACTAGAATCTAAGAAGAAATTCCCCTCAATTCGCTCTTCCTCATTATGAATATTCAATGTTTCCAAAGATTTTTTTAGCCCATTTTCCCATTTTAGGTTCTTTGATTTCTCCGCGTAAGCTGTTGTGTGTCTATGCGGAAATATTCTATCATTAACCCAACGTCTTATATCTGACGGAGATAATTCAAGTGTTAGATATAACACTTTAAAGCCCATATTGGCTAAGTCAATTCCTATTTGTAGGGCTAAAGTGCTTTTCCCTGAGCCTGGTTCTCCGCTAAGTAGATATACACCTCCCCTCGAAATTCCAACATGATTTGACGCTTCCGCGAACCAAGATACCTGTTTTAGTCTCATAAAGTCCTGAGACTCTAATTGTATTTCTTTTAATGTAGGCATTTTATTTTCCTGTATTTAGGTGATTCAAAAATGCAACAGCGCCAGCGAGTGAATTTTAAATTCGTCGCCGGCGCTGTTGTAGTTTTTAATTAAATCCTCTTATCCACATCCGCTACCGCGCCCTTAACCGCTTCCAGCGATTTCATCAGCGCGGCTTGCTCGTCCGCCGTGAGTTTTAATTTGATAACCTTTTCGATACCCTTTCCGCCGATGATGACCGGCACTCCGATGAAGTAGCCCTTGATGCCGTATTGTCCGTCCAGCATCGCCGCGGCTGCCAACACCCGCTTCTTGTCGAACAAGTAGGCTTCCGCCATCGCGATACTGGCATAGGCCGGCGAGAAGAAGGCTGAGCCGGTGCCGAGCAGGTTGACAATCTCCGTGCCGGCTTCGCGCGTCCGGTGGGCAATGGCGTCGATTTTCTCCTTCTTCATAAGTTCGGTGAGCGGGACGCCGCCAACCGTGCAGAGACGAGGTAACGGCACCATCGTCGGGCCGTGTCCGCCGAGCACTGTAGCCGAAACATCTTCAACCGAAACGCCTAATTCCATCGCCACGAAACTGCAGAAGCGCGAGGTGTCCAACACCCCGGCTTGTCCGCAGACCTGCTTGGCTGGAAATCCGGTAACCTTATGAAAGGCATAGACCATCGAGTCGAGCGGATTCGTCACGATGATGCAAAATGCCCGCGGGGCTTTGGTTTTGACCTGTGCGGCGACCTCGGCGATGATTTTCACATTAATATCCAGCAGGTCGTCGCGGGTCATCCCCGGCTTGCGCGGCAATCCAGCCGTTACGATGACCACATCCGCGCCAGCGATATCATCGTAATTCGATGTGCCGGTCATCTTAGCGTCGTAGCCGCCTATCCAGGCGGCTTCTGCGATGTCCAGCATTTTCCCCTTAGTCGGGTTTTCCCGCTCAGGCATATCCAGCATTACTACATTGCCCAATTGTTTCTGGGCGGCGAGTAAGGCTAAAATCTGACCAATTTGACCCCCTCCGATGAGGGCGATTTTTTTGCGTGCCATAGAGTTTTCCTCTAATTATATTTTGTAACGCCCGTCAGGACCGCCGCATCACGGCCGCAGCGAGCGCCTTATTCTCAAGAAGTTGGTCGAAAGAGCGGAATTCAATTCTCTGAGGAAGGATTTAAATCTCTTCCCCTGGCATATTCAAAGATCGCATCAAAACAATTGTGAATTAAATTCAGCGCTGAATTCTCTAATTCGTCTTTCAGACAATTTTACATATTCAGCGCTGACATCATACCCGACAAAATGCCGTTTAGTCTTAAGCGCGGCGATTGCGGTCTGCCCGCTGCCTATAAAAGGATCTAAAACGATTTCACCCTCAAATGTATATAACTGCATTAACCTGTAAGGCAATTCTAAGGGAAATGGCGCAGGATGTCCGACCTTAGACGCCGGCTCAGCGTCAATGGTCCAGATGCTTTTTGTATATTCTAAGAACTCTTCTTTAGTTATGGTGCTTTTTCGATTTAGAGATGTTCGAGAGAACATATCTTTTGAAAATACAAGAATATACTCATGAACATCCCTGAGAATAGGATTCTTAGCCGACATCCAACTGCCCCAAGCCGTCGAAGGACTGGCGCTGGCGGCTTTATTCCAGATAATCTGCCCGCGCATTAGAAATCCTAAATCTAGCATATCTTCGGCAATAAAAGCCTCAAGTGGAATATAAGGTTTTCGTCCCAAATTCGCAATGTTAATGCAGGCTCGCCCGCCAGGCGCTAAGACTCTTTTAACTTCAGCCCAAACTGTTCTTAAAAATGTTCGATATTCATCTAAAGTCCAATCTTCGTCATATTCCTTGCCGACATTATAAGGCGGTGAAGTAACCATCAAATGCACGCAATTATCCGGCAATTCATCCATCTTTTCGCTGGATTTACAGAAAACTCGGTCTAAGAACTCGGGAGTAACTATATTTTCGGAGTATTCAACAGATTGCTCTTTCGGTAAGCCTACATATAATCTGCTGGAATAAAACTCCGTCGAATCGTGATTGACTCTGCCAGGCGAACCGAAGGAAGTGGTTTGGGTGCCTTTTTTATAGATGCGTCAATTCCTTCAATATGCTTTCGATCGATGTAACACCCGCTAAACTACTAATGGTGTAAAATATAGTAACTGCTTTTAAGGGGAGAACGCAAGGTTGACCAAATAGACTATGCTTGACATCGTTCCAAATTGCATATCTAAGAGCTACTTCAATATTACCATCGGCTGCAAGACGGACATTCCGCGCTGATTCTGCAGCCTCATCCAGTAAAGTCCCGCTGGTTGGCTGCGCGCATCCCAAACCAGGCTGTGCAGCCCAGCGGGATAATACTGCCACTCTGTCAATAATCCTTGGAACCTCCCGGTTACATCTAAAACCTCAAACCTCAACCAACTCCCAGCTGGCTGCGAAAACCTGACTTTGGCCATTGCATTGAACGGATTGGGCCAAACCCCAAGGATGGCGAAAGTTGATGGCTGCCACGTAGATTGCGACTCCGGAACAGACACCGGGTCCGGACCGGTCTTAACGAGCCAGACATCACATTCGCCCGCTCCGAATGACCGAGTATAACCGGTAATCACGAATCCACCATCAACGGTCTGCTGAGCGCCGGTGCCATACTCCCAACTCTCTCCTCCAAAGATGCATGACCAAAGAGTATCCCCTTCAGCATCAGTCTTGATGAGCCAAATATCACAGTTACCAGCCCCAAATAACTCGGTATATCCTGCAATCAGAAATCCACCATCAACAGTCTTCTGAACGCTTGAGCACCAATCATAACCGTCACCCCCATAAGTGTGCGACCAGAGGGCATCGCCGTCGGCGTCGGTCCTGATGAGCCATACATCAAAACTACCTGCTCCGAATGAATGAGTGGACCCACCAATCACAAAGCCACCGTCATCTGTCTCCTGAACACTATAGCCAAAATCTCCACTACCTCCCCCGAAAGAGTGCGACCAGAGGGAATCGCCGTCGGCATCGGTCCTAATGAGCCAAATATCACTCCCGTCCCCTCCATCTCCAGTTTTGCCAACAATCACGAATCCGCCATCGGCTGTCTGCTGAACGCTCATACCATCATCCTCAGCCCATCCTTCCCCAAAAGTACGTGACCAGAGGGAATCGCCGTCGGTGTTAGTCCGTATCAGCCAGACATCACTCACGCCAGCCCCGAAAGACCAAGTTCTTCCAACAATAACAAATCCACCATCGGTCGTCTGTTGAACGCTTTGCCCTTCGTCTGGATCGATCCCACCGTAAGTTCGCGCCCAGAGGGAATCGCCATCGGCGTTAGTCCTGATGAGCCAGACATCACCAAAACTTTCTCCGAATGACGCGGTATATCCAACAATTACAAATCCACCGTCAGCAGTCTGTTGAATGCACTTTCCATTGTCATCTTCCTCGCCCCCGAAAGTGCGAGACCAGAGTGAATCGCCGTTGATGTCGGTTTTAATAATCCAGACATCAGTTTCACCTGCTCCGAATGAACAGGTGGTTCCGACGATCACAAATCCGCCGTCAGTTGTCTGTTGAACGCTCCAACCCTTGTCAGCAAAGCGGCCTCCAAAAGTGTGTGACCATAGAGAATCGGGCTGGGCTTGAAGCGACATTGTCAGCATAAATATGACAACTATCACCAATGCGCAACGAGTTGGCATAGTATAACCTCTTGTATATTCTAATGTATGAAAGTAGTTACTACTTCTAAGGGCGAACGCAAGGTTCACCCTTACAGGCGATGCTTGACTTCACACTTATAAAAAAGCTACTATATTGTACCCTCATTAAACATTGCCATAAGAACTTTGGATTCTCCCCAAGCGCAAGGACTACTTCTTTAACTTCAAAATAACCTCTCTCGCCAAATTCAAGATTCATTAATGCGCGTGGTTAAAGAAAAACTTAGTAAATCGACCCCTCCGCTGTTCTAATTCCTCGAACGCAAGAAAAGCCGGGATAGATGTTCCGCCTTCCCGTTTCACTTCGTCGTAAGCGCGAATATCCTCAACGCTTCGAGGTCTTCGATAATTCGTTGATAATCGTCATAGTCCAGCAAGACACTCACCGGACGACCTTCTTCATCCACCACAAAGCGCGATCTAAGCGCCGATTCGGTATCCATCACTCTTCGACGATGCACACTGCCTTGCGGCCGCGGTAATTCTTAAAGACGACCCTGCCAGGCGCGAGCGCGAAGAGCGTGTTGTCGCGCCCGATGCCGACATTGCGGCCGGGATGCAGTTTAGTGCCGTGCTGGCGGACGATGATAGTCCCCGTGTGGATATATTCGCCGCCGAAACGTTTGACGCCCAGCATCTGCGGATTGGAGTCGCGTCCGTTGCGCGACGAACCGCCGCCTTTCTTATGAGCCATTTGAAGCCTCCTTTTCGATGGATTTTACGCGCACAAAGGTCTGCTGATGCCGCCAGCCGCGCTTGACGCGCCGCCCGCCGCGCCGGAAGAAACGATAGGAAACACCCCGCTCGCCAGGTTTCTGGCTGAGCAATTCTAATGTAACGCGATACGGCAGCCGCGGCTGGCCGACTTCGACCCGCTCGCCGTCGACAACCATCATCACATCCTGAACAACATATTCACCGCCGGTCGGCACGGTCAGTTTTTCTACGGTGAGTTTCTGCTCGGGTGCAACGCGATACTGCCGGCCGGCAATTTTGACTAATGCAAACATTTGGAATTTGGAATTTAGAATTTAGAATGAAAATAAAGTTAATGACAATGACAAAGTCAATGAATACATAATTTTTACATTTACATTGACATTGTCATTAAACCTTAGATCTTTAATATACATCATTCAAACGCTTGCGTCAAGTTAATCTTCCTGATTTTGCAATCCGACACTATATTGTGCGGTTACATCGCATTTCTGTTTGTAGGAATAGGCTTTGAACTCGTCGATTTTCAGCGTCTCTTCGGAATTTAGGGTTATAAATACACGGTTTGTCCACATTATACGCGCGATACGGCTGGTCAATCCGCCGGTCAAGTAGGTTTTGATGCGCGGATGCACCGTCAACATCAGGCGATGCTCGCGCGTCTGTGAAGTAAAACGCTTAATCCAGCGCTCAAACGTAGTAACCACCGTCTCTATCGATGGCACCAGACCTGATCCGTTGCACTGCGGGCAAGGTTCGCGCAGCGAATAGACCAGCGAAGGTCGGATACGTTGACGGGTCATCTCCATCAAGCCGAAGGGACCGATGGGCGCCAAATCCCACTTGGCACGGTCCATCCGCATCGACTTGCGCATCTCGTCGAAAACTTTGCGCCGGTTCTTCTCTTCAGCCATATCGATAAAGTCGATGACGATGATGCCGCCGATGTCGCGCAGGCGCATCTGCCGGCAAATTTCACGCGCGGCTTTGAGATTGACCTTGACCGAGTTTTCTTCGTGGTCCTTGTTGCCGACAAACCGGCCGCTGTTGACATCGATGGCGACCAACGCTTCGGTCGCGTCGAAATAGATATACCCGCCGCCGCCGAGCCAGATTTTGCGCGAAAGGCTCTTCTCTATCTCTGTTTCGATGCCGAATTTATCGAATATCGGCAGACGGTCGGTATAGAGTTTTATCTTCTCGGTCAGATTGGGCGAAACATCGTTCAGATAACTGACGATTTCGCGGTAGAGCCGACGCGAGTCCACAACCAGACTGTTGACTTCTGGTGTGAAGACGTCGCGGATGATGGACGAAGCCATCGTCAGATCGCGATAGATTAGTCCGGCGCCCTTAGTGCTGCGCACGGCGCTCTCAATTTTACGCCAGACTTTCATTGCCCGGTCAACGTCGTTGTGCAGGTCGGCATCGGATTTGCCCTCCGCTAAGGTGCGCACAATCAATCCGAAGCCTTTCGGACGCATTTTGCCGGCTATCTGGCGCAGACGCCGTTTCTCGCGGAACTGCATTATCTTGCGCGATACGCCAACGAACGATTCGTTCGGCGCTAACACGATGAACCGTCCCGGCAGCGCAATCTGCGTGCTGACGCGTGGTCCCTTACGCCCTATAGGTTCCTTGATAACCTGAACAAGTATATCCTGTCCAACCTTTAAATCTTCACCTTCCCATCGCCGGCGCTGCCCATCCATATCGTCTTCGGCTTGCTCAATCTCCGGTTCGTGAGATAGTTTAATTAATTCGTTCCCTCCCCCTACATCTGAAAAATGTAAGAACGCGTCCTGTGTAAGTCCAATGTCAACAAAGGCTGCCGACATTCCCACCATCACTTTGCGCACTATCCCCTTGTAAAGGCTGCCGACCATTCGCTCGGTCTCCGGACGCTCAACGAATAGTTCAGCGAGTAGGTCGTCCTCTAACAGCGCAATACGGGTCTCGCTGGTGGTGGAGTTGATGATAATATCCTGTTTCATCCATCCTCCCAAGGGTATGTAAACCCTCGGCTTGAAACTCCCGCTGAAAATTCACACCCCTTAAATCTTCAGCCGAACAATGTCAAAGAAGCAATCATTGGACTCTTAAGCGAACCGGAACGAGGAATCTGCCTAAATCGCTGCCGACCCGCCGCGGTCGGCAGCACGGTCGTCTGTAGTCAATCCTCTAATGTTGACAACAACAATAACTTAGGTCTTAATATATTGATATTAGGTTATTAACCTTAATCCAGCGATAGCGCTTTATCTTCTCATCCGATTGATGCGGTTATATTATGCTGACCCCTGCGCAGGCAGAGGGAAGCATCTCGTCTGACAAACCGGGACGAGTCTATTCACTTCGATCAGAGTGACTCAATATAGACTGCAACCTAATGTGTCAATATATCTAACTACCAGAACACCCCCCTTTGTCCCCCCAAGCGCAGGGAGAAAGTAGTAGATACATCCGCTGTCAATCATCTGAGGTGGTTTGTCAACCTTCTGCATTTGGCTATCGTCGCTCTCCAGTTGACAGCAGATGCAGTTTTCGTTCTGTCGATTAATTCAACAGCGTAACGCTGACGATCGAATTAATCGCTTGTGAGTCCAATGCATAATTTAATTCCCCCCATTCGTCTATCCATTTTTTAATGGATTTTTCGACCGGCAATTCGACTATCGCCGTCTTTCCCCCGTTAGTAAGGCGAATGGTCTCAATTGCCGTGATTTCCCCCCTGATTTCGACCGGTTTATCGAACTTGATGCGCCATCTCCGCCTCCTTGCAACATCAGCGAAACAACCTCTCGGCATACCCGACGCCTGCGTCTGCAAATCCGAATGGACCAGATGTATGTCATTCCTGACTACCCAGGAATCCAAACGAGCCTCTTTATTAAAAGAGTCGGCTTGGATACCGGCCTTCGCAGAAATGTGTAATGCTTCGAGTCTCAGCGGTCTTAAGCCCGGAGGCAGAGACCAGCGCAGCCGAATTAGCCAATCCTGAGTATCCAATTCGACGGCGCTCTCAAATTCAATCCACTGCTCGACCGCGCCGACGCCTAAAGGCAGCGCTTGACAGAAGGTCAAATGCGGGCGCGGAGATAAACCTTGCGAATAGAGCAACGGCAGTCCGACACGCCGCAAACCTAATTTAACCTCGCGCATTATGTCGCGATGCCCCAAGGCTCGCATACGCGCTAATTTGCTGAAAGTAAGCCGATAGAAGCGGCTTTGAGCCATTCCGGATCCGCCGCGCTCGGCAGAAATTTCCCCGGCGGACGACGCCGACCTTACGGTGAAATCTGAATCCTGATTTGCCAACTCCAGACACAATTCAATAACACCGCAATTTGAACAATCCCCGGTCCGGCAGTCGTCCGACCATTCCGCGCGACGCGCCCGCTCCAATTCATCCCGCCGGAACTGTTGGCTGATGCCGCAACTCAAATGCGACCAGGGAGTCGGTGTATCAAAAGGTATAGGATTAGTCAATTCCTGCCAATCGGGCAGATGCTCATCAAGCGCGCTCTGCCAACGTTGCCAATCGAAATAGGCGCTCCAAGTCTCATAACCCTCACCCTGTTCAGCGACCGCTTCAATGACCTTCAACATCCGCCTGTCGCCTCGCGCACAGATGGTCTCGACCATCGACTGGCGCGGGTCGTGAAAAGAAACATCCACTCGCTTCGACTGCAAGCGCGCCGTAATCAGCCTGCGTCTGCGATGCGCCTCTTCGACGCCGATAAATCGCCCGCCCTCGAATATACTGTGCGGCTTAGGTATAAAGACAGCGATGGAAACACGCAGTTTGCAGCGGCGCGGCGCCGTTCGTTCCAGCCGCGCCAATAGTTCAGCTGTCAGCGCCAAATCCGCATCTTCTTCGGTAGGTAAGCCTAGCATCAGATACAATTTGGCGCCTTGCCAGCCATAGCGCCAACTGCGTTCTAAAGCAGCAAACAAGTCTTCGTCGGTAATATGCTTGTTGATTGCCCGGCGTAAACGCTCGCTGCCGGCTTCGATGGCGAAGGTCAGATTGCCGCGCCTGCCAAAGGTTGGAATGCCGGCTATCTCTTCGCTGAACGATGATGGTCGCAGTGAAGGAAATGCCAGCGTCGTCTTGCGTTGCGCCAATTGCGGCGATAATCGGCCGAGCAAAGCCCCAATCCGGCTGTAATCAGAGGTCGAAAGCGACAATAATCCGACTTCGTCATATCCGGCGCGGTTTAGGCTTGCAGATATCTGCTCGACTAATTCATCGACCGGGCGCTCACGCGCTGGACGGCTTAGCATCCCGGCCTGACAGAAACGGCAGCCCTGGCTGCAGCCGCGCATTATTTCGACCGTCAACCTGTCATGTTCGGGCTGAACGACCGGAACGACAGGTAATACTGGATAATATTCTGGAGGCAACTCCAGCGCGATGCGGCTTCTCACTTCAGCCGGCGCATTGTCAACCGGCTTTGGCATTCCCCAGACTTTATCATCCAATTGATAAAGTCCCGGCGCATAGACGCCCTTGACCTGCGTCAAAACTTGCCACAAGCGCGGTCGATTGCTCCTCAGCGAGCAGGAATCTTTTAGAACGCCTGCCAACTCCGGCAATGCTTCCTCGCCGTCGCCTAAGAGCAATATATCAAAGAGCGCTGCAACCGGTTCCGGATGATAAGCGCTGGGACCGCCGCCGACTACGACCGGGTCCTTAGCGCCGCGCTCACTAGCCAGCCGCGTTATACCGCTTAATTCCAAACCTTTGATTAAACCGGGATAATGCAGTTCAGTCTGCAGTGTAATCCCGACCACATCGAATTCGTTCAGCGGCGTGCCGGTTTCGAGGCTGGCCAAGACTTGCCGCCGCTCCCGCAGCCGGCGCTGCATATCGACCCACGGCAAAAACGCCCGCTCACAAATCACGCCCGGCAGCCGGTTCAGAATGTGGTAAAGTATCTGATAGCCATAATACGACACACCAATCTCATAGACATCAGGAAAGAATAAGCAAATATGGAAAGCCTCGGATTTCCAACTTCGCCGCGACCCAAACTCACCGCCAAGATAGCGGGCGGGCTTTTCGACAAATCTTATTTCGGAATACCGTAATCCTATCCTGCCATCCATTTGCCTATATATTTAGCCAGTATCCGATAGCGCTCGACACCGGCGCGCTCGGCTTTCGGCGCAATCTGATAGTTGAAGACTAAATCGGCCTTGCCGCCGGCAAAACCGATGCGCAGAGGCGCGTGGGTTAAGAGGATATAGTAAGCGCTGATGGGATCGAATTCCGGCGCCAGGTCAACGACGGTGTCGAATTCCATTTCGCGCAGTTTGGCTTTGAGCCGCCGGTCGGGCAGCCCACACCAGTTCAGGTAGCGCTTCTCAATGGCATAGACTTCAGCGTCGGTATCCGGCGGCGGCGACGCGCCCATCCCCGGTAGGTCGATAATGGTGATTAGCGCTTCGGAGAAACATTCACGCAGCCGGCCAAGCACCATCGCCGCGGCTTGATAGTCAACGCCATCGCCGGGCCAAATGACCGCGATACGCTTGACCTTGTCCCAGCATTTCGTCCAGTTGAAAGGCGCGTCGACGGCTTTGCGTTTAACATATTTCCGCACATAATGCATTAAAAAACGACGCTGGATTATTCTAAGGATCCGCTCATACATCGCTGAAATTGGTCTCCAAACGCTCTATTTTCACCCGCACAATCCGCTTGCCGAACAATTCCTCAACTTGAAATTTGTAACCGTTATGCTCGAATTGGTCGCCGCGCCGAGGCACCCGTCCGAGGCGGCTATAAACATAGCCGGCGACCGTATCATAGGCGTCTGATTCCTCAATTATAACCGACTTGAGATGCTCATTCAGGTCGTAGATGGGCGTCTTGCCGTTCACAATTAAAGCCTTCTCGTCGAGGTTTTGTATCAGTGGCTGCTCCTTGTCGAATTCGTCCTGTATCTCGCCGACGATCTCTTCGATTATATCTTCCAAAGTAACAATGCCGGACGTGCCGCCATATTCATCGACGACGACCGCCATATGCACCTTTTCGGACTGAAATTCGCGTAGCAAATCGTCGATTTTTTTCTCCTCCGGCACGAAATAAGCCGGACGCAGATGTCTGGTCAAATCGAACAACTCCGGTTCAGCCACCGCCGCTAACAACTCCTTGACATGGACCACACCGATGATGTTGTCAACCTTGCCGTCATAGACCGGCAGGCGGGAATGACCATATTGACGCACTATCGACAGCAGTTCGTCGAGCGCCGTTCCTTTTTCGACGGCGACCATATCCATCCGTGGCACCATCACCTCCCGCGCTATCGTATCCCCAAACTCGAAGATGGAGTGAATCATATCACGTTCTTCGCTGTCCAACGCGCCATGTTTGTGGCCGACTTGAACTAAAGCGCGCAGTTCCTCTTCCGACAGCGCCAACATTTTGTTCCGCTCGATGCCGAACAATTTTGCTATATTACCAGCAAAACCGGCAAGTGGCACCGCAATCGGCGAGGATACTATCTTGACGATTTCAACTAAACTTGCAGTGCGCAGCGCCCAAGCGGTCGGATTGCGTAAAGCCTGCAACTTGGGAATCAACTCGCCGAAGAACAGGATGATGGCTGTAATGAGAATGACATCGACAATGACCGCAATATTGACATTGATGTTCCAGTATTCAGCCAGTTCCACAGCCAGCAGGGCGGTCAGAGCCGCAATGGCGGTATTGACAATCGTATTAGCGGTCAAAATCGCCGCCAGCAGCGCTTGCGGACGCCGCATTAATTTGACGACCCGTCGAGCACGCGGGTCGCCGGACTCGCCCAGGCGGTCAATCTCTCCTTTTGTCAAAGAAAAATAAGCGCTCTCAACGCTCGAAAAAAAGCCTGAGAGAAACAACAAAAGAAGGACGACCGCCAATCTTAATATCGAATCAACTTCCAATAAGCCCCCGGTTAAATACTTCCTTCATATATAATTCTCCCCTCTCGAGCATCGAGTTTAGGGACATTTCGTCGGTATGGTCCCATCTGCACAGATGCAGCATACCGTGGATCGCCAGGCGCACAATTTCGACTTCCGCCGGTTCGCCGCGCTCCGCCGCCTGCGCCGAAGCGCGTATAACGCTGATATAGATATCGCCTTCGACGATATTTTGCGAGTCGTCGCTAAGATCAAATGACAGAACATCGGTCGGTGCATCTACGCCCAGATAATCGCGGTTCAATTTATGCAGTTCCGCGTCGCTGGTGAGAACGACCGTTACGCCTTGCAGCGTCTTATGTTCGCCGTTTTTTACGGAATTAAGTCCGGCGGCTAACATCGATGACAACCGGGCATCGGTGTCGGCGTCCACAAACTCGATGAATATCCCGCCGTGTTTAAATCTCGGCGCGCCAAATCCCCTTCTCATACGCCGGCTCCGTCAACCGGTAACGGCAGGCTCTCAGTCTGCACCCGGCTTTCTTCGTCAAGATAGCGTATCCGCTGATGATAAATCCCGAACAAGACTTGCATAAAAGCCTTCTCGACAGCCGACAACTCGCGCAGCGTCAATGGGCATTCGTCGAGGTCGCCTTCGGTAAGTCTGGTGCGCATCAAACGTTGAACAGTCTCTTTTAATTCTTCCGGCGTCGGTTGTTCGAGTGAGCGCGTCGCGGCTTCGACCACATCCGCTAACATCACCAGACCGGTTTCTATCATCTGCGGCTTGGGACCAAGATAGCGGAAGGCTTCTTCCCGCACACTCGAACCTAATTCCCGCTGCGCTTTGGCATAGAAATACGCCAGACGGGTTTTACCGTGATGCTCGCGGATAAATGCTTTAATTGACGATGGCAGTTTATATTTATCGGCTAATGCCAGCCCATGGGAAATATGACTGATGATGATTTCGGCTGAGCGCGAGGGCGGCAGCCGGTCGTGGACATTCTCGCTGCCGGTCGATTGATTTTCGATGAAGTATTCTTTAAATCCAATTTTGCCGATGTCGTGATAATAGGCGCCAGCGCGTGTTAATAGAAAATTTGCTCCAACCGCTCGCGCCGCTGCTTCAGCCAGATTGCCGACCATCAGACTGTGGTGATATGTGCCGGGTGATTTCAGCGCTAACTCACGCAGCAGAGGTTGATTTAAATCGACTAACTCCAACAAGGTTAATTCAGTGCTGACACGAAAGAGATTTTCGCACAGCGGCACAAAACCTAAAACTAATATCGGCGTCAAAGTCGCGTTGATAATGCCAAATCCGATATTATTCAACAGAGTCGCCGCGCCGGCGGAGCCTGTTGAAAGATGAAATGTAAACGCTAACAACAGGTAGGCTGCGCTGATATAAATCGCGCCGCGCATTACATCGCCGCGCCGCTCTATCCGGCGCAAGGCTAAAATCGATGTCCCGCCGATAATTAAGGTTAGAAATACAAGTTGATAATCGTTGCTGTAAAGAAAGCCGGCGGCTAAGGCGGCCATAACAACCGCGCCTAATGCAACGCCGCGGTCAACCAAAATCGCTATCATCATCGCGCCGATCGCAGCCGGAAACAAAAATACCGACATACTCAATCTTACAACTAAAAATATAAGAATTATCAGCCAAGATAGCAAAATTGCAGTCAACAACGCCATTGATTTCCATTCGTTCCAAATCGGTGTTCGAACCAGTGCAATGAATATCCACAAGACGCACACTAATATTAACGCAAATAAAATTTGTCCGAGATAGGTTGACAAAGCCGTCAGACCGCTGCGTTCCAAAGACATTTCAGCCCGTTTTTGGGCTAAAGAATTCAACTTTTCAAGGTGTTCGGGAGTAATCCTGATATGGCTGTCGATGATGAGTTCGTCTCTTTTTACAAAGCCCTTAGCCAGCGGCACCTGCGCAAGTGCCGCCTGCCGCCGGTTCTCGGTTGACGCCTCATCATAAATCAGGTTTGGCGATAAGAACAAACGGATTATCTCTTTAGTTGGGGCGGCAGCTTCGACCGACAATGCCAAAGTATCCAAACGCGCGGCTAAATTTTGTTCAAAATGAAATAAAACTGACTCGATTGAAAATACAGAATCCAAAGGCGCTGCCGCCTCTTCGCTGCCTTGTCGAACCGTGAGCGAATCGATTGAATTACTCGCGAAGCCCTTTTCGATTTTAATAATATTATTACGATATAATTCGACTAAAGTCAAATCCAGGAATTCGAAATATTTTGGAAAATAATCAGACTGTAGTCTGAGGTCTGATATATAGAGTCCAAACAGGGCGCGCCAGACTTCAGCCGACAACCGAAAGCCGAACCGGTCGAACAGGCGGTTCGTGCCATCGATAAAAGGTTGGGCTTCCTGCGTTTGCCAATCGCGCGTCGTATCCAACACGGCGCTTAACCACGCCGCATCCAAGGATTTCAGCAGTTCCAAAGCAGCGGATGACAATTGCTTCAACTGCACTCGTTTTATCCCGCTTAGCGAATCGTCGCGGATGAATACCGGCAGAACTTGGGAGACCGCAGCATCGCGTTCTTTTTTCAAATCTGCCGGGGACTTCAGAATTTCAAAATCAAATGGAGCGATGATTTTGGAATATGAAACGCTGCCTTCGGTTAGGTTAGCGAATTCGAGCGATTTACCGCGCGGTGCTAATATGACCAAACAGAGCGCCAACGTCAATCCTAGCGCCCAATGCCACCACTTGACCGTAGGAATTAATCGGCGTCTCACCGATTCTACCTGAACCTCGCTACCAGATATTAAATCGCCTTCACCAACTTTCACTTGCCTACTTTCCAACTTTCTTACTTTCTAACTTTCTACTTGCCCGTTATAGGCTTTTAGAATTTGGGTGACCAGCGGATGTCTTACGACATCCCCTGCATCGAATTCGATGAAGCCAATGCCTTTGATGCCCTGCAGAAGCGTCCGCGCTTCGTGTAAGCCGGATTTAGTCGGGTCCGGCAAATCGATTTGCGTCAAGTCGCCGGTCAACACCGCCCGCGAAGATTCGCCTAATCTCGTCAGGAACATTTTCATTTGGCCGGAAGTCGTATTTTGCGCTTCATCGAGGATGACGAAGGCATTATTCAGCGTCCGGCCGCGCATATAAGCCAGCGGCGCGATTTCGATTAAGCCGCGGTCGATGAAGCGGCGCATTCGGTCGGGCGTCAACATTTCGCCGAGCGCATCATAAAGTGGTCGAAAATAGGGATCAACCTTTTCCAAGATGTCCCCTGGCAGAAAGCCGAGCGTTTCTCCAGTCTCTACAACCGGTCGGACTAAAATAATTTTATCGACCTGCCGACGCTGGAAAGCGTCCACTGCTTTAGCAACGGCTAAATAAGTTTTACCAGTGCCGGCCGGACCGATGGCGAAGACGACGGTCTGTTCGTCCATCATCCGCACAAATCGTTCTTGATTAGCGCCGCGGGCTTTGACTACACTACGGGCGGCTTCGCAGACGATGGCAGCCTCGCCCGGCTCGGCGCGTCGGTTGTCGGGAGAGCCATTACGACCGCTCCCATCGATACCGGCTAATCTAAGAATAGTGTCGATGTCTTTGGAAGTTATATCCTCGCGTTGCCGGCAGAGCGCTTCCAAATCGCTGAAAACACGCTTTAATTTCTCCTGCTCGACTAATGGTCCACGCACTAAGATGCGGCTGCCGCGGGCGCTGATCTTCGAACTCACCCGCCCTTCGATATAGCGCAAATGGGCGTCGCCGGCGCCATACAAAATCGGCGCTGCCATATCGTCTATACCGATGTAAAGTTCTAATAATTCAGAATCGCGCATTTATCAGTATTGTTTAGATGGTCTTATACTAAACTGCTTTCAAAATAATGCTGAATCTATGCGAATTCACAACGGATCAAACTGATGGAATGGATAAAAGCGTTTTAGTATGAATTGTAATCCGTTTAATCCGTAGAATCCGTTGTAATTATGTCGCCAAGAAATGTTTAAAATGCTATTAATGTAAGCAGAATATAGTGACTATTTGGGCGAACACGAGATTCGTCCGCTCGGGCGATGCTTGTCATCGCCCCAAATTGTATCTTCAAGAGCAACTCTTTTCTGCCTCCATTAATATAATGATATAGCAAAAAATAAGAGCCCTATCAGCGGTTGAAATCGCTAATAAGGGCTCTCGATATGTGAAGCCTTTTCGCAAGAACCGATACACCCCCAGAGTCCACGCGCCCGTTGAACTAAGATAATTTAGTTGCGCGGGATAGCGAGAATCATCTCAGGGTAAATAATGTTCGGATTATTTAGGAATTGGCCGCTCTTGTTTGCCTGATAGATTTTTGTCCACTTAAACGGGTCGCCATAGACTTCAGCCATTCCGGAAATGCGCTTAAGATTGTCGCCTTTCTTGACGAGATATTCGTCTTTGCCGATTTGACGTGGAATCGACAGACGCTGATCAGGATAAATCAAGTCCGGATCCTTGATGGTCGCCTTATTAGCGCTCCATATCCGCAACCATTTCCACGGGTCGGCGTAGATGTCGGGTTTCTTGGCGATTTTCCAGAGGTAATCGCCGCGCAGAACCGAATACAAATCCATTTTCGGCTTGGGAATCGAGGCTTTCAGCCGTTCGATGCGCGCCTCCAGCGCTTGCAGTCGCTCCTTAACTTGCTTAATTTTGGCGATGGGATCTTTCAGCATTGCAGCGACCTGCGCGGCAAGCGCATCAAGTTCCTTCATTCGCTCGAGCAACTGCTCCGGCGTCAACTTGGCTAATTCATCGACCTGCTTTTCAAGGTCTTCTATGCGCTTAAGGAAAGCCTCATAACCGGCGTGGTCAGTGCCGAGAAAGGCGTAGATTTCATCCTGTATGGCTTTGATGGCAAGGTCTAGTTCAGCCAGTTTGGCTTTTAACTCTTCGATGCCTTTCTTCGCGACCTCAATTGCCGCGCGAGCCGTTGCCTCGCGGTCTTGGTAGGCTTTCAACTGTGCCTGATAGTCTTCATACTTCATCCGTTCTGCCGCGATTGCACTGGATGAGCAGACGCCCAATACTAATATTCCGGCGATGAAGAGTGAAACGAGATTTTTCATTGTTTCACCTCCCCGCCCGCCGGAGCGATGCCCTTTATTTCGTCCAACTGTTCCTGAAGGTCATCCAATTCATGCTGTTTTTGAGCGATCTGACGCTCCAAATCGGCACGTTCCTTCTTCAGTTGGTCAAGTTCCTTTTCAGCGGACACTGCGGCTTTTTGCGCCTCATCGAGCTTTTTCAGGTCGTCCGGGCTGGCATATTTAGTGCAGCCCACTGTTAAAAGCGAGAGACAGACCATAAAAACCGCCGTCAACCAGACGGTTTTAGCAAGGATTTTCATAAGACTTTCCTTAAGTTAAGACCTGTAGTTATAGTATTACTTTAATTATAAAATAATAATTTTGCTTTGTCAAGTGTTTTTTGAAATATTTATCCATTTTACTCCAAGTTCTGCCATTTGTTGGTCATCGACCGGCGTCGGAGCGCCGTCCATTAGCGAAGAAGCCACATTAGTTTTAGGAAAAGCAATGACTTCGCGAATATTAGTTTCCCCAGCCAGCAGCATTACAATCCGGTCGAAGCCGAGCGCAATGCCGCCGTGCGGCGGCGCGCCGTAGCCGAGCGCCTCTAAAAGAAAACCAAAGCGGTGGCGCGCTTCCTCGATATTTATCCCAATTGCTTTGAAAACACGCTCCTGCAAGCGCGGCGAATGAATGCGAATACTGCCTGAACCCAATTCGAAACCATTCAACGCCAGGTCATACGCTTTGGCACAAACTTTTAGCGGTTCGGTTTCCAGTTTGTCAATATCCGCGGCGATCGGCGATGTGAATGGATGATGCGCCGGTGTCAATTCGCCATCAGCCGAGACCTCAAAGAGCGGTGGATTAATCACCCAGCAGAATTTATATTCGCCTTTGGAAATCAACCGCCACTGCTCCGCTAACCTCCGACGCAAACGCCCTAAGCCTGTTAAGATTGAACGTTCCTCGCCGGCGGCGAACAGCAGCAGGTCGCCGGGTTTGGATTCCATCACGCGCAATAATTCAGCCGTTCGCGTTGCATCGAACAGTTTGCCCAGCGCGCCGCCCAGCCCTTGGGATGACACCGGAACGGTCAACAACCCCGGCAAACCTTCAGATTTGGCGCGCTCTTCTAGTTCAACTCGCTCGCGCCTTGAAAGTTCCCCTTTGCCGGCGGCATTTATGCCAAAAACGCTAAAATCATTTGCCAGAGCCTCATCGAAGGCGCGGAAGCCGGCGCCGCGAAATTGAGCGTCCAACCGGCTAATCTCAAGTCCAAAGCGCAAGTCGGGCGCGTCGCTGCCAAACCGCGCTAAAGCGTCGAAGTAATTCAGGCGCGGCAAAGGCAGATCTATATCCAAACTAAGTGTATCTTTGACCAATCGCTGCATCATCCGTTCAGTATGCGCAAAGACGTCTTCCTCATCGACGAAAGCCATTTCGAGGTCGATTTGGGTGAATTCCGGCTGGCGGTCGCGGCGCAAGTCTTCATCGCGGAAGCAACGCGTTATCTGGCAATATCTATCGACGCCTCCGACCATCAGCGCCTGCTTGTAGAGTTGCGGCGACTGCGGCAGGGCATAACAGCAGCCGGGTTGGACGCGGCTCGGCACAATGTAATCACGGGCGCCTTCCGGCGTCGAACGAATCAGAAACGGCGTCTCGACTTCGACGAAGCCCTGTTCATCGTGAAACCTCCGCACCGATTGCAGCGCTTTGTGCCGCAGCAACAGATTATTCATAAGACGCGGACGACGCATATCGAGATAACGATACCGCAGCCGGACCTCCTCGCTGGCTTCCTCTTCATCCTCGACGCCTAATGGCAGCGGCGCGGCTTGGCTTAATAATGCCGCGCTTTCGGCTGCGACCTCAATCTCGCCGGTCGGCATCTGACGATTAGCCATTCCGGTCGGACGCGCCTGAACCGTGCCGATGACTTGCATTACATCTTCATTGTGCAGCGATTTAAAGAATTCAGCGGTCGGCGAAGACATCAAAGCGACAATCTGCGTTTTGCCATAACGGTCGCGCAAGTCAACGAAAACTAAGCCGCCCAGGTCGCGCACCCGCGCCGTCCAGCCGGCAAGCGTAACCCGCTCGCCTATGTTTCTAACGGTCAATTCGCCGCAAGTATGGGTTCGGTAACTCAAGTAAACTCAATATGATGTATTCACAACGGATTGAACGGATGAAACGGATACTTGTCCATTCTTCATCCGTTTCATCCGTTAAATCCGTTGTGAATTATTAAAACAAAACGGGACTGATTTTTCAGTCCCGTTTTGCTTAATGGAACTATGTATAATCAGGATTATTCAAAAATATAAGTCGCTCCGGCGGTTACGTTACCTTCCGCATCGGGAATCGGGTCGAAGTGCCAGGAGCGGATGACATTCTCGATGCAACGTTCGACATCGCCGCCGAGCGCATTGCCGCCCCAGTTGCTCTCGCGGAAACGCACCCGGATGACTTCGCCGGTCGGTGCAATCGTGAATTCGACGACGACCCGGCCTTTGAGACTCGAATCACGCCGCTTGAGCGTCCAGTAACAATACTGAACCTGATTTTTATTCGCCAGCACAATGTCGGAAATAGCGCCTTGACTGCGCTGTTTGGCTTTGGTGCCGGAGCCTTTGGCTGTGATGGCGTTGCGGCTGATTTGCAGCGGCGCTTCGTTGAGCATCAGGTTGATGTCTTCGGAGGATAAGGCTTTCAACGCTGCGATGTCGATGTCGCCGACATCCGCCGAGACGGCGCCGCTGCCGCGCAGTTTTTTAACCTTATCGGCTGTGCCGGCTTCGCCGACCATCCCAACCATCTCTTTGACATTGAAGCCGCTCATCGCGCCGCCGGAAAGCCCGATGGCTTCCCGTGCGGCGGCTGCGCCGCGCCGCGCCGCGCCGCCGCGTGCCGTAGGTCCGGCGACTATTTTCACCCGTTCGGCAACGGCCTGCCGGCGAGCCTCCTGCCGCTCGCGCCGCGCTGCTCGCTCAGCCGCCAAACGCTCGGCTTTGTCTTCCTGCGTAACTGGTTTGGCTTCGGCGACTCTATCCTCAGCCGGCCGCTCTTCTTCTTTGGCGACTTCGCCGACTGCGGCTTTAGTCTCCTTCTTAACGGCAATCTTCGCCGGTGCAGTGGCTTTCACGCGGTAAATCGCCTCAGTGTATTTCTTCACCTGCTCGGCGGTCAACTCCTTCACCGGCTGCCCTGACATATACAGACAAATAGCATTCCCGATGATGAAGGTTATCAACCAGATAGTATAATAATTCCTATCCAGGTCGCGGAAGAAGTGTCGTTCGAACTCCTTGGGAAATGTCATTGCTTGGGTCATTGTTACCTCAAGAAGTTGTGGCTTTTAAAACTACGAAATCAAGCGTGGCATACTCCGTCTGCCCGCAGGTGTTAATCACCTTCAAGAGCCAGTCATAGGTAACCTCCTTGCCGCACTGGATGGTGATTTCGCCTTTGAACGGTTTGCCGAGCCGCTTGGTGAATTCCTTTTGGTCATTCAAAAAAGTTTCGAGATTCGGCAGAACGACATTATCGGCATCGGTCAATTCTTGCGTATCCACGAGCATACGCGGATTACGCTCCATATCCTCAAATATGCCCTGCTCTGTGATGAGTATACAGAGCCCTTTTTGCGGCTCTTTATCGCGCATCGCCTTGGGCAGTTCGACATAGGGAGACGGCCGGAGCAAAGCGCCGGATGATCCCATTGTCTTCAGCAAGAACAACAGGATGATGGTCATCATATCCATCATGGAGTTCAGCATCAATTCGCCTTTTTCTCTTTTCCTGTGTTTTGCACTTTTGGATGGTGCGAACGCCATCTTTTTAGTCCTTATCTATCCGGTTTCCCCGGAGCATAGACGATTATTGGAATTGCTTTAATAATGTTACCGGGAATAGTTCCTGTTTTTCACCGTCAATAGAGCGATAGCGACAGACATCCATTGCGTTCACGACGACCTGAAAGGGTGTCTTACCGACCGCAGTGATGGAAATCTCGCGCCCGTCTTTATACTTATAGACAGGAAAAACATCGTATCGACCGGTTTTTTCGTTCACGAGGGAATCGACACCGATCGGCGCTCCGACCTCGCGCTGCTTGATATCCCATAATCGGGCGTTAAAAGTCTCAAAGTCGTAACTTCCGTCCGGTTTCAAGGGGATTTCAAAAAAGTAAGGTCCTGGATCCACCTTGTTGAACATACTGACCTGCAAGCCGGTTTCCGCCAGATTGACCAGCAAACTCAAATTGGTTTGCTCGCCTCCGCTTCCGCCGCCTTCTTCCGGCGCTGCGCCAGCGCCTTCAGCGGCTTCCGCCGGCGGCAGGTATTCAAGCAGCGCCATCTCGGTCAGTTTGGCGACGCTTAAAAGCAACGGAATCAGCACGATGATGAGGTTCATCACCGGCAGCAGGTTCAGTTCGGTGCTTTCGGGTTCCCTCTTTTTCTTGAGGGAGGGTTTGAAAGCCACTTATTTGCCCCCGGTCAGCAGGTGAATCAACTTGACGGAATGCTCGTCGATGTCGTCGATTATATCGTTGGTCTTGGTGTTTATCAAGGTATAAGCGATAATAGCGGGAATAGCGACGACCAGACCCCACATCGTAGTGAACATAGCGATGGCAATACCTTGCGCAAGGGCTTCAGCCCCTCCGCCAGCCGCGCCAGCGGCTTGGAACGACAAAATCAGACCGTAAATCGTGCCGAGCAGACCGGTCAAGGTGGCGACATTGCCTAAGACGGCCAAATATCCGGTGCGCTTAGATAATTTGGGTATCAACTCGAGCGTGGCTTCATCGACGGCATTTTGAATTGCCCGATAGTCGATAAATTCGCGCCGGTCAGCCTCAGCCAGAGCCGCCAGGACAACCTTCGGCAGAGCCTTCTCGCCGGCTGCTTTGCAGAGAGCGATGGCTTTCTTAAAATCACCCGCCGACACTAGTTTACGGATTTCCGCCATAAACAGATTGGCGTTGATGTTCGATTTCACATAAACAAAGAGACCTCTCTCGATCATAATCGCCAGCGCGATTAAGCCAAAGCAGAGAATCATCCACATCATCTGCCAGCCGGAGACATCCGTGCTGAAAGTGTGGAAAAATTGCGATGCCATTAACCTTTCCCTCCGTCCCTATTTGGACTGGTTGTTTTTGATTTTGGGTTTATGGATGTTTTTAAATATTTCGAAAGCGCTTAAGCGAATGAGAACTTAAGTAATTAAATTTTCTCATCGAAATTGAGGACAATTATATGTTGCATCGGAAATAACTACTCATTATCGCACGCGTTATACTGAACGCAGTGAAGCATCTCGCCCAGTTAAGCGGAAGCGAGACTCTTCACTTCGTTCAGCGTCACTCGAACATACTTTAGCAACTATTTATGTCGCTATGTTTATAAGTATTTATAACTTGAGATCTTCAGTTCTTAAATCGTATAATTATCAAATAAACGGAATAATATACTACCGGCTGCGTTCTTTTGCAAGTATTTTTTGTAAATCTTCCACTTTACTCACAGTCATATCAGTTAAACGTGGTTTTACTTTGGCGGCGCCGGCGGTAAGCAAAGTTTCGACATTCTTTTCCAATGTTACCGATTTGATGTCCGGCTTCTGGCGGGGGATGGTAACCACAACCGTTGGCAGTTCCGGCGTTACTTCGATGCGGATTTCTTCCAGCATCAAGACCTCTTCTTCGCCGCCGCGCGCCGGGCGCTGAGCGTAGTTTGCCGGGCTTAGGACAAGTATCGCTAATGCCACGCTGATAATGATATAGATGGAATTTTTCATTTTATTACCGCAGTTTGTTCTTTTCGATGATGCGCATATCGCGCAGTTCTTCCGCCGTTGGCGCTTTCGCTGCTTGTGGTATTTCTTCCAGCGGCGAAACAGCCTGTTCTTGAGCGGCTGTTTCGACCGGTGTCGGAGCGGCTTCCGGCGCCGGCGCAGGCGACGGCAAAACAGCCATCCCCGTCTTCGTCCATTCAGTAATGCCCGACTTGCGCTGCCGGTCGTTCTGACGCTCGCGATCCACGACCGAGCCTAATTGAGATTGTAAATTCGGGACGATTTCATAGACCAATCCCGTCATCAAACCATAATGTGTGCTGTCGATATCCGAAGCCTCGACTGCCACTAAGTTCCTGCCTACTCGCAGATTGCCGGCAATATCATATTCATCGGTAATACTCCAGTCGATTGTATCCTTTTTATCTTCGGCTATATAGACGCCGTTCACGAACAGGCTGTAATTATCATCCGCTGTAATCCAGATTCGTCCACTGGTAGGCTTGTCATCGAGATTGAAGGTGCGTCTGAACCAGTAACGCCGCACGCCGTTCTCATCCGGCGCAGCCCACAAGCGATATATTGAATCTTCTTCAGCGGGAATAACTTCGACTATCCGCGTCGCTGGCTGGGGAGGGGATGTCAACGTCTCAGTTGGCGTCTCGGTTTGTCCGGCGATTGTATCGGTTTCGGATCCGGTAGTGTCCGATTCACCCGCACCAGGCTGGTCTGCCATATCGGGCAGGATTTCTATCGCTTCGCCTTCCAGCGCAGACTCAGTCGGTGGCTGCTCCGCAGGTGGCTCAGCCGGCAGTTCAGTCGGTGGCGGTTCGACTGGAACCTCTTTCATAATCGGCTTGGGCTTATCGCGAAAATACCATATCGGTTTAGCATTCAGGTTGTCTAAATGCGTCGATACCGACATTGGATATTGCGAAGTCATTGCCGCTGGCCAGCCGGCGTCGTTGAAATCAACCTCCTGAAAACCTTCCGCCGCCTGCGGCCAGACGCGCCATTGATTATCAGTCGCAATGGCTACGGTTTGTGCGGCAATGCCGGCGGCAGAGGCGTATTTATCCGGATTGGATGCAATCAGACGCCGCACGACTTCGATGCCGGCGTCACCGGAAATAGCATAATCCTTACGCAAGTAGAAAACATTTTCGAGAATAGCGATATTGTAATCGCTGAAGTTGCTGGCGACATCCTCAAAAGCCACCGTCGCATCGTCCCATTGGATTTCGCTGGTTTCATTATATTTATCTGCATATTCCGTCTGCCGGCGTTTTGCATCCGCCGCACAAGCGCTCATTCGGTCCGACTTCTCAAGGATGAAGTTTATCATCCGGTTATTAGTTTGCTCGCCGAAACCATAAGGCAGTTTGTAAGCCGCCAACGTATCCAGCGTCAGTTTATAAGCCTTCAAAAAGTCGTTGATGAAGGTATTATAATACTCGATATTATCGAGGATGATGCCGCCCATTTCATCAGGATAGAAGCCTTGCGGCGTTCGGGCGTCTTCGCCTTTGGGCAACACCTTTTCGTAATCGGCAATGAATTTATTAATGCGGGTTTCGACGAAATTTATCTGTTCAGTATATTGCATCATCAGCGAGTCGAGCGTCGCAGCATAGCCGGCCTCAGAGCGCTGCCACCATTTTTCTGCCAAGCCGACTTCGCGGGCGGTAATCAGAGCCTGGGAATATAGTCCGATGATATCGGCGGTCGGCGGAGCGATGATGTTCTTGATGACTTCTTCACGGAATAGCAGCCGCACCTCTTCGTTCTTATCTGTTGAG
>VGIO01000021.1 GCA_016867855.1 Calditrichota bacterium
TTATAATACCGGCGCCGGCAACAACCACACCGTAGTTATTCGTGCGGATGGATTGCGTTCCGCCTTCGATATCGCTATAGGTTATCTGCAGACGGGATTGATTAGCGCCTAAGGCGAAGTAGCCGTTCTCAGGGCTGTTTCGCCAGAGGATGCAGTTAATCATTTCGGCGCGCGCGCTCCGGCAAAATACACCGCCGCCGCGGCGCGCTATATTGCCATAAAGCGTCGAGTTGAATATCAGTGGATTGGCGTTGTTGGTGCAACTCAAGGCGCCGCCGTCGATATCGGCATTGCCATTGCCGACGATGAGGCAGCGGCTGATGGTCGGGCTTGCGCCGTTGCAGTTAATCCCCTCGCGTAAGCCGGTTATAGTTAGTCCTGTTAAATGCACATTTCTCGACTCGCCATTGGTAAATGACACCGTGGCGCTCTCGCCATCGCCGGCAAGCGTCGTCGAATAGATAAACAATGGTTCAGGCTGTAGCAAATACCGGCTCGCGACGGTTATTTGCTTACCTAAGAAATCGATGTTCTCGCGATAAAATCCTGTGTCGATGAGGACGGTGTCGCCATCGACGGCTATATCAACAGCGGCTTGTATTCGGTTGAACTCCTGTGGCACGCGCCATAGATGATGTTCATTGCGTCGGAAACCATATCCACTAAGGCTTGTTTCAACTCGGCTGCGCAGAGAATCGTTGCTTTGAAATACAACTTGCGCAGATTTGGCGCCGCCGGAACGAGGCCTGAAAATAAATCCTAAATTGCGTCCTTCTCCCGGCGATAATGTGAACGCGCTGTCGGCTTCGAGGATAAAATCTTGTGGATTTTCACCTTGCAGTCTTAGAAACTGAAGGGTTAAAGGCGAATAGCCTATGTTCCTTAACCAAGTTCGCTTTAGGCTCGTTTCGCCGACTTCGCATACTCCTATATTAAATTCGAAACATTCGACGGATAGTTTGGGAACATCTTGGCGTCGATGCAGTAGCGTGAATGCGCCGATGTCGGGCCAGGTCTCGTCGATATCGCGGCTCAATTCCGGATTGCCGGCGTCTAAGCAAGGGCTGTTTTCGGTCAGATTGAAGTCCCCGGCTTCTGGCGCGGCAAATTGCGGGTCAAGTTGGATATTGCCGATATTCCAAGCGATGTCGCCTCCGCGCGGAAATATCCCATCAATCCCATTATAAACATTGCAATATGCAAAAGAAGGACGATTGCCCTGACCGCCTAAAGCGAATGCGGCTTCCTGTGGATAATTGTTCCACAAAATACTGTTCGATAATTCCGGTCGATTTTCGTTCTGCAGGTAGATTCCTCCGCCACGTGCAGCTTCGTTTTCGGTTATGGTGCAATTGATGACAAAAGGCGAAGACACGCGGAGCTCAATTCCACCTCCCGAAGCCGAAGCCTGGTTACGATAGATAAGCGTGCGTTCCAGCCGGGCGCCGACGCAGCCTTCGTAATAAATCCCGGCGCCGTTGCGCGCCTGATTTTCGACGATCTTCAAGTAACTTAATGTAGGCGTGGATTGCCGGCAAAATATCCCGCCGCCGCACAGTTCTCTCACTGCATTTTGCGAGCCTGTTCCGTTGCGCAGTATGAAACCTGCCAACACCGCCTGTGGATTTTCACCCCGCTCGAACCGGACTACACTACCGTTTCGTCCGCCGTCGATAATCGTCGAGTCGATGAAACTTGCGTCGCCAGAGGTTAAAAACCAACTGCCGACGACGACATTACGACCGCCGAAGTTGATGTTTTCTCGATATATCCCCGGCGCGACCAATACCGTATCGCCAACTCCGACGCTGTCGATGCCTTGTTGAATGGTTTGGTAGTCATCCGGGACGAAGCGTATTACGGCCGGTGACTTAGCCGGCAGACTGCCGAGCAAGATGAGGCTGAGTAATAGAAGTTGCTTTGATAGGCTCAAGCGAGACTCTTAAAATGAATAGTCTTTTGTAAATCTGTATAGCAGCATAGAAGTGAAATAAATCGGATATTAGTATGAATATCGAATATATATTAAATAATATATCCTTTCACATCCAGATTGTCAAGTTAAACATAATATTTCGGTTAAATAAATCAAGCCGTTGCGATTTAAATCCTCTAACAAAAAATATCACTTCATATTTGTTTAAGTTCCCGATTATTTGTATTAAGGCAATTAAAATTAATATATTGTATAATATAAAATCATCTCTCATAGAATTAAATTTAAAAAAATCAAACCTAAGGAATCCATTGAAAATCGCTATCATCGGCACAGGCTATGTCGGGCTGGTAACTGGCGCCTGTTTCGCCGAAACCGGAAACGATGTTATCTGCGTCGATATCGACGAAGTGAAGATTACCAAATTAAAAAAAGGCCTAGTGCCATTTTATGAGCCTGGGCTCGACGCCTTAGTGCAGCGCAACATTGCCCAAGGTCGTTTGGCTTTTTCGACCGCTACAGTCGCGGCTGTCGAACAAAGTCAGGTTATATTTATGGCTGTGCCTACACCGACCGGTGAAGACGGTTCAGCCGACTTACAGCATCTTTTAAGCGCAGTGTATGAGATTGCTAAAGGTATAAACGGGTATAAGGTTATCGTCAATAAGTCCACCGTGCCGGTTGGCACTGCGATTAAAGTTAGCAATTTAATTGCCGAATTGACTAATCAACCTTTCGATGTTGTATCCAATCCGGAGTTTCTGAAGGAAGGCGCGGCCGTCGATGACTTTATGAAGCCGGACCGGGTCGTGGTCGGTTCAGATTCACAGCAAGCGAGCGATATTCTTAAAGACCTTTATGCGCCATTTATGCGCACCCACGACCGGCTTATAGTAATGCGCGTTGAATCAGCCGAGATGACTAAATACTTCGCCAATGCCTTTTTAGCCACTAAAGTGGTGTTTATCAACGAAGCCGCACGTTTATGTGAAAAGGTCGGCGCTGATATCAACGAAGTTCGTGCGGGCATTAGTTCAGACGAGCGTATCGGACGCCATTTTCTCTTTCCCAGCCTCGGCTTTGGCGGTTCGTGCCTTCCGAAAGATGTGCGGGCAATTGTCCAGACAGCCAAAACGTTCGACAGTCGGCTGTTTATAGCCGAAGCGGTGCTTGAATCGAATGAGTTGCAGAAGAAATTTATCCCTACTAAAATTCTGCACCGATTTGGAAATAATCTTGCCGGTCTTCGATTTGCTTTGTGGGGACTGGCTTTTAAAGCCAATACGGACGATGTGCGCGAGTCGCCGGCGCTGGTCATCATCGATGCGCTGTTAGCCGCCGGAGCCGAACTGGCGGTCTATGACCCGCAGGCATTAGAGAATGTCAGGCGGTTATACCAATCAAAGTTGATATATGCCGCTTCTGCCGGCGCTGCCTTGGATAACGCCGACGCCCTTATCATCGCCACCGAATGGAACGAATTCCGCCATCCGGATTTTCAGATGCTGAAAGAGAGGCTGAAACACCCTATTATATTCGATGGTCGCAACCTGTTCAACGCTCAAAATATGCGCGCTTTGGGTTTTGAGTATTGCGGCATAGGTTTGAAATAAAATTATAATCTAGTGTTCACTTGTATTAATGGTTTCAGTATGTCGGACAGGAGGACAGGCGTCCCTGCCTGTCCCGGGAGATATGGCTGCAAAATGGACAGGCAGGGACGCCTGTCCTCCTGTCTATACTATAATGCCAGTTTCTTTTACAACGAGGCCACTAGTCCAACCACAAAATTATATTAACTTTAAACGTTATTAACGCTAATCAGATAAATGTAAGCGGGCAAGCCCAAGAGTCGGCGCTGCTCATTGGGGTGCAGCGCCGCGGTGTGCCGGTCTGGGAAGTCAACGACCATCTTGATGAATTAGAACTATTGCTGGACACCGCCGGCGGCAGGCTTATAGGTCGAATTGTTCAGGAACGCGACAAACTCGATGCCGGCACATTTTTAGGTTCGGGCAAGGTTGCTGAGTTAGCAGGCATTGTAAAAGCCACCGGCGCCGACATCGTCATATTCGACGATGACCTCTCGCCAGCCCAAACGCGCAATCTTGAGAAGGCGTTAGAATGTAAAGTCATCGACAGATCCGGGCTTATTCTGGATATCTTTGCCTGCCGGGCGCGCAGCCGGGAAGCGCGTATTCAGGTCGAACTAGCGCGGCTCACATATTTGCTGCCACGCTTGACCCGTCGCTGGATTCACTTGTCGCGGCAATACGGCGGCATCGGTGCGCGGCGCGGACCCGGCGAAACCCAATTGGAAGTTGATCGACGGGTATTAAGCCGCCGTATTAGCCAGTTGCGCGGCGAGCTGTCGCGCATCGAGAAGGCGCGCGAAACCCGCCGCCGCAAACGCAGTGGATTGTTTAAAGCCGCCATCATCGGTTATACTAACGCCGGCAAATCAACATTGCTTAATGCTCTGACGCACGCTGAGGTATTTGTCGAGGACCGCCTTTTCGCAACCCTTGACGCAACCGCGCGCGCTTACCGCCTGCCGGACGGCGCCCGTATCGTGCTTATAGATACTGTCGGCTTCATTCGCAAACTGCCGGTTGGTCTGCTCGCATCGTTCAAGTCCACGCTTGAAGAGTCCCGTCAAGCCGATTTGTTTTTACTTATCGTCGATCTATCGCATCCGCATTGGGAAGGGCAAATGGCACGCGTCGAGGAGATATTAAAAGAACTGGAACTCGACCATACTCCACAAATTTTATTGTTCAACAAGGTTGACAAGGTGAACGATCCAGCGCTGCTGGAAGGACTTAAGCGGCAGTATCCCGGCGCGCTGTTTATCAGCGCTTTGCGCGGCATCCGGCTCTATGAATTGCCGCCCAAAATTGCCGAATTCGCCCAGCGCCGCTGGGTGCGCGGCGAAGAAGGCTTCCGTCCGGACGAAATCGAGCGAATGCACCTTTTTGAAGAGCAGGTGCAGGTCATCGGACGCTCGTTCAAGGACGGTAAGATTTGGGTGGATTATATGAAGGTGGAAACCAATTAATTCGCAGCGAGATTTCAAATATCCCCGGCTTCAAGAAGCCGGGTTAAAATTACTTTTCAACTTTCAACTTATGAACTTATCCGAATATCAAGAGCGTTTGTCTTCGCTCGGGAGGTCGCTTTGACATCGCTGGTAAGCGCGCCGAATTAGCCCTCCTCAAGTCGCAAGCCACCTCTCCAGACCTCTGGAACGAGCCTGAACGGGCGCGCGACATCACCCGACGCATATCGAGCCTTGAAGGACCGCTATCCGCATTCGATAAACTTACGCAAGATGTTTCAGATGCCGCAGAACTCGCCGCGTTGCTCGCATCAGCCGATGAACCTGCGCAAGCCGAACTAGCGGCAGAATTGCAACGCTTGGATAAAATTATTGGAGAATGGGAATTTCGGCTGATGCTCGGCGGCGAAGACGACCGGCGCAGCGCGATTCTGACTATCCACCCCGGTGCCGGGGGGACGGAATCCACCGATTGGGCGGCGATGCTGCTTAGGATGTATCTACGTTACTGCGAACGGCACCGATGGCAGACCGAAGTCATCGATTTTCTGCCCGGCGACCAGGTCGGCGTGAAGTCGGCGACGGTGGAGGTGAGCGGGGAATATGCTTACGGCTATTTGAAAGCCGAATCCGGCGTGCATCGCCTGGTGCGGCTTTCGCCGTTCGACGCCAATATGCGTCGGCACACTTCGTTTGCTTCGGTGTTTGTCTATCCGGAAGCGGACGAGGAAGATACCGACATTGTAGTTAATCCGACCGAACTGCGCATCGACACCTTTCGCGCTTCCGGCGCTGGTGGGCAGCACATCAACAAAACGGATTCAGCCGTGCGCATCACCCACTTGCCGACAGGTATCGTCGTCACTTGCCAAGCCGAGCGCTCCCAGCATCGCAACCGCGAAATGGCGATGAAATACTTACTATCGCGGCTCTTAAAACTGAGAAGAGATGAGGAAATTAAGAAAAAGGATACTTTGGAAGCGCAGAAGATGGAAATTGCATGGGGCTCACAAATCCGTTCGTATGTGCTGCATCCTTATAAGATGGTCAAGGATCTGCGCACTGAGGTCGAAACATCCGACACCGACGGCGCGCTGGACGGCGACCTCGACCGGTTCATCGAAGCATGGCTGATGCAAGAAGCGGGAGGAATTTAGAATTTGGAATTTGGAATTTAGAATTTGGAATTTGAAAAATGAGTGACGCGCTAATACTGATGCGACTTTAATGCTGACTTTTAAATTTTCTAACTTATAATCCTGCATATTGGTCCGGCAGGTCGTTTTCGAGCAGCATTGTATCGCCGCTTTTTAGGAATCCTTCCAGTTTAGTGAGACCTTCATTCAGGGTCGGGACAATCCAGATATTATCCGTTGGGAAGCCCCCGTCAAGCAATCCTTTTCTTATCGGTTCGATATGTTTGGCGCCGACCAACACGGCTAAATCGCAGGAAATGGCGGCTTGTCGGCCAAAGTCGTAATTGGCTTGGATTTCTAGTTCGCCTAATTCGATCATTCCCGGGGTTACTAAAATTCGGCGTCCGCTCGACGCCAATGCCAGCACTTCGAGTGCATCGCGGGCGCCGATGGGATTGGAATTGAAGGCGTTGTCGAGAATAAAGATACCGCCGCTGGAGAGCCGCGGTTCGAGGCGGTGTTTGACCGGCGGGATTTCCGCCAGTGCGGCGGCGATATCCCGCCGCGCGACGCCCAGTCGGTCAGCCAGCGCTGCGGCTGCCGTCGCATTGGCTGCCGCGCTGCGACCAAGCAGAGATAAATGAACCGGAACAATTTCGCCATCCGGGAAATAAATGTCGAAATCTGTGCCGCTTAAAGAAAGGCGAAGGTTTTTGGAATGGATGATATGGACATTATGGACTTTTGGGCTATTATGCAAATCTATCTTTGTTTGGGAGGAAGCAGATTCAGGGCGCTGCGGTTCGACCTTAAAATAGCGGACTTCACCGGGATGCTCGGCGCCGATTTCAAGGCTCAACGGATCATCTCCATTCAGCACAGCAACGCCGTCGGGCGGCAAGGCTTGGATTAACTCCCCTTTGGCTTGCAAGATGGCTTGCTGAGAACCAAATCGCTCCAAATGTTGCTTGCCGATGACTGTGATTAGACCATATTGAGGTTTAACGAGCGAACACAGTTTGGCAATCGAGCCGCGCCTATAAGCGCCCATCTCGACTATGAATACCTCGTGATATTGGCGCAGACCTTCGCGCACAGCGCGCGTAACGCCCATTAGGGTGTTATAACTGCCGGGTGGACGATAGACATTATAACGGCGTGCGAGCATCGCAGCGAGTATCTCTTTTGTGCCAGTCTTGCCGTAGGAGCCGGTGATACCGATGACTAAGGGCCGGAACTCGGACAAAATTCTCTTTGCATCAACCAAATATCGGCGCCGCGTAATGTTTTCAAAAGGTGTTAATATACCCACGGCTGTCGTAAGACATAGGGGCGCTGCGCGTTCAATGAAATACATTGCCAGCATCAAAGTGATGAAACTGAATTCGATGGGGAATTTAGCACAAAGCCGGCTGATGTGATGCGAGTCAAAAAAAATACCCGTAAAAACTACAAAATAGACAAATAGTAATGCTGCACTTAATAGGTATGAAGCCCAGAAAAGACGATTAGCGCGGGAAGTCAGCGCCAGTTTTTTCTTGGCTTTAGACAGCTGCCGTTCATTGTAGAATGCGCGCCAAGCCATAGCGGCTGTGTAGAGCATCGGCAGCGGGAAGATATACAGGCTCATCGCCGGTATTCGGTCGGGTAGTTTAGCCGGCACCATCTCGAATCCGAAAGCCGACGCTAACAATGACCCCATACCCATTGCCAGCAGCATTAGAAAAGGCAGGAAGACGATTGTGTCAAAATCGAGCAATTGCAGACGGCCGGGACGTCGGACGATAAACCGCCACATTCGCAGTGGTTCGTAATCTTCCAGTTGCAATATGTGCAGATGCCGCTTGAGCATCGCATTCAAGGTCAGCAGGAAAGCGATGAAGAGCAGTGCGAGATTAGCGGCGATAATCAGGATGTGCATATAAATATATTAAACGAACACAGTGGATGAAGTAGATGATATATATAGAATGGATGCATATCGAATTACTATGACCTATAACCCAAACTATAAAATTATAAAAAATACAAATCTAATTACAGCAGTGCTTGTCAATTAAATCTCCATTATGTAAATTTAACCTTTTATATTAATAGCAACAAACGCTCCAGTCAACTGTTCTTAAAGTTATATGGCTGGAGTTTAAATTTAATCAACGGAAATGACTATGAGCAACAAACTCGTCTATTATTTCGGCGGCGACAAAGCCGAGGGCCGCGCCGAGATGAAGAATCTGCTCGGCGGCAAGGGCGCTAATCTCGCCGAAATGACCAATATCGGACTGCCGGTGCCGCCCGGGTTTACCATTACGACCGAGGTGTGCATCTATTTTATGGAGAAGAATACTTATCCGTCCGAACTGCAGGAATGTGTCAAGCAAGCGATGGCGCGCATCGAGACGATAATGAACGCCAAGTTCGGCGATATCGAGAATCCGCTGTTAGTATCGGTGCGCAGCGGCGCACGTGCTTCGATGCCCGGAATGATGGATACCATTCTCAATTTAGGCCTTAACGATATCACGATCAAGGGTTTAATCGCCCGCACCAATAATTCGCGCTTCGCCTACGATTCCTACCGCCGCTTCGTCCAGATGTATGGCGATGTCGTTTTGGGCGTCAGGCCGAAGAGCGATAAGGAAATCGACCCTTTCGAAGCGGCTATCGAAGCCGTCAAGCATAAACGCGGCGTCAAATTGGATGTCGAATTGACAGCCGACGATTTAAAGGAATTGGTCGCGGCTTTTAAGAATATTATCGCCGAGCGCAGCCCGGTAAAATTCCCCGAAGATCCTTGGGAACAACTTTGGGGCGCTATCGGCGCAGTCTTCAATTCGTGGATGAATGACCGGGCGATTGCCTACCGCAAATTGAATAACATTCCAGAAACCTGGGGAACAGCGGTCAATGTTCAGGCGATGGTCTTTGGCAATATGGGCGATACGTCTGGCACCGGTGTGGCTTTCACTCGCAATCCAGCGACAGGCGCCCACGAATTCTATGGCGAATATCTGACCAATGCCCAAGGCGAAGATGTTGTCGCCGGCATCCGCACACCCAAGCCGATACGCGAATTAGCGCAGGAAATGCCGCCGGTATTCAAGCAACTCGACCAAGTGCGTCTGACTCTGGATAAGCATTTCCGTGATATGCAGGATTTCGAATTCACTATTCAACATAGCAAGTTGTGGATGCTGCAAACCCGCAACGGTAAGCGCACCGGACTGGCGGCAATTCGCATTGCTGTCGAGATGGTCGATGAAGGCTTGATAACGCCGCAGATCGCTTTGACGCGTGTCCAGCCCGAACAACTAAACCAATTGCTGCGTCCGGTCTTCGACCAAAAGGAAAAGAGCAAAGCCATTGCTGAGAAAAAACTATTGACAAAAGGTTTGAATGCTGGACCGGGTGCGGCGACTGGGCATATTGTATTTAACGCTCGCGCCGCCGAACTTGCTAAAGAGCGCGGCGAGGATGTCATCTTGGTGCGGATTGAAACTTCGCCGGAAGATATTAAAGGAATGAACGCCGCGGTCGGTATTTTAACCGCACGCGGCGGTATGACTTCACACGCCGCGTTGGTCGCCCGCCAGATGGGCAAGGTCTGCGTCGCTGGTTGCGGAGCCTTGGAAATCGATTACAACGCGGCCGCAATGAAAGTCGGCGAAAAAATTTTAGAGGAAGGCGATTACATATCCATCGACGGCACGACCGGCGAAGTCCTCGAAGGCGCGATTAAAACGCTGCCGTCGGAAATCATTCAGGCGCTAATAGATAAGACACTGGATCCGGCGCAGTCCGAAATATATCCAATCTATGCGAAATTGATGGCTTGGGCGGACGCTGAACGCCGTTTGAAGGTGCGCACTAATGCCGACCAACCGGACCAGTGCCGCATGGCGTGCGCCTTCGGCGCCGAGGGCATCGGGCTTTGCCGCACTGAGCATATGTTCTTTGGCGGTGAACGCATCATTGCGGTGCGCGAGATGATACTTGCCAACACAGCCGAGGAACGTCAAAAAGCTCTGGATAAACTGCTGCCGATGCAGCGCGAGGATTTTTTAGGCATCTTCCGGGTAATGGATGGGCTGCCGGTAACTATTCGCACTTTGGATCCGCCTTTACATGAGTTTCTGCCGCACAGCGATGCTGATATCGCCAAGGTTGCGTGCGAGATGGGATTGCCGGGCGAGCAGGTCAAAACCAAGGTCGCAGCGTTGCATGAAGCCAATCCGATGTTGGGACACCGCGGCTGCCGTCTGGGCATCGTCTATCCGGAAATAACCGCGATGCAGGCGCGCGCCATCATTGAAGCCGCCGTGCAAGCCGTTAGAGAAGGCGTCAGAGTCTATCCAGAAATAATGATTCCCTTGGTTGGTTTTAAAAACGAGTTAGCCGCGCAGGCTAAAGTTGTGCGCGAAGTTGCCGATGCAGTTATCAAGCAGGCTGGTGTGAAACTGGATTATTCAATTGGCACGATGATTGAGTTGCCGCGCGCCGCGGTCGTTGCTAATCAAATTGCCGAGGAAGCCGAGTTCTTCTCATTTGGCACTAACGACCTAACCCAGACCGCACTCGGCATCAGCCGCGACGATTCCAAAGGCTTCATCCCATTTTACATCGAACATAATATCATCGAAGATGAGCCGTTCCAGACCATCGACCAGGCCGGCGTCGGCAAATTAATGGAGTGGGGCGTCTCACTGGGGCGGCAGACTCGTCCCAGCCTTAAGGTCGGCATTTGCGGCGAGCATGGCGGCGAACCGCGCTCGGTTGTATTCTGCCACCGCATAGGTTTGGATTATGTCTCCTGCTCGCCGTTCCGCGTGCCAATCGCCCGGCTGGCTGCGGCACAAGCGGTATTGATGGAGAAATGAGATTGGACTTTAGGTTTTAGGCTTTGCAGGTTGTCCGAGAATGTGTAATTGAAAGACGGACGAGGGCGTCCGCCTTGACCCTAATACACTTAAAGCCTAAAGCCTATAGCCTATAAATTGAAAGACGGACGCCTTACAAATTAGTCCTTTATTTGCATTAACATTAGTCATTAATCATCGTCCTTATTTTTAATCACCCACTATGAATCCTCATATTTTTCGCGAATACGACATACGCGGCGTGATTGGTGTTGACTTAACGCCGCCGGTGGTGCGCAGTTTAGGGTTGGGAATCGGCAGTTATCTTGCCGGGCGCGGCGCGCATCGTATCTCGCTTGGCCGCGACGGCCGGCTTTCATCGCCTGACATCCGAGACTGGCTGCTGGACGGTTTGACCAGCGCCGGAATGAATGTCGTGGATTTGGGAGTAATTCCGACGCCGCTGTCGTATTATTCGACGCACAAGTTGGCAGTTGACGGTGCAGTGATGATAACCGGCAGCCATAATCCGCCGGAATACAACGGCTTCAAAATCTCATCTCAACGCGAAGCCATCTACGGCGCTGAAATCCAGAAGATTCACCAAATTATCGAGCAGAATCACTTCGTTCACGGCATAGGGACGGTCGAGCCTTATGACTTGATTCCCGATTATATCCGCGACCTTGCTACGCGCCTGAAACCAATCCGGCCGGTCAGAATCGCCATCGACTGCGGAAATGGTGTGGCGGCGTTAACAGCGCCGGAACTTCTAAAATGCATCGGTTGCGAGGCGCACGTCCTGTTCGAACAGGTCGATGGAAACTTTCCTCATCATCATCCGGACCCAACAGTAGAGAAAAATATAGATGAATTAAAAAAAGTCGTCGCTTTGGGTAAATATGAGTTGGGCGTCGCATACGATGGCGATGGCGACCGCATCGGCGTCGTGGATGAGAACGGCAAGGTGTTATGGGGCGACCAGATATTGGCGATTTTGGCGCGCGATGTGCTGAAAGAGCGTCCCGGCGCGACAATCATCGGCGAAGTCAAATGCTCGCAACTATTTTTCGAAGATATCGCCCGGCACAACGGCAATCCATTGATGTGGAAGGTCGGACATTCTCTTATAAAGAGCAAGATGCACGAGACCGGCGCCGAACTCGCTGGCGAGATGTCGGGGCATATATTCTTTCATCATCGCTTTTACGGCTTCGATGATGCGGTCTATGTAACCGGCCGGTTGCTCGAAATCATCGCCAAATCCGATGTCCCTCTCAGCCGGATGCTGTCGGACTGGCCGCCGATGGTCAATACGCCGGAAATCCGCATCGACTGCCCGGACGAAATCAAATTCCAAGTTGTCGAGCAGGTGCGCGACCATTTTCGCACAAAATATGAGGTTGTCGATGTTGATGGAATGCGTTTGATTACCCAAGGCGGCTGGGGTTTACTGCGCGCCTCTAACACGCAGCCGGTCCTGGTGCTTCGTTTTGAAGCAGAATCGACCGCCAAACTGAGCGAAATTAGAACAGAAGTCGAAACAGTGTTGGCGCAAGTCAAAGCCGAATTCGCATAAGGCACGAATTTTGCTACTCTTAAGATCAGCAGCAGCAACCAGCACGGTTTAAAGTCATACGGAGGATAAAATGTTGACATGCAATTACTGCCATAAATTGATTCACGAAGGTGACAAACGCTATTTTAGCCGGCAGGCTGGGATGAGGGGCTATTATCATTGGGAATGCTTTGTATTAGCCTGCAAACAAGCCAATCGCATCGGCGCACACGAGATAGAGACGATTACTGTCAGCGCCGGCTTCTACGACAACTATAGCGGATACGATATCGAAGATAATTAACTCTCGCAGCGCTGACGAAATAATGCCGCCGGACCGAGCGCTGGATGCACGGCTGAAGTATGAAGGTCTTCTCGCTAATCGAGCAATGACATTGCGACATTATGAGAACTTTAAAGTGGCTTCGCTTTTTTTGCCGAAGCCGCAGCGGAGAGACTTATATAATATCTATGCCTTCGCACGTTCAGCCGACGATATCGCAGATGAGCCTCACCTGACCGGCAGTCGGTCGCGCCGATTGGACGCAGTTGAATACCAATTGCGTTCAGCCGCGAGCCAAAGCGCGAGCGAACCGCTTTTCGCGGCGCTCGGTGAAACTATCCGGCGGTATAATTTGCCGTTGGAACCCTTTCTACAACTACTCAACGCATTTCGACTGGATTTGGTCAAAACCCGTTATGCCGATTGGTCCGAATTGGAACGATATGCAACGGATTCGGCTAATCCGGTTGGGAGGTTGGTCCTAATGGTCTGCGGTCAAACGGCAGACCATTTTTTTGCACTGTCGGATAAAATTTGCACAGCGCTCCAATTTGCCAATCATTGGCAGGATGTCGCCGGCGACTATCGGCGAGGTCGGATTTATATTCCACAAAGCCTGTTGCAGGAATTTAGCGTTCAGGAAGCAGATATTGCGCAACAGCGGTTCAAACCGCAGTTTAGAGGATTGATGAGTCATTTAGTAGAAAAGACGGAAAATCTTTTTCGGGAGGGCAAGCCGCTGCTGAATATGGTCAGCCGTCAATTAAAACCGCAGTTGTTTCTTTACTGGGGCGGCGGTATAGCAGCGCTGGAGGCGATTCGCCGCGTCGATTACGATGTTCTGCATCATTCGGCGCGGATCGGCAGTTTTAGGAAATTGCGCTTGGCGTTGCAAGCCGGCGGGATTAAATGGTTATAAATTTGCGCTACTTGCGGCAAACTCTCATCATCATTATCATTTATTCTGTTAGTTCATAATTTAAGTCGAGCCGGAAGCGTTGAAATAGTGCAGGCGTATCGTTGCTGCGCACGGATTGCCCGACAAAGCGCCGGCAATTTCTACTGGACCTTTCTGACGCTGCCGAAATTTAAGCGGCGGGCGATTACGGCGCTCTACGCATTTTGCCGCGCCGGCGACGATGCGGTGGACGACGAGTCTGCCGATAAAGCCGGTCGGCTCGAACAGATGCGCCGGCGGCTGGATCTAGTCTTTGCTGAATCTTACTGCGACTTGCTGACTTTAGCGCTGGCGGAGGCTGCCAGAAGTTTTCGATTTGAGCGGCAGCCGTTCGACGATTTAATTATGGGAATGGCGACCGACCTGCAGCCGGTGCGTATTCAGACCGAGTCTGAGTTAGATTTATATTGCTATAGGGTGGCTTCGACGGTGGGATTAATATGCCTAAGAATATTCGATGCCGACAGCGAACCGGCGCGCCGATATGCTGTCGAACTTGGCAAGGCGATGCAGATGACAAATATTTTACGGGATTTAAGAGAGGATTACGCGCGGGGACGGGTCTATTTACCAGAAGAACATTTGCAACGGTTTGGAATGAGCGGCGATAGGCTGTTTGCCGAAAGCAATGCCGCCCGGCTCTGCGAACTTGTGCGCTGGGAAGCGCATAAAGCGCAAGATAAGTTCGAGTTGGCAGGTCAAATCTTGCCGGAAAACCTTAAAGGCAAACTTATAGCAGCCCGGGCGATGAGCGCTATATATCGCGCAATATTGGAACGTATTGCCCGTGCGGACCATTTCAACCGGCGCATCGAAATTACTTTTATACATAAAGCGTTTCTAATATACAGAGAGTTTTTAGACTTATAATTTTATATTTAACTAAGTAAAAAGACTTGACATTTACATATGAATATATTTATATTATTTACAAGATTAATCTCAATTATTCTCTTAATTGGTGAAATGTTGCCAAGTAGAATTGACTTATGCTTATTTCTGCTTAATCTGTTTAATCTGCTGTTAATTACCAATTTAGCGCAAAACAAACCATTGCTATAATTCGCATCGACGCTTAGAGGCAGGAAAAATCTTGCCCTCCAAGATGATAAATATGACCATTACAATTAAGCGCTGCTACAAGAGGAGGCAATTATGCGCAAGGCATCGTATTTACTTTTCTGTGCGCTGACGGCGGCATTTTTGCTGTTCGGCGCAGCCGTCCGACCGGCTTACAGTATCTGGCAGCCGTTGTTGGATGAAGATTTCGCGAAAGACCAGTCGGTGCAGGGCCGGCTCTGGCCTTGGAACACGCCGCCTGAGAATCCCGGCGCGCCGCGCTGGCACTGGAATCCCCGTCCGCCGCACCGGTTGACCGAAGGTGACCCGACCGATTACTGCTGGGGAGTTCAGGATTATATTTATAATTCTTTGGTCCGGCGGCACGAGGCATTTACCCAGTCGATTTGGTGCGCTTATACCAATCGCGGCAATGTCCAAAATCCGCGCTGGCCTCAGGATGTTGACTATATGGACAACCAGAACGCCTGGGTCTGGTGGGGTCCGATAAACCTGCAGCGGGCGCGGTCGGCGGCGGTCGTATTCTGGTATTATCTCGACTGCACAGTTGGTTGTATGGACTCGTTGATTGTCCTGATGGCGCGGGATGTGCGGGTGATGACCGACCGGAGCACACTGCGCAACAACACACGGGTGGCTTATGGCTGCTATTATGACGCCGATGGCAATCCATATTATACCTGGTTTAAAAATCGGGTGGTAGATTGGCAGCGGCGGCAGTTCTATCTCGACGATCTGCGGTTTTTAGACGCCCGCGGCAATGTCCGCGACACAGTCGTCAATTGGTGTGAGCGGAGGATTCGCGTCGGCGAGCAAGACTCCATTGCTCCCGGCGAGCGCTCGGTCTGGCTGGCATTCTTGTGGCTTTCAAACGAGCGCGTTGTTACCGGTAAAGGCGCCTTCATCGACGATGTGATGGTCATCTGGGACGATGGCTTGTTCGACTTGCATCCGGCTGGATCCTATATCGGGGTGCCGGTGAACGAAGACTCGACCCACTGGTTGTCGGATTATACACCGCGCCTAAACGAAGATATCCGATTCAAACTGAACTGGCGGGTGGCTGGCGCCGGGGAGACGCCGCCATTCATAATCAACTGCTATCTCGACAGCGACTCGAACTTAGTCTATAGCGAGGAGCGCCGCGCTGTCGCCGGCGACAGCGTCTATACCACTATCGCCGATACGCTCTGGACAGTTCCGGCTGGGCGCCATACTGTGCGCTGGGAAATCGATGTTCCGCTCGCCGACAGCGGCAATGTCTTGGAGTCCAACGAGCGCAATAATTTCATCCAGTATAGTTTCAATGTCGAATGGAATCCACCGCCGCTGTTCGATATTGCGACGCCGTCCCGCGATTCGACGGAAATTTACGCTGATGAAAGGCAGTCGATTACTTTCACCATTAACGATTCCAACGAGACCGACACGGAGTTCACGACCTATCTGTATTTCACGACGGATATCGCCGGCTTGGCTCAGGATCCAAATTTGATATTTACCTATCATTACATCGCCCACAGTTTCCGCACGCCGGTCGGCGAGAGCAGGATGGTGTGGAATGTGCCGCGCGATTGGGATGAACATAATATTGCGGATGGCGATTTAGTGTATATAGTGGGCTTCACCACCGACGGTTATCCGGGCAATATGACGATTGCGGTGGCGCCGGGACGGTTCCTGATTGCCGGGCCTAGGTCGGCCCATACATTGAAACCGCTGCCGCGCGACTATAATCTTGCGAAGGTATTCCCTAATCCGTTTAATAAGAATCTCTCGGTCGAATATGTCCTGCCGGCCGCTGGGCTGATTAGCCTGGATGTCTTCGACCTGTCCGGGCGGTATGTGACTAATTTAGCCGGCGGGATTCAGCAAGCCGGCAAGCGGACGGCTGTCTGGCAGCCGGAGAACCTCGGCAGCGGCGTCTATATCGTCCGTCTTAAAGCCGGCGGTAAAATTTTCCAACAAAAAGCAGTTTATACACCGTAGAAGTCAACAGGTGAGTGATGACAAGAGGGACGTGCATTAAGCGCGTCCCTCTTTGGCTCATTGGCTTAATTTACGACGGATTGAGGGTTGGTTATAACGCGGCTCTAAAATCTTTTCGATGCCGAATCGAATGCCGCAGGGTGTCCACACCCTGCGGAAATACCAATCCTTGCAGTAGGATGGAGACATTCTGCTGTAAGATGCGAAAAGACTTTTGAGCCGTGCAGCGGGATGATGATTATTCAACAGACTCTAATAATTTTCAAAATAGGCTTTAAATACTCTTGACATTTCAAAAAATATACCCTAACTTACCTATAGCAGTGAAATCCAAACGGCGTGTATCCAAATTGCCGGCAATGAAATAGTCCGGCCGGCAGTTCGCCGATACAGCCAATCAGGCACAGAATTTGTGAATCTCGAAACTAAAGCGCTACTTCTAAAGGAGGCAATTATGCGCAAGGCAAAGTTTTCGCTTTTCATCGCGCTGGCGGCGTTAATGCTGTTCGGCGCAGCCGTCCAACCCGTCTATGCTATATGGCAGGCGATGTTGGACGAGGATTTCGCTAAAGACCAATCCGTTCAGGGCCGGCTCTGGCCTTGGAACACGCCGCCGGAAAATCCCGGCGCTCCCCGCTGGCGTTGGCATCCGCAGCCGCCGCATCGTCTCGCTGAACCAACTTACACCGACTATTGCTGGGGACTTCAGGATTATATATTTAATTCTTTAGTCCGGCGGCACGAGGCTTTCACGCAATCTATCTGGTGCGCATCCACCAACCGCAATTTAGTTCAAACCCCTCGCTGGCCAGCCGATGTTGACTATCTGAACAATCAATGGGCTTGGGTCTGGTGGGGACCGTTTTATCCCAGTTTGCAGCGGGCGGTTTCGGCGGCGGTCGTCTTTTGGTATTACCTTGATGCGACTTGGGGCTGCCGGGACTCGCTCTCAGTTGTAGTCGTGAACACTAATCCGTCACCGAACCTCAATGCTATCGGTCGGCGCGGCGCTGCAGATACGACTATAATGCGCACCCACCCGAACATTGCTTATGGGATGTATATCAACCCCAACGACAACAGCGAGATAATCACGACCTTTGCTCATCGCACTAACGACTGGCAGCGGCGGCAGTTTTATCTCGACAATCTACGGTTGCTGGACAACCGCGGCCGCATCCGCGACACAGTCGTCAATTGGTGTCAGCGCACGGTGAGGGTCGGCGACCGCGATTCGGTCATCGCTGGACAAGGAATAGTTTATCTCTGCTTTGTCTGGCACTCTAATGAGCGCGTTGTTACCGGTAAGGGCGCATTCATCGATGATGTTATGGTTATCTGGGACGACGGCTTGTTCGACCTGCGGCCGGCCGGACTGTATATCGGCGTGCCGATTAACGAAGACTCGACCCATTGGCTGTCGTCCTATACGCCGCGCCTAAACGAGGATATCCGTTTGAAATTGAACTGGCGGGTGGAAGGCGCCGGGCAGACGCCACCTTTCACTATCCAATGCCTGCTCGATAGCACGATTATCTACTCCGAAGAGCGCCGCGGCATAGCCGGTGACAGCATCTTCACTACTGTCGCCGACACGCTCTGGACGGTTACCCGCGGCGACCACATAATCCGCTGGGAAATCGACACCCCAATTGCGGACAGCGGCAATGTTCTGGAGTCCAACGAGCAAAACAACTTCATCCAGTATGCTTTCAATGTCGAATGGAATCCACCGCCGCTGTTCGATATTGCGACGCCATCGCGCGATTCGACAGTGGTTCACGCCGATGAAAGGCAGTCGATTACTTTCACCATTAACGATTCAAACGAGACCGACACGGAGTTCACGACCTATCTGCATTTCACGACGGATATCGCCGGCTTGGCTCAGGATCCAAATTTGATATTTACCTATCATTACATCGCCCACAGTTTACGCACGCCGGTCGGCGAGAGCAGGATGGTGTGGAATGTGCCGCGCGATTGGGCTGAACATAATATTGCGGATGGCGATTTAGTGTATATAGTGGGCTTCACCACCGACGGTTATCCGGGCAATTTGACGATTGCGGTGGCGCCGGGACGATTCTTGATTTGTCCGCCGCGCGATGTTGCTCCGGTTGAGGCTAATCCGCCTATGGACTATAGCCTAACGCGGGTTTTCCCCAATCCGTTCAACAAGACTTTGACCGTCGAATACATATTGCCGGCTGCGAGCCTGGTCAGTCTGGATGTCTTCGACCTGTCCGGGCGGTATGTAACTAATTTAGCCGGCGGGATTCAGCAAGCCGGCAAGAGGACGGCTGTCTGGCAGCCGGAGAACCTCGGCGGCGGCGTCTATATCGTCCGTCTCAAAGCCGGCGGTAAAATATTCCATCACAAGGCAATTTATACGCCTTAAGAAATTCTAATTTTACAGAAAGATTTGCAATCCGCGGTTAAATTCAAAGTAAAAAATAGGCGGATTGTTATCCGCTTGAAACTATTAAAAGGGCGCGCATAGGACAAATGCGCGTTCTTTTTTTTACGCTTAACTGAACAAGTTAAACTTTAAATTTTCTTTGCTTGATAATAAATACTGCCGACAAGTGCAAATCCATTGGATAAATTGTATATTATATAAAGAAATTACATTTCTACGATAAATTTACTTTCATATTCCATTTCCAATTCCAATTCCATTTCCAAATTCCAAATACCAAATTCCAGATTCCGAAGCCGACCTTCAGAGCCATAGTTCGTATGTGAACTTAGTCGTGCGGCAGTTTCGGCGCAACAGATTTGCGGTCGTCGGGCTGTTAGTGGTCGGGCTGTTGACGGTTGTGGCGCTTACGGCGGATTTCATCGCCGGCGATAGACCGTTGGCGATGGTCTATGCCGGCAAATTCTATCTGCCGGCGGCACAAGGCTATTTGGTCGATTTGGGGCTGTCGCAATGGCCGGCTGACTTTAGAAATAAAAAGTTCAAACTACTCGTCGAACTCGACCGACGGCTGCCGGAAACAGAACGCAAGGTCAAATGGGCGTTGTTTCCACCGATTCCTTACAGCCCTAATGATTTCGACCTCGATTATGTCATCACGCCGCCGTCCGTTGAGCATTGGCTCGGCGCCGACGACACCGGACGCGACCTCGCCAGCCGACTGATTCACGGCACGCGCATATCGCTCTCCATAGGCATCGTCGCGGTATCGATTTACATCACTATCGGCGTCATTTTAGGCGCGCTGGCCGGCTACTTCGGCGGCTGGGTGGATATAGTCATCTCACGCTTAATCGAATTGATGATATGCTTCCCGGTTTTCTTTTTAATCATCGCCATAGTAGCCTATCTGCCGCAGAGTATATATAATATTATGCTGGTCATCGGTATAACCGGCTGGGCGGGGGTGGCGAGGTTAGTGCGCGGGGAATTTTTAAGATTGGGTTCGATCGATTATGTGACAGCCGCCAAAGCGCTCGGCTTTCGAACGCCGCGGATAATATTCCGGCATATTCTGCCTAACGCGCTGGCGCCGGTGTTCGTATCGGCGACTTTTGGTGTGGCTGTGGCAATTTTGGTCGAATCGAGCCTGTCGTTCCTCGGCTTCGGCGCGCCGCCGAATGTGGCTTCGTGGGGTGCAATTTTAGCCAAAGCCCGCGAGATATTGCCCGCCGGCTGGTGGATAACGGTCTTCCCCGGCGCGGCGATTTTCATAACTGTAACCGTGTTGAATTTAGTCGGCGAAGGACTGCGCGACGCGATGGATCCGAGGCTGGCGAGAAGATAAGTAGTAAGTGGCAAGTTAGCAAGTTGTCAAGTTGGGGAGTAAGAAATTTTTAAGTAGGAAAGTAGAAACCAGTTCAATCTGTAAAATCCGTTGTGAATAAGGAAATAAAAATGAATAAAATAGCAAAAATAGTCTTTAGAATCACCATAATTGTCGCGACTGTATTCATCCTGTCGGGAGCGGATTGCCATAAATCGAAGCCGCCAGTGGTAGGACCTATGTATGGCGTGTTCATCGATTTATTCAACCATGCGCCGGAAGCGACAATCGGTGAGAATGTCTATATCCGCGGCGATGTGCGCGACGGACTAGGCAATCCGCAGGCGGGGATTTGGGTCTATTTTACAGTAACGCCCGACTCCGTTGGACAAATCACACCCTGGTCAAAAACCGATCCCAACTCGGAGACCGGCTTCGAAGCGCGGGTTACCTTCCAGGGGCGCAAAGGGGGATTTGCCGTCATTAAAGGCGCGGTCCGCGACGCCCAAGACCGTGACACCTCCGCCGATACAATCAATATCTGGGTGCGCGATCCGATTAATGGGTAACTCAATAATTTTCAACTTTATGTGTGTTGCTTATGAGATTGTATCACGATTAGGATTATGCTGAACACAGTGAAGCATCTTGCCTCGTCTGGAAGCGGGGGCGCGAGATTCTTCACTTCGTTCAGAATTATTCAATTCATTTATCGCCAAGTACTTATGTCGCTATAGCCAGATCAATATATAGACTCAGGACTAAAAATGATGATTTTTACAGCCGGTTTAACGGCTTTTCTAATGGGTGGTTTCCCGACTGGAGTTCTCGTCAGCCGCTGGATATTGGGGCGCGATATCCGCGAATTCGGCAGCGGGAATCCCGGCGCGATGAATATCTGGCGCATCTTCGGTTTGCGCTGGGGATTGATTGTTGTCGTCATCGATGTTGGTAAGGGCTGGATAGCCGCGCGTTATGCGCCACAGATTGCGGATGTGACAGATTTGGCCGGTTTGTCGGCAATGTGCGGAATGCTGGCTGTCATCGGGCATATCTGGTCGCCGTTCACGCGTTTTCGCGGCGGCAAAGGCATTGGCGCGGCTTGGGGCGCCGGATTAGCGCTCCATCCGGTCAGCGCCTTGTTGTGTTTGACAATATGGTTGGGATTAATAATCACCACCCGTTATGCTTCGGTAGCGTCATTGACAGCGGCGGTATGCTGGCCGGCAGCCCTCTGGTGGCGTGAAAATCTTGATAAAACCGAATTAGTTTTGAGTCTTTTGCTGCCAGCGTTGCTTATATATTCGCATCGCGCTAATCTTCACCGGTTGTTGAAAGGCTGCGAATTGAAAGTCGGAAGAGCGGGGCATTAGAATTAACCGATCAAATGTCGGATAAAGTGGAAGTAACTATCGCTGGGGCCGGAAGTTGGGGAACAACCTTGGCGATAATGCTCGCCAGTCGGGATATCCCCATAACACTCTGGGAATATCGACCTGAAGCTGTTCGGCAGATGGAAATCGACCGTGAAAACCGCGAATTTCTGCCGGGTTATCTATTTCCACCTAAGATTAGACTTAACAGCGACTTACAAGCCGCTGCTCAAGATGCTGATTTTCTCTTAATTGCAGTTCCATCGCATGCAGTTCGTTCCACTGTTGCCCGGCTTTCCAAAGGTGTGCCCGATAAGTGTATAGTAATATCGGCAACTAAGGGAATAGAAGAAGGCTCGCTGCTGCGGATGTCGGAAGTTCTGCTGCAGGTTTGGGGCGGGAATGTATCCGCCGACCGGATTGTGGCTTTATCGGGACCTTCGCACGCTGAAGAGGTTATTCTTGGGCAGCCAACGACGGTGGTCGCTGCGGCGCACAATATCGAAAGCGCTCACCAAGCCCAAAGGCTGCTTTCAAGCGAGCGATTTAGAGTCTATGCCCATAATGATGTTATGGGTGTTGAATTAGGCGGCGCGTTAAAGAACATTATCGCGATTGCTTCGGGTATTGCCGAAGGGCTTAGTTTTGGCGACAACACCCGCGGCGCGCTTTTAACACGAGGCTTGGCTGAAATTACACGCTTGGGCGTCCAGTTAGGCGGCCGGCCAGCGACCTTCGCCGGACTCTCCGGAATGGGCGACCTCATTACAACCTGTATGAGTCAACATAGCCGCAACCGCTTCGTCGGCGAACAAATCGGCCGGGGACGCAAACTGCGCGACATCTTAGCCGGGATGACGATGGTCGCCGAAGGCGTCCGCACTACAAATTCGGCTTACGACTTAGCCCGCCGCGAAGATATTGTTATGCCAATCACCGAGCAGGTGCATCGGATCCTGTTCGAGGATGTGGACCCGCTGCAGGCGACGATGGAGTTGATGACAAGAAGATTAAAGGTGGAGGATTGAAAATGTTTCCAAGAATTTCTCGGGTAATCATCAAGAATTACAAATCGATCGGGCGCGCATCTGTTGAAATGCGTCCATTAACGATTTTTATCGGTCCTAATGGCGCGGGCAAGAGCAATTTTATCGATGCGCTGGAATTTGTCAAGGACTGTATCGAAAATCCTGTCGAATCTGCTCTACGGGAGCGTGGAGGATTTGATGCAGTCAGACGAAATTCGATAAGCCATCCGACCAATATTACTGTAGGCTTAAAAATTATTATAGATGAGGAAAGGGAAGCAGATTATGTATTTAGCATAAAATCTGAGAAGAACAAGTTGTTTAAAATTTCATCAGAATTATGCACCGTGAGAGAAGACTTTAAAGAATATAAATATGAAGTAAAAGATGGGCAATTCACCAAATCTATCCAAGGTATTAGTCCTTCGCTAATTGCTGATAGATTAGCATTACAGATCGCGTCCTCAATAGAGCCTTATAGAACGGTGTTTGGCTTTTTAAACTCTATGCGGTTTTACTCTATAGCACCCCAAGAGATAAGGAGACTAAAAGAGGCAAACACAGGGACATTCTTAGCCAAAGATGGTAGTAATGCAGCCGCGGTTTTAAAACAGATTAAGGCTTCATCACATAATGGAGATTGTGATTATGAGAGAATATGCCGACTTTTAACACATGTGGTGAATGATATAAAAGAAATATCATACAAATCAATCGGAAAATATGAAACTATCATTTTCAAACAAGATGTAGGTTCGAGATATCCCTGGGAGTTTGATGCTTTGTCTATGTCGGATGGAACACTAAGAGTTCTTGGAATTTTATTAGCGTTATATCAAACCGGCAAGCATTCTTTAATTGCTATAGAAGAGCCTGAAGCCACTGTCCATCCGGCAGTAACCGAATTATTAGTTCAAGTTCTTAAAAGCGCCTCTGAGAACAAGCAGATAATCCTAACGACACATAGCCCGGAAATTCTTGACTATAAAGAAATTAGTGAAGATGATATAAGGATGGTTGAAAGTGAGAAGAATAACACTATTATAGCGCCGCTCGCCGAGTCGAATAAATGTGCTGTTCGCGCTAAACTATGCTCATTAGGGGATCTGCATCGAATTGGAGAGTTGAAGGCTGATAGGTTATATTGGGATAAAATCAAGCAAAGTAAATTGAATCTCGACTCTGAGGTTTAACTAACGATGGGTAATATTCTGCCGATCGTCGAAGGTCAGTCTGAAGTAATTTCGATGCCGATTCTCATACGGCGAATACTCGCACAAATAGAGTGTTACCCGTTGGGCGTGGTGAAACCCTATAGAGTAAAACGCAATAAAGTTATCAGAGAAGAACAACTGGAAAATGTTGTCAAAATTGGATTGAACGATCGAGAAGACATTTGCGCAATTATGGTGATTTTAGATGCCGATGATGATTGCCCTCACGAGTTGAGTCCTGCACTTCTGAACAGATTAAAAAAAGTTACTGATTTACCAGTATCAGTTATAATAGCAAAAAATGAGTTGGAATGCTGGTTTTTAGGCGCGAAAGAATCACTGCGAGGGATTAGAGGAATTAAAACTGATGCCATATCGCCGCAGAATCCGGAGGATATAAATGGCAAAGGTGGAATAAAAAGGAATTTAATTATCGGCGGCTATTACAATGAGGTGGATGACCAACCGGCATTTGCCGACCGGTTCGACATAAATCAGGCTGCTTTAAAATGCCCTTCTTTAAATAGATTCATCAATAAACTGCACTCTCTTGCGGCTGAATGCGCACCGGCTACGGCTAATAACCATTAATCATAGAATTTTCGTATCTGCTTTTGTTCTAATCATCCTACACCTTACCGTCTGCAGCGAATTCTGAAATAAAAGACTTTTTAAACACTATACTTATAAAAATCTAAACTATTAAATCTATGTATAAAA
>VGIO01000022.1 GCA_016867855.1 Calditrichota bacterium
TCATCGATAGCGAGCATGTTTCTCTCCTTTTGAGATATGCATACTCTATAATAATCAAGAATTGAGGTTTTTGCAAGCAAAATCACAATGATGTGGGGACACTACCGAGAATCGCGTTCATAAAGATTTCGCGTCCAAAGTGAATCACCATCACGCGAAATCCGCAAAGCGTTAACACCGCGATATCGTCTTAGTGTGTCATCGATTGTTACGCGCCTCTCATACTCATTAACCAGTAAAACTCCACCTTCACGATCTGATTCGACATCGATTATGCCAAGCCTTGACATATTATCCCCAAGTGTATCAAATCTTGAATCCCATAACTGTTCGCCAGCAGAATTAAGTTTAATAATCTCAATTGCTGGTGTTGGTGTGACATTCTGTGCGACTATTACGCAATGGTCACTTGTCATGACTATTTGTGAATTTGTCCAACCACTCCCCAGACCAATGCCCCGTTCACCCCAGAGGAATTCGCCTTCTCCGTCGATGAGTTGAAGTCGTGGACCACCGGTCCGGTTTTCATTTCTATCGCTATCCCAATAAACTAAATATGTATCATCTATAGGGCCTTTATAAACGCCAACGCCATTCTGTGATAACATACCTGCCGAATCCAATTCTATGCCGTTTTCACCCCATAAACGTTCACGGTTAAGATTTATCCGCTGAATGAAAACTGCGTCTGAATCTTCAATGGCATCCAGGTCCTTGCTGACAATCATCGCCAGTATAACATCGCCGTTGTCTGCCTGCACCGGTCTAGGCCACCAACTGCCCCAATTCGGAAGCGGCTGAACCACATTAAGCCCCCAGGTCGTGTCGCCATCCCGGTTGAAATGAACCAGCCCAACCGTTCCAATCCCGGGACTGACATCTCCATCCATCCCGACCGCCCAGCAGCCACCGTTCCCATCCGAGCATATCCGCGCATCCCGCCAGAACGGCAACCGGATGTAATCATTCGCCGTCCTTCCCCAAGGGGCATAAGAAAAATCCGCGCTCAGTGCTAATATTAACACTGATATTATAATCCGTTGTATTTTTTTCTCGCTATTTAAATCGATTTGATAACTTACGCTTATCACTAAATTACAATTATTGGCTTTATCAGAATGACATATTTCCTCTATCTCACCGGATTTACAAGTTTTCCAATATCTTCGATTTCCACCGTAACCTCGTCGCCTGTGTGCAACGGGGCTGACTCCCGCCGGCGTGCCGGTGGCGATAATGTCGCCGGGATTGAGCGTAATCGTCGCGCTGATCGTTTCGACCAATTGCCTTATGCCGAATATCATATCGCTGATTAACGCCTCTTGCTTGATTTCCCCGTTAACCGTCACCCGGATGTGCTTCTCCCCTATTTCTTCCGGCGTCAAACCGGTTTCGACCCACGGTCCTGTCGGTGCAAAGGTATCGAGGCTCTTGGCAGCGGTCCAAGGCAGTCCTTCCGCAGCCAACTGCTTCTGCAACTCGCGCGCCGTTACATCGTTGACGATGGTATAACCAAATATGAACCTATGCGCTTCACCGGCTTCTACTCGGCTGGCGCGTTTGCTGATTACGACACCCAACTCCCCCTCGTGGTCGACGCGTCCCAAGCCTTTGTGCAGAATAATCGGCTCGTCCGGTCCGGCAGCGCAGTTATCGGTTTTGACGAAGTAATGCGGTCTGTCCGGCGCTTTATAGCCGCCTTCTTTGGCGTGGTCGCGGTAGTTGCGCGCCAGACAGAGGAATTTACAAGGTCGGAACGGCAGCAATGGCTTCAGGTGTTCGGTATTTAAATGCAAATCGAGTCCGGAATGTCTTGCGAAGGCGATATTTTCCCGAACAAAATCTGCCTCGAACAATCCGTTGCGCAGCATTCGGACTATGCATCTCTCCGGATCCAGCCCGACGACCGCTGGAGTATAACCACGGTTTTCTAACAGCATACCGTAGTCGATAAATCCATCTCCAGCGTCCACCGCCACAACCGGATAACCAGCGATATTGAATCGCGCTATGCGCATTTTTACCTCTAATTGATAGTTTTAAGTTAAATATAATAGGCGTTAAGTTCAAGACGTAAGGTGCAAGTGAATTGACAATCTCCCATTTCCAACTTGTTCGCCTGCTAACTTTCCACTACGCCTTTCAACTTATATCTGAATAAGAACATTCCTTATTGAAGGGACATTCATTACATTTTGGTTTGCGCGCCGTGCAGATTGCGCGGCCGAATTTCAACAGGTTTAAATGAAAAGATGCAGCAAGACCGGGAGGCATATTCGGCCGCAGAATTTCAAAGGTCTTTTCAGCGCTCGTTTTATTCTCAATCCAGCGCAACCGACCGGCAATCCGATGAATATGTGTATCAACCGGGCATAAGTCTCGCCCAAATGCAAAAGCCATTACTACCGCTGCGGTTTTAATGCCGATTCCGGTCTGCGACTTGAGCGCGGCTATCGCTTCGTCGTCGCCGACAGAACGCAGCGCTTCGAGCGTCCAGCCGCTAAAAGAAGCCTTAATCCATAAAAGGATATCCTTAATACGCTGCGACTTAAGCCGGCTTAATCCAGCCGGTTTGATGATATCTTCTAACTCCTCCCTATCGGACCCGGCGACTTGCTCCCAATTGGAATATCTCTTTTTCAACCGATTGAAGGCTGCGTCCCGATTGCGGTCGTTGGTGTTTTGCGAGAGAATCGTTACGACAAGTTCGTCGATTGGGTCCCTAACTATCCAAACCGGCTCGCCGAACATCTTCCGCAAAATACCTTCGGCAGAGGTTAATCGTCGTTGAAGCCCGACATCGATATTCATTCCGAATTGACCGCGGTTCGCTCTAATTCCTTTAGGTCCACCGGCACGGCGCCTAATTCAGCGATGACGATGCTGGCGGCATAATTAGCCAGCGCTGCGGCTTCTTTAACGGCTGCGCCGGTGGCCATCGCCGTAATGAGCGTCGCAATGACAGTATCTCCGGCGCCGGAAACATCTGCCACTCGATGCGCCCGCGTCGGAATAATGTCAACCGCGGCTTCGCTGACCAACGCCATCCCCTGTTCCCCGCGTGTAACCAGCAGGTAATCGGCTTCCAGCCTGCTGCGGGCTTCAGAGCAGCCTTCGATAAATGTCTGCTCATCGCGAAGTGAACGCCCCAAAGCCGTCTCCAATTCGCGCAGGTTAGGCTTGACAATTGTCGCATAGCGATACGCCCAAAAATTCTCCTTCTTGGGGTCAACGCCAATTGGAATTTTCGACTGCCGGGCGGACTCTATAAGAAACTCTATCAGCCGCGGTGTCAACACGCCCTTGTTATAATCTTCCAGTATTATAGCATCAAAGCCATCGCCGATAGATTGGAAACGATTTATCAGCCGGGCTTCAGTTTCAATGGCAATAGGTTTGACGACTTCGCGGTCGATGCGCACAACATGCTGGCTCTGGGCAATGACACGGGTCTTAACCGTTGTAGGACGCGCATCGTCCACGACCAAGCCAGCCTCGTCGAAGCTATGCTTGTGGGCGAGGCCGGTCAATATCTTACCTTCGCTGTCGTCGCCGACGACGCCGAAGATGGTGACTTTGGCGCCGAGCGATGCTGCATTGGCGGCGACATTCGCCGCGCCGCCGAGGTTGACCGATTCGCCGGTCAATGTTACAATCGGCACCGGCGCTTCCGGTGAAATGCGCTCCACTACACCCCAGACATAACGGTCGAGCATTACATCGCCGATAACCGCGATCCTCGCCCGTCGCATTCCGGCGGCAATATGGGCAAAACGGTCGGAACTAAATTTCAATGAAGTTAGAAAGTTAGAGAGTGTGAAAGTTGAATATTTTTAAAAATATCTAGACAAATACTAAAAGTATTATGCTTACAGTAGGCGGGTGTCCCTGCCTGCTATGTTTATCCCCAATTTCAAGAAGCGGGCTACATCTGACGCCCGGTCGTCCAGCAAGGCAGCGCTAGACTGCTCATAAGAAAATCGAATAAATCGATAAATATCCCAATAATGTTATTTAATTAATTTTAATCTCAATCGACGCGTTAGCGTTAAAAAAAGTTAAAGTTCTGAAATAAAGATGCCGATATAAAAGTGGAAGTAGAGTTCAACCACCGGAAAAGGAGGCAAGGAAATGGCAAAAGGATTTGGAACCGGTGAAGCGTTGTTCTCAATAAGTCAAGTCAACGCTTTAACCGGCGTCCCCAGATCGACCATCAGATTTTGGGAAAAGGAGTTCAGCGAGTTCCTTACTCCCTTGCGCAGCGCTGGAGGCCAACGGCGTTACGACCGGAAGACCGTCGAAATTATCGATAAAATCAACCGCTTAGTAAATGCCGAAGGCTATACCCTCGAAGGCGCGAGGCGCAAATTGCAGCCAGTGCAGGAACGAACTGAAGCCAAAACCCAAAACAGCGAGCCTAATGCCAAGATGAGCGATCTGGCTACTACTATGTCGGATTACTTACTACAAAAGTTGTATGAGCGGATACGCGCCGAAGAAGCGCGCCGCGTCAATCCTGTGCGATAACGAAAAATAACTCATAAGGAAACACCAAAATGAGCACCCGTATCAATCACAACATCCTATCGCTGACGGCGCAGCGTAATCTATATTCGACGCAGATGTCGCTCGAACAGGCGGTAGGTCGTTTGTCCAGCGGTCTCAGGATAAACAACGCCTGGGAAGATCCGGCTGGGCTGGCAGTCTCGGAACGGTTCCGCGCCCAAATTGCCAGTATGGAAGAAGCCGAGCGGAACGCCAACTACAATGTGAACCTCTTAGAAACTGCCGAAGGCGCCCTCAGCGTCATCGACGAAAAATTAGTCCGGATGCGCGCCCTTGCCGTGCAAGCCTCGAATGGCGCGCTGCAATCCGACGACCGTGATATCCTTAATGTAGAATTTCAAGCCTTGAAGAGCGAAATCACCCGTATAGCCAATGTAACAAACTACAATGGTCTATATCTCTTGAATGGCGATTATTCTGATAGTTCGTTGAAATTCCACATCGGTGTCAGAAATGAAGAGAATCAGGATTACTATTATGTCAAATTCGACTCGATGACCTCAGATGCACTGGGCTTAACATCCGATATAACATTGATCGATACAGCATCAGCTCAGACCGCTATCGACACCATCGACCTGGCTATTAAATCCAAGGATACTCAACGGACGCAATTAGGTTCTTATGTATCGCGTATGCAAAACGCCATCCTCAACCTGCAGGTATCGCGCGAGAATGCGGTTAAATCAGAATCGACTATTCGCGACGCCGATATCGCCGCCGAGATGTCCAACTTCGTGCGCTCGCAGATCTTGATGCAGTCCGGCGTGGCGATGCTGTCGCAAGCCAATATGGTGCCACAACTCGTCGCCCGGCTCATCGGATAACCGAGCCTAAAAAAAGCAAGTTATCTTTTTCTAAATCTGAATATGACGCGGTGAAAGCCGCGCTTCCCAGACCGGCCGGGGGAGCAATCCGCACCCGCTTCCCCGGCCAACGACAGAATTAGAAACATAGCGCCGCCCGCGCGGCGTTTGTGTTTTTTGTATGCTTGAGCGCTAAAGTAAGCAGGATTAACAATAAAATACCAAATCCAAATTCCAAATTCCAAATTCCAAATTATCCAAGATACTTCCGCACGCATTTCATCAAAGCCTCTAAACTGAAAGGTTTCGGGATATATTCATCTACGCCGGCGTATTTGCCGGATTTGACATCTTCATCCTCAGCCATCCAGGTCCATAATATAATCGGAATATGCTTATATTGTTCGTCGAATTTCAACAGGCGCGCAATTTTGAAACCGTCCAATTTAGGCAGCATCACATCCAGCAGTATCAAGTCCGGCTCGATGCTGCGCGCCAAGTGCAAGCCGGTCATACCATCCATAGCCGTAACTACTTCGTAACCCTCCATACGCAAGCGCTCAGATATGAACTCGACTAATTCAGGCTCGTCTTCGACGACTAAAACACGCCGTCTGCTGTTTGGACACAGAATAGGTTTATCGTTCATATTCCTCAAATGCCGCTAAACCGCTGTGAGATTATTGACAATAGATTTTGAAAGTTCTATATTTATTATTTTATATTTATTGCGCCCATAGCTCAACTGGTAGAGCAAGTGACTCTTAATCACTAGGTTCCAGGTTCGATTCCTGGTGGGCGTACTTCGAATTTGGAATTTGGAATTCAGAATTAAATCATCAACTGCACACTATGCCGGCAGGGAAGGCAACTCGTCTGGTCAAGTCAGAGCGAGACTCTTCACTTCGTTCAGAGTGATTCGGTTAAATTCTCATCGCGGCACAAAGAATTTTATATAAAATACAAATATAAACGGGAAAAGGCAAAATTTAAACCTTTGTTAGGGCTAACCTTTTCCCTTTTTCTTTTCCAGCGCTTCCGATGCATTCGATTTCAATTCTACCAATTCTTGATTTTTCAAAGTATATCCGTTCACTGCAATGGCTGCCGGTGCATATTCACAGCCTTGCTCTGTCCGGTGGCGAATCAGTTCTACGCGGTCGTGCTGCTCTCTGCCCTATCTCGCGTCTGCCGCGGATTATCCACGCTAATGACCCTTGGCTGACCGCCATCCGCCGCGCCGTCACTAAGGCGCTGGGAGATGAAAATGTCCTCATCGGAAGCATCGGAAGTTGCCAGTGGGAGTATCCACTTTGGTTCGCGGCGCAACACAAGGCTCAATTAATCGTCATTCTGCCTTCGGCTTCAATTAATCGAATGTCGGACTTGATAGCCGAAGCAACCACACAATTAGACCTCGACTCAAATCGGACGACATTCATCCAACCGATATTCAATATTAAACCTGTGAAAGAAGCGCTTTTACACAGCCGTGACCGTCTGGCGCTGGCGCTTGCCGATGTAGTCTATCCGATTGCGCTTCGGCCGCAAGGTTTCTGGGTAGAGACCCTGACCAATGTGGATTTTGTCGATTATAGTTTTCAGTGCGAATATCCTGAAAATAAGCCAAACAAACCGGATATTAAAATTTCAAATACAGCGCTTGTTAATTGGCAGGATTATCTTTATCATTGGACGCGCGGCGCATATCAACCTTGGCTCGGCGAGCGCGCTGCCGATTATTTCCAAGCCTTGACCGACACGGCATTCGGCAATCCCCGCGACGCGCTGGCAACCTTGTCCTTTATCATACAAACTGGCATTCTGCGCGGCGAAGGCAAAATGTTTCGCGGGCAGACGCCAGCTGTCTCATTTACATCTTTATCGCCGGCTCAAATGCTCCGCAAGCGCCGCTTCAGGAACGCTTTAGGCCGGATGAATTTCGAACCATACGGAATTGCCATTCCTCGCCCTGCACTTGAAAACCTTGGCGCCAAACCTGTTATTTATGGTAATGATGACTTTCACCGTTCGCTATACGAAGCGGAGAAACCCTTTTTTCAACATATAAGCCTAAAATCGACATCAGATTGGGCATCCGAATGCGAATGGCGCCTGCTCGGCGACCTCGATATCGCCAGCCTGAAGAATGAGATTAAAATCCTCGTCCCGACCGAGGCTGACCGCTTAAGACTTCCGGTTCAATTTCAGCCTCAAACGATAGTCTTGTCTTAATCCCGCATTGAATTCGCATCCAAATACATCTGCGTTTCTACAAAATCTTTGGCAGGAGGCGGTTCACTATAAGCGCCGCATTGCTTTCGGTTTATCTGCCACCATCCTAGTTTCGATTACTGAAACTATAAGTCCGTTGTTGCTCAAAATCGGCATTGACGGCTTGCATACTGGTAAAAACCTTGCTTTCCTCTATCTTTGCACCGGTGCGATTATTTTCAGCGCGGCTGTCGGCGGTGTTTTTCGGTTTTATATGCGGGATGTAATTATCGGTGTATCGCGCTGGGTAGAAAGCGATATCCGCGAAAAATTTTTCAATCACATCCTCAAATTGCCGCCGGCTTTCTTCGATCGCCACCACACCGGCGATATTATGGCGCGCGCCACCGATGACTTGGAGCGGATCCGAATGGTGATGGGACCAGGACTGCTTTACACGGTCAACACCCAGTTGACGATTGTCTTTTCGATAGTTCTGATGTTTATTCTCAATGTGCAATTAGCGTTGGTTGTTATGCTCCTTGCGCCGTTGGTCGCCGCCACTATGCTCGTCATCGCCCGCGCTCTGCACAAAGCCTATATTCTGCAGCAAGAGACTTACGGTCAACTGACGACCCAGGTGCAAGAAAACTTGGCTGGGATACGTGTCATCAAAGGTTATGTCCGCGAGGATTATGAGACTGAAAAGTTTGGCGCGGTCTGCCGCCGCTACTTCCGGCGCAGTATGGTCGTCGCCCGTCTGCAAGCGCTGATGTTTCCGGCAATCGGTTTTCTCATCGGTATGGGCATTGCCGGCATACTCTATATAGGCGGACAGCAGGTCGCCTTGGATAAAATCTCGCTGGGTAGTTTCATCGCCTTTATGAGTTACCTCTCGATGATGACCTGGCCTATGATTGCCTTGGGCTGGGTAGTGCATCTCTATCAACGAGGCGCCGCTTCGCATAAACGGCTGATGTATATCTTCGACCAAAAAGCCCAGTTTGAGGATGTTTCAGAGACTTTAGATGTCGAACGAGAGACGCAACCGCTTAATACGCATATAGTTAACTCGTCTCAATTTGCACCCAGCCTGCATAGGGAAGCAAGCGGAAACGTGTCCGCTTCGGCCGATTGCATCGGACCAACAGCAGAATCCATCGGTCGGCCTCTGGAAGTCGAATTCGATAATATCCGCTTCAGATACCGCGGCGATGGCGAATCTGTGCTTGATGACTTCAAACTAATCCTTCCCTCTGGCAAAATTACTGCTCTCGTCGGCGCGACTGGCTCTGGGAAAAGCACCGTCGCACGGTTGTTAGTGCGTCTCTATGAACCGCAAGCCGGTTGTATTCGCATCGATGGGATTCAGTGGAATAAAATTCCCATTGCCGGACTACGCCAAATAATCGGCTATGTTGACCAGACGCCGTTTCTTTTTTCAGCCACTATCCGCGAAAACCTTCTCTTTAGCAATTCGAAGGCCGGTGAATCTGACATTTCAGAGGCGATAAAGACAGCCGCCTTCGACCGCGATATGGAAGACTTCCCAGAGCGTCTCGACACATTACTCGGCGAGCGAGGTATTACGCTTTCCGGCGGACAGCAACAACGTCTGACGATTGCTCGGGCTTTAATCAGCCGATCGCCGATTCTCATCCTCGACGACGCGCTCTCAGCCGTCGATGCTGATACCGAAAAAGAGATACTCGACCGCTTGACAAGCGCCGCATCGAACCGGACAGTCCTTTTTATAACGCATCGTTTAGCCGCCGCCGAGTGCGCTGATGGGATTGCCGTTTTGCAAAACGGTCGAATTGTCGAAAGCGGCTCGCATAACGAACTGTTGGCAATAGAAGGACTCTATGCCCGGATGTCCCGCCGCCAGCGGTTAGCCCGCGAAATTGAGGTTATCTGATGGCTGGACCAATGCTGCCGACGCACCCTGACGATACTATCATCGGCCAAGCCTATGACGCGCGGCTTATGAAGCGGATGCTAAACTACCTGAAACCTTACAAACTGCAGTTAGCGCTGGCTGTGGCGCTGTTGCTGGCTGGAACCGGCGTCGAACTCGTCAGCCCGTTGATAGTCAAACACGGCATCGACAATTATGTCGCCGTCAAGCGCATCAGTGGATTAGGCTGGGTTGCTTTATTATTGACCGGCGCGCTTGTTTTGGGTGTCGTGTTACGCTTCTTTCAGGTCTATTTGACCTCCTGGATCGGCGAGCGTGTGGTGCAGAATCTACGGGTGCAATTATTCGACCATCTCCAGCGGCTGCCGCTCGGTTTGCTCGACTCCCGTCCCATCGGCTGGTGGATGACCCGTGTAACTAATGATGTTCAGACCTTGAACGAGATGTTCTCGACGGTTGTCGTATCGGTATTCGGCGACCTGCTGGCGCTGGCCGGCATAGTTACAGTGTTGTTAATCCTGAATTGGAAGTTGGCGCTTGTTACTTTCACTGTGCTGCCGCTGTTAATCTGGGCAGTGACGCTCTTTCGGTCGCGTGTGCGCAGGACTTTCCGTATCATTCGTGAAGCGCTTGCCAAACTGAACGGCTTTATGCAAGAGCATATCAGCGGTGTGCGCACGGTCCAGGTTTTTAATCGTATCGACACTTCTTTCGAGCAGTTTAAAATCCACAACGCTGATTTCCGTTCCGCTTATATTCAGGCAATCCGCTACTACGCCCTATTCTTCCCGGTAGTTACCTTTCTGCTGGCTCTTTCGACAGCCTTAATATTATTGACCGGTGGAAAGATGATATTGGGCGCAGCCTTAACCTGGGGTGGATTAGTGGCTTTTTTACAGTATGCTGAGCGTTTCTTTCGCCCGATTCGCGATTTAGCCGAGCGTTACAACACGATGCAAGCCGCGATGGCAGCGGCTGAGCGGGTATTTTGGCTGTTAGATTCAAAGCAAGAGAGCCGCCTGCCTACAGATGACCGCGGCAGGGTAGCAGCGGCAATGCAAACACAGGGAGAAATTATCTTCGACCATCTCGAATTTGCCTATAAAACTGGCGAAACTGTTCTCAAAGATGTATCTTTTACAGTCGAACCGGGAACGACGGTCGCCATTGTCGGCGCGACCGGCGCCGGCAAGACTACGCTTATAAGTCTGCTGCTGCGATTCTGGGAGCTGAACGAGGGCCGGATTCTGCTCGATGGGAAGGACATTGGTAAATGGAATCTCTCCGAACTGCGCCAAGCCTTCGGCGTCGTATTGCAAGACACTTTCCTGTTCAGCGGCAGTATCGCTGAAAATGTTACCTTAGGCGAACTGTCGCGCGGCGGCGAGGTCTTACAGCGAGCCTTGACTGAAGCCAACGCAATGTCCTTCGTCGAGCGGCTGCCAAATTTTATCGACGAGCCGGTCGGCGAACGCGGTGCGCAAATCTCAGTCGGCGAACGCCAGTTGCTTGCCATAGCACGGGCGATTGCCGCCAGTCCGTCGGTAATGTTGCTCGACGAGGCTACAGCCGCCATTGATACTGAAACCGAAATTAAAATCCAATCCGCACTCGAGCGATTGATGCGCGGGCGAACAACATTGGTCATCGCGCATCGACTTTCAACGATTCGCAAGGCGGATAAGATTGTCGTCCTGCATAAAGGACGCGTGCGCGAAACCGGCACACACGCGCAATTACTGGCTTTGGACGGTATCTATGCCCGGCTGTATCGGTTGCAATTTGCCTCAGCCGCAGCCTAATGTTCGTCCCTGTATTCGATTCATAATTATCCATTTATACATAGCGACATTATTCTTTGCGTATGTTTATATATGTCATCCTGAACGAAGTGAAGGATCTCGTCCCCATTTATCCAGACGAGATGCTCACTGCGCTCAGCATGACGCCAGCGAAATATGCGAACTGAATTATGGCTCTGTGTATAAAAACATACTTAAACAAAAATAAAATGTCAGTCCCCTTAATCTTCGACCTGCCGCGCTCTGACGCTCGCAATGGTTATATACCCGATTCAGACTTACCTGAGGATGTCCTCGGTCCGTCGGGTGAACTACAGCGCTGTGAACTCGACATACCGCAAATCGCCGAGCCGGAAGTTATGCGTCATTTTATCAATTTATCGACACTCAACCACCACATCGATAAAGGTTTCTATCCGCTCGGCTCTTGCACGATGAAATATAATCCGAAGGTCAATGAGACTATAAGCGGCTTGCCCGGATTTGCCGGTCTTCACCCTCATCAGCCAATTGACACCATCCAAACAGCCCTGGCTATAATGCTGGAACTCGAGAAATGGCTGGCGGAAATCACCGGTTTGGATGCGGTCACCCTCCAACCGGCCGCCGGTTCGCATGGCGAATTAACCGGTATATTCCTCATCCGCGCCTGGCTCAAACAGCGCGGCGAAAAGCGCACGAAGATACTCATTCCAGATTCGGCACACGGCACTAATCCAGCCTCGATTGTGATGGGCGGCTATCAATGCGTTTCCGTGCCTTCCGACAGCCGCGGACGCATTGACATCGACGCCTTAAAGCAGGCATTGACACCCGATGTCGCGGCTATGATGATTACTAATCCCAATACAGTCGGGCTGTATGAAGATCATATCGACGAAGTCGCGGATATGATTCATCGCAACGGTTCGCTGCTCTATATGGATGGCGCCAATCTCAACGCGATGGTCGGGCTTGCCAAACCGGGACTAATGGGCTTCGATATTGTGCATATCAACCTGCATAAGACCTTTTCGACGCCTCACGGCGGTGGTGGCCCCGGCGCTGGTCCAGTCGCCGTCCGGCGCGACCTTGAACCTTTCCTGCTGCTGCCGAGAATCTCGCAGAGTTCCAACGGCTGGCTGGATTGGGATTACGACCGCCCTCTCTCCATCGGCAAGGTGCAGAGTCATTTCGGCAATTTCAGCATCCTCATCCGCGCGATGGCTTATATGTTTGCCTTAGGCGCCGAAGGACTAAAAAGAATGAGCGAAACCGCTATCCTCAACGCGAATTATGTCTTGGCCCGACTGAAAGATACCTATAAACTGCCATTCGACCGCTATTGCACCCATGAAGTCGTTTTTTCAGCCGACAATCAAGGTAAATACGGCGTTAAGGCTGTCGATATCGCCAAGCGGCTGCTCGACTTTGGCTTTCACGCCCCGACCATAAACTTCCCGCTGGTCATCCACGAAGCGCTGATGATTGAGCCGACCGAGACCGAGACTTTAGCCGCGCTCGACGCCTTCATCGAAGCAATGTTGCAAATCGACTGCGAAGCCAAAGAGCATCCGGAACTACTGCATCAAGCCCCTACGCTAACGCCGGTCTCGCGCTTCGACGAAGCCGCTGCTGCCCGTGTATTGGATATTTGCAGTCTGAAGTAAATTCGTAACTCAGGAGGACTGGATTTATCCCGCCCTTCATATTCTCTTTAAGTAAATTCCAGCGAAATAGATGTTCAAATTCTCAAACGGCAGGGACTTTGCCTTAATAAAAGCGAAACCTAATGACTCACAAAGAGGAGGAACAAAATAGCTCAAGCCGCTGTCCGGCAGCGGAAACGCTTGGCGCCGGCTGCCTGCTTCCATCTTATGTTGTAATCGATGTCGAGACGACTGGACTTGACCCTTTTGCCTGCGAGATTATCGAACTCGGCGCGGTTCTGTTTCAAGGCGGCAAACCGACAGCCCGTTACAGCCAATTGGTCAAACCCTCCGTCCGCAGCCTGCCGCGTGAAATCGTCCAACTGACCGGCATCGACGACCACGATTTACTTAGAGCGCCGCGCCTGGATAGTGTCGCCGATGAATTCGTCGATTTCATCGGCCAACACCCGCTCGTCGGACATCATATCGAATTCGACCTTTCGTTTTTGTCAGCCACGTCGGCGCTCGCCCATCATTTCCAGCGCTCTCGCACCGTTCCAATCTCCCACGACAGCGCCCTTTTAGCGCGATTTATATATCCTTGCCTGCATAGTTATGGTCTTGCGCATCTCGCCGCCTTATTTAGAACTTTGACCCGACCTTGCCATCGCGCCGCCGACGATGCCGCCGCTACTGGTGAACTATTCGCCATCCTGCTTGAGAAATTATCCCAAGTCCATCGAACGCAATTATCGCAAGCCCGCAGACTGGTCGAAGGCACATCCTCGCCGCTTGCCAACACACTCAGAGACATCATCGAAATTTTTAAAGATACTCTAGAACCGAAGCCGTCTTTTCATCCTGACCCGTTCTGGAGTTCCAATTCTGGCCGCGATAATGTCTTCATCTTCGACAGGGCAAAGAAATCAACCGATGATGTGGATATTGAGCCAATCCAAGACATATTTCACGATAAGGCTCGCTTCAGTTCGATAATTCCGAACTATGAACTGCGCCGCGAGCAGATTGATATGGCGGCTGAAATCGTCGAAGCCTTAAAGAGCGGGCAAATCATCGTCGTCGAAGCCGGCACCGGCGTCGGCAAATCACTCGCCTATCTTGTCCCGGCACTGCTATCCGGAAAAAAGACAATCGTATCAACTCATACAAAAAACCTACAAGACCAATTATTCTACACCGAGATTCCGCGTCTTGGCGCGATCGCCGGACGCCCTTTCAAAGCCGCGCTGCTAAAGGGTAGAAGGAATTATCTTTGTTGGACAAAATGGCGGAATCTATGCGCTGAACCTGAGCGCTATTCTTTCGCGGTGCGCGAGCGCGCGGCGCTGCTTGTCCGCTGGGTCGATGCAACTTTAACCGGCGATTTAAGCGAAATCACCGCCGTGCGCGGCGACAATGGCGACGGCGAGATGGTTCTGCGCTTGATTGCCTCTGAGCCGGGCTACTGCGGCGGACGCGGCTGCGGACACGGCGGACGCGAATGTCCCCTGACCAGAATTCACCGCACGGCGGTCATCAGCGACATCGTCGTCGCCAATCACAGCCTGCTTCTCGCCGACTTGCTCAACGCAGCCGGACTTCTCGCCGATTTTCATTGCGTCGTTTTCGACGAAGCGCATCATCTTGAAGATGCCGCCACCGACCAGTTTTCGACCGACTGCGTGTCGTATTTAATGCGTTCGGCGCTAGAACGTATCGGCCGACTCTGCCGGCGCAACGGCGAACTCTGGACAATGCTCGCCGCCCAGCCGTTGAACGATAAATATGTCGCCTTATGCGAGCGTCTGTCAACCCTGGCTAATGATACGCAATCCGAGGTTGACCGCTTCTTCACAACCCTGCGGATGTTGTTCCCTGTCCCGGAGTCGAATAATTCCTATCCAATTCCTTATAAATACAAGCCTAAAGACCGGTTGCATTCCACGCTTGCCGCGACTGGTGGGAGTTTAAAAGATACGCTCATCGAAATCTTATCCGGGCTTGATTACATCATCGAGTCATTTTCCGATGTTGATGAGGGACATTCTTTACCGCCGGCGCTGCAACAGGAGATAACCGCCGCCGTCGAAGAATATCGCGAAATCGCCCTGATGTTCAATCTCTCGCTTAAGATGGATGATGAGAATCGCATTTATTGGGTTGAGGTTCCGGTCGAAGATAAAGAGCCGCTGCATCTAAAGACAGCACCGTTGGAACTGAACAAACTGCTTAGCGACGCACTATTTGGACGGTTGGAGGCTTCGGTGTTGACATCGGCAACCCTGGCGACGGCCCGTGGCCGTGGTGCTTTCGCCCATCTAATCAGCCGGCTGGGCTTAGATCTCCTGCCGGGCGAGCGCATTCTTACGGCGCAATTCGGCTCGCCGTTCGACTTTGAACGCAATTGTATTGTCTGCTGTCCGACCTTTTCACCTTCGCCGGTCGATAATACAAGCGAGGCTTTGAAGTTCGCCGCGGAGTTTTTGACCGTCTGCGCGGTGGAATTACAGCGCTCAACTTTAGCCCTGTTCACATCTTATCAAGCCCTGCGTTCAGTTGAGAAGACGCTAAATAGAACGCTGCTTGGAACTGGCGTCGAAATATTCGTCCAGCGCGGACGCAGCGACCGCGACCGTCTGGTGCGGCGCTTCAAACAGACCAAAGGCAGCCTCTTGCTTGGCACGGATTCGTTATGGGAAGGCATCGACCTGCCCGGCGCGGCGCTAGAAATCGTCGTCATCGTCAAACTGCCCTTCGATGTTCCGACTGATCCAGTCATCTCGGCCCGTGCCGACCTGCTGCGTCAAGCCGGCCGTAATCCATTCGGCGAATATCAACTGCCTTTAGCCGTGCTGCGCACTCGCCAGGGCGCCGGACGCCTGATTAGAAGCGCTGCCGACCGCGGCGCGATTGTCATCCTCGACCCTCGCGTCGTCGTGAAAAGTTATGGCGCAACTATTCGCTCAGCCTTGCCCGGCAGGATAATAATGCCCAAATCGAAAGACGATATGATTAAGCAAATAGGCGGATTTTTCAATGAATAAGATTCATACTATTGCTGATGCTGATGCCAATAAAAGGGTTAAAACATTTATATCAGCATTGTCATTGGCATTGGCATTAGCATTAATATTCGGTTGTCGTTCCCGGCAAAGTTATGAAATTACATTTGGCTTTTTAGATTCGCTAAGCGATACAATTTACCCTGGCGACGATAAATTTGCGCTGCTGACGAACGGGATAGGCGGTTGGTATTTCGACGATGCCTTTCGCAGCAGCGAGAGATATGAATTTGGATATTGGAAATGGGACAAACGCTATATCGCTGGCTGGGAAATAGTCAGCCCGACCCAAGGTCGATTGGACCGCGATCTGGAGATGTGCATTGTCTATCCGAGATGGGTAGAACGATATTACAAAAGTGGGTTAATTGAGCGCATCGAACTGCCTTATAAGCGCGATGGTATAGTTTTAACTTTGCAATTCAAACGACGTGAAGATTTCATATTCAGAGTTCTCTATGCCGGCCCGAAATCCATAACGGACGAAATCAAAGCGTCGAGTATTCCAAGCCCTAAATGTATAGACCATAGTCCGGTTCGTTCAACGGCAGATTGTCCTGTCGATATCAATAATACCCTCACAATCATTACAGCAGATTATCGTCTTAGCCGGCTGCGCGGCGGTAAGGGCGGCGATGAATTGCAAATATATGAAGAACTGCTATTTACAGCCAAGAAAAAAGTGCGTATTGCAATCGGTTTGAGCCTATCCGGTCAAGCCCGAGCCGTGGGCCGGGCAATTTTGGACAGTCTAGAAATCTGGCAGGCTGAAAACAGCCTGGCTTGGCGCCGGACGCTGGATAATTATATTTTCCGATGCGATGATAAACTCACCGAACACGCTTTCAATAGGGCGCTGGTGTCTCTGAATAAATTATATACCGAAAATACGCACCGGATTATGATGAGCAACGGTTCAGCCGAATATCGAACGGAACACTTTCTCCTAACCGGTATTCCTTGGACGCCTTTTAGTAATCCATTTCATTTGGGTTTATCCATCCCCGGCCTTTCGATTGCCGACGGTTCGGGTGCGCGTTGTGTGCAGTTATTTGAGACGGCGGCTGGCGTTGACGGCGTCAATTTTTATTCATCGGCTATCCGTCCGGCGCCGATGCAGATTACGCCTTTACGCTGGGCAGAAGTGGATCCGGCATCCTTTGGATTATTAGCGCGCGCCTATGAGCGCGTCGAAAAATGTTATCCGGAGGATATTACCGATTTAGCCGAAGAGCGGATGATTAAAGCCGCCGCCTGGGCGGTCGCTAAAATGCTTGAAGCACCACATCTCTTGTTAGGTTATTATACGGCTGGTGGCTCAATTCCGTTATATGGTTCAAGAAATACTTTAAAAACCGGCGCCGCTATCGAGACGCAGGTTCTTTTCGGCTTAGCGCGGCGGTTTTTGTTAGAACATCCCCGTCGTGAGTATATCCTAAGTCGAAGAGTAGGCGAAAATCCCCAGTTTCACCAGGTATTGACACCTAACGAGCCCTTACATTTTCCCAATCTACCGCTCAGCGCGCTGGAAGGCACGCGGCGTTGGGCGCTGAGCAACATCCCACCGGTCGCCTTCGGCTTGGATAATAGACAATATCTCATTCCATTGACTGCCGATGCGGCAATGGAAGCCTTTCATAACCGGCTGAGTGGCAACTGGTATGACCGTCTCCTTATCGACACAACGAATATTAAATTGTGCTTTGATAAAAGAGGAAATTTCTTTCCGCCGGTGGATAGTTCGCAGCGATCTGCTGCGATACTGGCGCTCGGATGGTTGAAACCGGAATATTCCCTTCTGAATGCGCAATTGTTAGCCAAAGCCTTCGAAAACGACCTTATCACGGCGACAGGTTTTCGCAGCCTGTCGCCGGCCGACTCGGCTTATCAAGGCGCGCACGAATATCGACCGGAAGAAGGTTCGCCCGGCACAACTTTCAACGGCGATACTTGGATATGGACTTGCGGACGGCTGGCGGATATATATAGACTGGCGAACGATTATGAGCGCTTATGGCGTTTATTCGATACACTCAGCGTCCGGATGACCAGCAATCTAATCGGCAGCCTGCCTGAGTGCGAAAATGGCGAATGGCAGCCTAATCAGGATAACATCACCGGTGATTATTCCTTCGCCTCCTCGCTGGCTGAATATATCCGTCTGCTGAACGATGATATATGGGGCATTAAACCGACTTCAGGAATATACTTGAACATCGCGCCGCGTCTTCCGACTCACTGGGGAAGAGCCTCACTACGCTTTCGCCGCGCATCCGTCTGGATAACGCTTGAAAGACTCAGCGCTATGAAATGGCGAATCGTCCAGCGAGGATCCCGGGAACCTTTGCAATTGTCGATGGATTTGCTCAGTCCCGACGGCGACCGGATTACCGGCTCCTCCCCACTCCACTCGGACGAACCGGTCGAGTTGAAAATTATCCAGTCGGACGATAGACGCTGGAGTATTCTCTTCAATCAGAAGTGAACATTGGCTCTAAACAGGACGATTGAACTATGCCGACCTCAGAATTCAATGTCGTGGGTTTGGACATCGGTGGGACGCGGCTCAAAGCCGCGCTGGTGTCATTCGACGGCTCGCTGACGGGCAATTTTTCCGAAGCCAGCCGGGTGCGCGGCGAATATAACGCGCTATTAGAGCAGATACTAAATGCAATTGAACGTTTACAATCATTATCCGACATCCCATTAAAAGCCATCGGCTTGGGTGTGGCTGGTTTGCTGGACAAAGACCGCCGCAATATAATCGCCTCGCCTAATTGTATCGCTTTCCTCAAAGGTTCGCTCGTTGCCGATTTGGAGTTCAACACCGGTTTGCCGGTTGTGATGGACAACGATGCGAATATGTTCGCGGTCGGCGAGGGCTTCATTGGGGCGGCGCAAGGTTCGGACAACTTTATCGCCATAACGCTCGGAACCGGCGTAGGCGGCGCGATAGTGAGCGGCGGCAGGCTAGTCCGCGGCATCGACGGCGGAGGCGGTGAAATCGGACACATCCCTATTTCTATCCAAGGTCCTGTCTGCGGCTGCGGATCCAACGGCTGCCTGGAATCGTATATCGGCCGCACCGGCCTTCGAAGTTATATTTTTAAAAAACACCCATTTTCAGCTGAATTCGGCTTACGCAAGTTAGCCTTAATGGCTAAAGAAAATAACCTTCACGCCATAGATGTCTTCCGTTATATAGGACGGATGCTCGGAATAGGCCTGGCCGGGCTGGTCAATATCTTTAATCCGGAGATTATCGTCATCGGCGGCGGCATTTCAGCCTCAGGTCCTTATCTTTACGAAGCCGCGTTGGAAGAAATTTCCAAACGCGCCTTTAAGGTCTATCAAACTAATCTGCGCCTGAAATCATCGGCTTTAGGCAGTATGGCGGGTGTGGTCGGAGCGGGAAGATGCGCGTTTGAGGAGAAAGGGAGAAATTAAATGTCAATGCTAAGTCAATGATAATGTATGAATATATAAACATCAACTTGTTAATATTGTCATTTTCATTGTAATTAGCATTGTCATTAGCATTGGTATTAGTTATTGATGAATTATCTGTTTCATCTGTCTTCGATATTCCTTCAAAGCCTCCCTCCCCGTCGCCGAAAGCCTCAGCAGTGTGCGCGGAATACGTTCGACAAATTCCTTCTTCACTTCGATATAGCCAGCCGCTTCCAAAGTCCGCAGATGCGCCGATAAATTACCTTTCGTCAGACCGGTCTGCCTCAGCAGGAACACAAAATCCGCCGACTCTACTGCCGCCAGATGCGTAACAATCAGCAGCCGCGCCGGTTCGTGAATGATACGGTCGAGAGTGTAAAGGCGAGCCTGATTAGGCAGACTCACAGCTTTATCCCGCATAAGACTCATCTCCCTCTAAGCGCGGATAGCGCTTAAGGAATCTGATAAACAAGACTATCCCCACGACCGCAGCCACCGCGCCGATAAATGCGATGTAGTATTCGAGACCGATATGCATTAAATGTCCTGCTGTCGCACAGACTGCAATTAAGAGCGCATAGCCGTAGAGTCTGGTCAAATGCTGCAGATAAGCCACAGCCAAGAGCAAACCAAGCAGCATTATTCCAACTGAATATATTGCAATGCTTTCGACAAGACGGAATTTTACCTGACTTGGTTCGCCTATGATTTTAGGCAGCAGAACGAAACCTAAAACCATAACCATCAGTATCCCAGCGATTATCAGCGCCGTCGTCCAGCGGGTCGATTTCCACTCGACGAATTTGACAAATCCTACCCGCGGGTAAGTTATTTTCTTTTTCAGCCAGCGCACCGAAACGGCTGGCAGAAATGCAATCACAAAAGACATCCAAGGATGCATGTCGAAGAAATTCAGGATGCCATAAGCCAACAACGTCAAGCCTATCACCATATCGAATATGCCATCGCTATGATAGACATTATAGGCGCGTTTTTCGATGATTTTAGGATTAGGAATAGATTCCAATTTGATACCCTAATTATTACAGACTGGTGTGTATTACAGACTTGTATGTAATAATATATATCCGACTCAAGTTTATGTCAATATTCTTTTAGGATTTCTTTGACTTGATAAAAAAAATGGCTCGGATTCCATCCAAGCCATTTAAAGTATTAAGTGTAAGGTGTGAGTAGAATGCTGATGCTAATGCTGATGATGATGATGAGGTTGCACATTAATCATCATCATCATCATCATTATTCGACGACTTCATAATCTGCTTTGACTTCGCCGCCTTTGTCGGCGCCGGGTGATTTTTCAGCGCGCGGTGGTTCCTGCCCGCCGGAAGCGCCGCCGGCTTGTTGCTTGGATACATTCTCATACATCCTGGTCGATACATCCTGCCAAACTTTATCCAAATCGTCCGAAGCCGACTTGATTTCGGTCATATTTGAACCTTTGAGAGCCTCTTTGATGCGGTCAACTGCGGCTTGCAAGCGGGCTTTGGACTCCGGATCGACCTTATCGCCCAACTCTTGAATCTGCTTCTCGGTCTGCCAGACTTTTTGGTCGGCAAGGTTGCGGGTTTCGACTTCCTCGCGGCGGCGGCGGTCTTCGTCGGCGTGAGCCTTAGCGTCGGTTTTCATCTTTTCGACCTCTTCTTTGGTCAATCCCGACGATGCCTGAATTTTAATATTCTGCTCGCGCCCAGTGGCTTTATCTTTGGCGGTTACCGACAGGATGCCATTGGCGTCGATGTCGAACGCTACACTGATTTGCGGAATGCCGCGCGGCGCCGGAGGAATGCCGGTCAGTTGAAAGCGGCCGATGGTTTTGTTGTCGATAGCCATCGGACGCTCGCCCTGCAGGACATGGATATCGACGGTCGTCTGTCCATCGGAAGCAGTCGAGAAGATTTCCTCGCGTTTGGTCGGGATAGTTGTATTGGCTGCGATAAGCACCGTCAACACGCCGCCGAGGGTCTCAATACCGAGCGAAAGAGGTGTTACATCCAGCAGCACTATATCCGACACATCCCCAGCCAGAACGCCGCCTTGAATAGCCGCGCCGACGGCGACAACCTCATCCGGATTTACCGACCGGTTAGGCTCTTTACCGAAGAATTTGCGCACTGCTTCGATGACCGCCGGCACCCGTGTCGAACCTCCTACGAGGATGACCTCATCGATGTCGGACTGCGATAATTTCGCATCCCGCAGCGCTCGCTCGCAGGGATCGATGCTGCGCTGAATCAGGTCGGCAATCAATTTCTCAAATGTGGCACGGGTGATAGGTATATCGAGGTGTTTAGGACCGTCAGCCGTGGCGGTGATAAACGGCAGATTGACTTGTGTTTGCACTGAGGAAGAGAGTTCTATTTTTGCCTTTTCACAAGCCTCTTTCAGCCGCTGCAACGCCATTGGGTCTTTGCGCAGGTCCACGCCTTCAGTGCGTTTGAATTCGTCAGCGGCATAGTCGATGAGGCGCTGGTCGAAGTCGTCGCCGCCGAGATGTGTATCGCCGTTAGTCGAGCGCACTTCGAATACGCCTTCTCCTATCTCGAGGATGGATATATCGAAAGTCCCGCCGCCGAGGTCATAGACCGCGATCTTCTCTTCCTTCTTTTTATCCAAGCCGTAAGCCAACGCCGCGGCGGTCGGCTCGTTGATGATGCGTTCGACCTTCAGCCCGGCGACTTCCCCGGCTTCCTTTGTGGCTTGACGCTGCGAATCGTTGAAATAGGCCGGCACAGTGATAACGGCACGGGTAACCTTCTCGCCTAAATAATCTTCTGCCGACTGTCTCATTTTCTGCAGCACCATCGCTGATATTTCCGGCGGCGGATAGACTTTGTCGTCGATTTTAACGCGTACTTTGCCATCGCTGTCTGAAATTACAGTATAAGGCACCATCTTGCGCTCAGTCTCAACTTCCGTAAATGTGCGGCCCATAAAGCGCTTGATGGAATATACCGTGCGACTGGGATTGGTTACAGCCTGCCGCTTGGCCGGCCCGCCGACTAAACGCTCGCCGCTCTTAGCGAAGGCGACTACCGAGGGCGTAGTGCGCGAGCCTTCTGAATTGGGAATGACGACCGGCTGGCCACCTTCCATTACCGATACGCACGAGTTCGTCGTGCCTAAATCTATACCGATGATTTTATTGGACATTGTATTTTCTCTTATGCTAATGGCTTAATTGCCTCTATCTCCGCCGAAGTGAAGAAAAATCTTAAATCGGTTGTCGAACTCCACGTTTTCATCAAATCTGCGCTGTGTTCTATAGGTTTAATATTGATATCTTTAAAACCTAATTCACTCAGCGTCGCCTTCCAATCGTCTATGGGCAGCGCGCCGGCAGCGCAACGAGACCACAAATGCGCATCATTGCGAATTGTTTCCGGCACAGGCTGTTTAGCGACGATGTCGGTAATAGCCAGCCTGCCGCCAGGCTTCAGAACCCGAAAGGCTTCCTTGAGGACGATATGTTTGTCAGGCGCTAAATTCACGACACAGTTGGAGATGATTACATCGACACTGTGCGATTCGATGGGTAGCCGCTCGATTTCACCGAGACGAAATTCGACATTCTTATAACCACTTCGGTGGGCGTTTGCGCGGGCTTTAGCGACCATCTCAGGCGTCATATCGACGCCGATAACATAACCGCTTTCGCCGACGGCTTTGGCAGCAAGGAAGCAGTCGAAGCCGGCGCCGCTGCCTAAATCCAGCACTCGCTCGCCAGGCTTAAGCGCCGCAATGGCAGTCGGATTGCCGCAGCCCAAACCTAAATTAGATTCTTCCGGAACTACTTTTATCTGTATAGGCGTATAGCCTGCTCGCTTCGATATTTCGACCGGCGAAGATGTCCCGCAGCAAGGCGCTGGTCCGCAACAACCGGATGAAACCGATTCGACAACTTGCGCATAATGCTGTCGGACAGACGCGTGGATTTCTTCAGCCGTGCTTTTATTTGACATATTTATTAAATCCCTATTGACAAGGCGGATGCTTCATCCGCCCGGGTTATTATTATCGATTGCAAATTCGTTCAGGGCAAGAGCGAAATTGGACATCGTCAATTCTTAGATTTGAAGGTAAAATGCGGTCAGAGGCATCTAGCGCTATGTCAAGCGTAAGATGTCGTCA
>VGIO01000023.1 GCA_016867855.1 Calditrichota bacterium
CGTCAACGATCGTTTTCAGGGCGATTTCACGGTTTCCAAGATTGGTCAGTATTATTATACTATCGAAGGCTGGATAGATACATTTGCGACCTGGCTGAAACAAATTAAGAAGCGCATTGAAGCCGGCCAGTCTGATAGTATGGATTTTATCATTGGGGCTGAACTAATCGAAGCCGCTGCGGGACGAGCCGCCGGTCGTGACCGCGACCGTCTGTGCCAGGCGGTCGAAACGCTTAAACGGCGTGATATACTATCCGACCGCAAGCAGATGGCGCGTATGGCGAGATTTGAGAAAATTATCTCCCATCTTATGGCGCGTTATCCGGACCGTTCCAAATCTACGCGCTATGGCAAGGAGTTGAATGTAGCGGTGGACCGGCTCAAAGCCCGCTTTTCGACTTGGTATGAAATATTCCCGCGTTCGTGGGCGCACGAAGCCGGCAAACATAGCGCTTTCGATGATATCTTAGCCCGGCTGCCTTACTTTGTTGAAATGGGCTTCGATGTGCTTTATTTCCCGCCGATTCATCCCATTGGCGAAACTCTGCGCAAGGGTCGGAATAATGTGTTGGAATGCCAGCCCGGCGATGTCGGCTGCCCGTGGGCGATAGGCTCAACTGAAGGCGGACATAAGGCGGTGCATAAAGACCTCGGCTCACTCGAGAGTTTCCGCCGGTTGGTAAAAACGGCGCAGCAAGACTACGGCATCGAAATCGCTCTCGACATTGCCCTTCAATGCTCGCCCGATCATCCCTATTTGAAAGAACACCCCGAGTGGTTTAAAAAGCGCCCTGACGGCACGATTCAATACGCCGAAAATCCGCCTAAGAAGTATCAAGATATCTATCCTTTCGATTTCGAATGCATCGACTGGAAGTCACTTTGGCTCGAAGTAAGGTCGATTTTTGCTTTTTGGTGTGATCAGAGTGTGCGCATTTTCCGCGTTGACAATCCCCACACTAAGCCGTTTGCTTTTTGGGAATGGCTCATCGGCGGGTTAAAAGCGCAGTATCCCGATTTAATATTTCTATCTGAAGCCTTCACCCGTCCAAAAGTAATGAACCGGCTGGCAAAGTTAGGTTTCACACAATCATATACTTACTTCACCTGGCGCAACGATAAATGGGAACTGGAGAGTTATTTTAAGGAATTAACGCAGTCCCCCTCGCGTGAATACTTCCGTCCGAATTTATGGACTAACACGCCCGATATACTGCATGAATATCTGCAGACCGGCGGCCGGCCGGCTTTCATCGCGCGGCTGGTCTTGGCTGCCACAGCCGGTGCAAGTTATGGAATGTATGGACCGGCTTTCGAGTTATGCGTCAACACCCCGCGCGAAACCGGCAGCGAAGAGTATCTCGACAGCGAGAAATACGAAATTAAGAACTGGGATTTGGACGCGCCGCACAGCCTAAGACCGCTGATTGCCACTATCAACCGCATCCGGCGCGAAAATCCCGCTCTGCAGAGCGACTGGTCGATAAACGGCGGTCTGCAAATTCATCCCATCGACAATCCGCTGCTGATTTTCTACAGCAAGCGCACCGACGATTGCTCCAACATCATCCTCGTCGCCGTCAACCTCGACCCCTTCAACACCCAAATCGGCTGGGTGGATCTGCCTTTGGAGGAATTTAGAATTCGTTGGGATGAGCCTTATGCCGTGTATGACCTGTTAACCGGTGAGCGCTACATCTGGCACGGCGGACATAATTACATTGAACTGAATCCCTACAAAATGCCCGCGCATATTTTCAAAATCGTCCGGCTCTGAGGTGAATGAGGATGATGATCGCTGCCGACTGCGGCGAGTTGGCAGCGGGGAATATTCTCCCCACTTGCGGGGGGATGTAAAGGGAGTGAGTCGCCCGCCGTCGACCCGCCGTGGTCGACGGCTTTTTTATGCGTCATTCCCGCTCAAGCGGGAATCTAGATTAAAATCCCCGGCTTAGCGAAGCAATGTTCAATTTCCAACGACTTTACATCGACACTTGACATCAGCGTTAGTTTGTGCTATATTAATTTAAAGACGGCGTGTTCAATCAACCTAATATGAGAATTCCAATGTATTTGACAACTCTACATTCGATTAGATTTATTTATCTATTTTGCGTTTTGCTTCTTTTGGCAGCGATTTTATCCTGCACTGAAGAGAAGACTATTTTGACGCCGCTGCCGGATATTCGTCCGCCGGTGGTCGAATGGGTTTCGGTCGATGGCAAAATAGGTTCGCATATAGTCGTCTCCAACAGCGTCGAAATCGTCATAACCGCATTCGACGAATCCGGACTCGACTCCATCCGTATCTTCAAGAACGGCTTCGCCCCTGACCTGTGGCGCATTGCATCCCGGCCTGCGGCTCCTCTCGACGACACCCTTTACACCTTCACCTGGAACACCCTTTCCGACTCCGACGGCGTCTATACGCTCGAAGCCCGGGCTTACGATAAAGCCGGCAATGTCGGAATATCGCCAAATCTATCCATCAAAGTTACAAACACAACACCTCCCCCGCCGCCTGACCGAACACCACCCATAATAACCTGGCTCGCGCCGTTCGCCGGCTCGACTGTGCGTGACACAGTCGAGTTGTGTTTCCTCGCGCGCGACGAATCCCCTATCGACAGCCTGAAAATCTATATCGACGGCGAAATTGAATTTGTTCTCGCCGGGCAGGGCGACTCACTTTATGCTGTTCGTTGGAACAGTTGGCGCTTTCCAAATGGCCGGCGCATCGTTGAAATCCGGGCTTGGGACAGCGCCGGCAACATCGGCGTCAGCGAACCAATCGGCTTGACGGTGGACAACCATCGCGTCCTGTGGGTGCCGGACGATTATACGACCATACAAGGCGCGATAAACGCCAGCCGGGACGGGGATACGGTTAGGGTCAGGGCGGGAACTTATAGGGAAGGTGTGCGTTCAGGGGGAAGGAATATATGGCTTGAAAGCGAAAATGGACCAGAACAAACAATAATAAATGGCTTAGGTTGGAATGATGTTATCCGGATAGATGTTGGTTCACCTTTTCAACATTTTGTTATTCGCGGATTTACATTATTACCTGATTTTAATGGTATTGCAAATAATTTTGGTTCGTCAGTAACGATTTATAATTGCATTATTAAGGGTCCAAGAACTGATCAAAACGGCATTGTTTTCGTAGGAGAGGGATTTGCAGCAAACTGCATTATAGATAGTGTTGATTGGGGATTTTATATTCAATATACTAAAGCAACAGTGTATAATTGTATTATTATAAATTGCAATTCTGGATATCATGATGTCACGTATTATAACAATTGGACAGAATATGGTTGTAATCTTTTCTGGAATAACACAAGAAATTATTTCGGGGGTGCCCCACGTACTACTGATATTTTTGATAACCCACAATTTCTACCTAATTCTTATCGATTATCACCTAATTCACCAGCCATTGATGCAGGCAATCCAAATATTCTTGATAAAAATGGCACAATCTCGGATATAGGGGCATTTGGAGGCCCTTATTCATACATAAATCCATAATAGGAGTCTAAAATGGCAGATCAAGTTTGGGGACGTCCAGGCTTTCCCACCGACAAGCAGGTGGATGACTTTTACTGGATGGCTGTATCACCGGCCGAGAGAGATGGATTAGACTTAAACCAATTTATGAGCATAGAAAACAGGCCGCTGTCCGCCCGTGATGCCGGACAGTATGGAGCGATTCTCTGGCACGCTGAAGATTGTACTCAATTAGCATGAATCAACACTTGGGTTTTATTATAAGTTACATTCGTTACGGCGGCAAAATGATAATAACCGGCAGGGATATTGTTAGTAATATGCTGGGACGCGCGGACTTGGACTTGGACAGCACAGATTTATTCTACCGGATATTTGGTCTTAGAGGGGGTATAAAATCGATGGCAAGCGAATTTAGCGGCGCGGCAGCGACAGACGGCTGGCCGACTCTCAGTCTGGACCGCGGTAAAATTCCGGAGAATTGGACCGGAATATCATATTGTTGGAGTGTGGACGGACCTAATTCTTTCTATCGCTTTCAATCCAGCGTTCAATCTGAGTTCCACGACCGGCCCTGTGCGGTATTTAATCGCATAGATAACGGCGGCAGCGTCATCGTCTTCGGCTTTCCGCTCTATTTTATGCAGGACGACAGCGCTCATTCCTGTGTTCAAATGGCGTTGAAAAGACTTGAAATGTCAGTAGATTACAAAGCGCACCAGGCGCCGGAAGGTTACAATCTTGAAGCGGTATTTCCTAATCCATTCAACGAATTGGTGCAGATTCGATATTCCTTGCCGCGGGAAGTCGTTATGAAGTTGGAAGTGCGGGATATATCAAGCCGTCTGGTAGCAACACTGGTCGATGAGCGTCAGTTAGCCGGCGTCCATCAGACAATCTGGAATAGTCACTGCGCTCCCAGCGGTCTCTACCTGTTGCGAATGGAGGCGGAGGGTCGTATGATAACTAAAAAAATGACGCTCATTAAGTAGATTAGCGGGTAATACAAGCCAAAGGAAAGCGAGCAAGCACTGTCCGGCTTGCTCACTTTCTCTCCGCATAACTTTCTACTCTAATACACCTTGTCTATTTTCGTCCCGGGGTAGTAGTGTTTTAAGATATCCTCGACTTTTTTACCTTGGGCGGCCATTACGCCGGCGCCGACCTGGCACATTCCGACCCCGTGCCCCCAACCTGCACCTTTGAGAATGAAATTGACCGGTCGGCTTTCGGCGCTGTATTCGATGTCCAGCACGAAACAAGCCGATTTCAAATAGCGCTGCGACAGCGCGGCGCGGATATTTAGTTCGCGCTGAATGCGCAGGTTCTTCTTTGTCCCCTGAATCTCAATCTCCATCAACCGCCCGGAAATGCCGCGCCGGATGGGAATAATATCCAATAACTGCCCGATATCTTCGCCCGACTTCCGCTTGATGATGTCCTCTAATTCACGACGCGAAAATGAAACTTCCCAGCGGAAGTTGTCCATTGCGCGGGTTAAAATCAGCGGCAGATCGGGATGGGCTTCGACATTGCACCAGACTTTGGGCTTGGAAGCTATCCATTGTGCGACATGCTTCTCGCTAGTTAGGTCGAGCGGGTAGGTATCGCTCGCAATAGAACTGAATGTCTGTCCTTCAGGCGCATCCCATTTGCCTTTCAGGTGCGGCGCGTCGGGTGGATTCCAGACATTGACCTTATCCTCGCTGTGTCCGCCGCAGGTGGAGGAATAGACGGCTTCAGCGACCATATTATGCAGGATGAGGACTTGGCCGCGGGTCTCTTCGACTGCCTGCGAAGACCGCGGGTCGTGGTGTGTGCAGCCAGAGTAAGCCTGACAATGCACATGGGCGCATAGGTCGAACGGGTCGTTGGGGTGTTTGGCGCCCATTTTAGCCAGCACTTCGCTGCGTGCTGCGATGGCTTGGGCTTTTAGCGCTTCCAAAGGATAAGAAGCCGGCATCTCGGATGGCACAACGCCCTTAAGATAGGTTTCGAGCGGCACTTCGGTATATGCCATCAGCAGCGCGCGATGGTCGATGCGAATCTCAATAATACCGGGATACTGCCGGTCAACCTCGCGTTCCCAGTGAAAGCCCGTGCCTTCGCGCACATCGTAGAGCATCACCGGGCAGTTATGGCTGCGCGGAACGATTCGAAATCCGTCCTGAATTTGAAACGACCAATCGAAATTGTTATCTTTAACATCGATTATGCCGGTTGCGGGCCGGACGATTTGGCGGATGACGCGCGGCGCGAATTCATCGCGAAATGGTTCAAGTGCGGATTTAGCTTCCTTTTCGGTTGGCCAGCGCCCGATGAGGACGCGATATTTGACATTATCGGCTACAACTCGACCGTCGATGCAGACTTCATCGCCAATTTCGGCGATGCGCGCCGGATGTCCTTCGCTCGCTAATCGTTTGCGTAGTTCGTCGGCTGAATCGCGGTCGGCGAAAGCGGTCGTTAAAATGCTGTAAATAGCCCGCGCTTCTTCGGTCTCATAGGGCGCGACATACCATTGCGCGTCCGATCTGATGCCGGATGCAACGACATTGCCGTTCAAGGCGATGATATCGAATATGTCATCCACGGAGAACTCAATCCGGTCGTATTCTTCCATAATCCCGATGCGCACGATGGGGTCGGGACCGGCCAGGTCGCGGCGATGCGCCTTATCAGCGCGGCGATGCCGAATGACCGGTTCTTCCGTATCGACTCTTAATTTGACTCTACCCACAGGTTCTCTCCTGAGATGCCGACTGCAGCCGACTATTAAACTTAATACTATAGCCAGCCCGGTCGCGGCGATTATTATTCGTTGATGATGCTTCAATTGCCGCAAATACTTGCGGTTGTTCGCGCCGAGGTTTTCACCTCTGCGTTCTTGCGCAGCCAGCCGTTTTCGATGGCGGCGTTGTAGATTATTCTTAAGGCTTGAACGCCTTTACGGCCGGCGACAATAAATACGACATTGTTCTTTACTCCCACAGCGGCAAGTCTTTTAAAACCGGCGCTATCCAAAGTTGATTCAACGAGTCGGATAAATTGTCCCGGCACGACTTCTCCCCAGCCGACCGCGCAAATAACTTCCGCAGAGGAAGCCTGTTTCCGCGCTGGAAAGCGGCCGACAATGTAATGACGATTATTTTGTTCAAACCATACAACCCACTCGCCGTTCAATATATCTATTGTTATATCGTCGTTTTTGATAATGCACAGATTTTTAACCAGCGTCAATGCGGCTATCGGCGTTTCGGCTGAACAGTAGTCGATGACCCGCGTCTGTGGCGTCTGGTCGAGGCTTCTTACGACTAATTGGACTTTGTGGTCTCGAGCAAGGCTGGCGGCTCGGGGCTGAACTACTTTAGCGCCGGCGGCGGCGATGGCATCCAAGGTTGCATAGTCGATGACCGGCAGCGGCGCGGCATCGGGGATAATTAGTGGGTCGGCGCTGAAAATCCCGCTGCACTCTTTGATCAATTCGCAACGCGCCGCGCCCAGCGCTGCCGCCAGCGCCACCGCTGTTGCATCCGACCCGCCGCGTCCGAGCGTCGTAATCTCCTTATCGGTCGAAATGCCTTGAAATCCGGCAATAATAGGAATCTGCCCGCACGCTAACGCCTCCCGCACGCGATAGCCCTTAACCTCAATAATAGTCGCGTCGGTATGCCGGGTGTCGGTAATAATGCCGACCTGCGAGCCGGTGAACGATACGGCGCGAAAAGAGTCTTCTGCATTGATAGCCATCGCTAACAGCGACATCGCCATCCGTTCGCCGACCGACAGCAGCATATCCAGTTCGCGTTCATCAGGACGGCGGGTAATCTGTCGGGCTAACTTGATGAAACGGTCGGTTGTTCGTCCGGGCGCGGACACGACTACGACTGGATCTTCGCCGCCGGTCTTTGTTTGCAAAATATAGCGCGCGGCGCAGCGAATCTTTTCCGGCGACTCCAATAACCTGCCGCCGAATTTCTGCACGACAATCGACATAAGGGCTATCCGCTGAAAATATCGCGCGGCGAATATAAGCGCGGCGGTTCGTGAACGATGAATCTTATCGCCCGCAGCACACCGGCGGCGAATGCCCGCCGCGACCAGGCGCGATGGATTAAAACAACTTCTTCGTCGGCGCCTATAAAGCGCGCTTGATGCTCACCGACAGCGCCGCCGCCGCGCAGTGAGACTATCTGCGCTTCGGCGCCGACCTCCTTCATAGCGCCGGCGATGCGTTTGGCGGTGCCGGAAGGCGCGTCGTGTTTGGCTTTGTGATGTATTTCGATAATCGAAGCGTCAAAGCCTGTGTCCAGCCAAACGGCGGCTTGTGCCGACAATCGTTCCAGCGCCGCGGCGCCGACCGATAGATTCGGCGCCAGCATCAATGGAATGCGCTTGGCGAGACGCTTTATTTCCTGTTCTTCAGCGGTATTAAAGCCGGTTACAGCCATAATAAACGGAACGTTGCTTTTGGCTGCATGGCGGATATGTTGCAGAGCCGGTTCACGCAGCGAAAAATCGACCCATACATCCGACGATGGATAAGGCTGGTCGTCGCGGATAACTTTTACCCCGCAAATACGTTTACCGATATCGGGTAAGTCGCGGCGCTCAACTCCAGCCGAAAGTTCCATATCTCTAGCTGAGGCTATAGCTTCAGCCGCAAGACTCCCCATTCGGCCGCAGACGCCGAAGAGTAGAACCCTAATCAATCAAAGTCCCCAAGTTCAGCCAGCGCTTTCTTTAAGGCTTTCCGCGTCTCTGGACGCACCGACGCCAACGGCGCGCGAACGGATCCGACTTTTATTCCTTTTATATTCAATGTCTCTTTTATTGGACCTGGATTTGTCTCGAGCGTCAAGGCGGCATTCAAGACTGCGAACTTGCGGTGCAGTTCGAGTGCGGATTCAAAATCGCCCTTCAACGCATAATCGACCATCTGTTTGGTCATTTTTGGCGCCAGGTTGGAGATGACCGAAATGACGCCGACGGCGCCGACAGATATGAAGGGCAGCGTGAGTTGGTCGTCGCCGGAGAGAATAGCAAAGTCGTGCGGGGCGCGGCGCGCCAGTTCGCTGACGTGTAGAATATCGCCGCCGGCGTCTTTCAGTCCTATGAAATTTGGATGCCGAGCCAGTTGGAGTGTTAGGTCAGTAGGTATGCCGACGCCGCAGCGACCGGGAATATGATAAAGAATGACAGGCAGATTTGATACATCGGCGCAGGCGAGAAAGTGCCGTCGAAGTCCATCCGGTGTGGGTTTATTATAGTATGGCGCGACGAGCAGCGCGCCGTCGGCGCCCAAATCCGCGGCGCAACGCATATTTTCTTGTGTTCGCTGGGTATTATTCGTGCCGACGCCGGGAACGACCTTGATACGGCCGTCAGCGGTTTTAACCGTGGTCTCGATTACCTTTTCCCATTCACTTTGGGAAAGGGCTGGCGCTTCGCCGGTCGTGCCGACCGGCGCGATGCCGGTCAGTCCGGCCGCGACAGCCCGTTCGACCAGATCGGCAAGCCGATTTTTATCGATGCGCCCAACCTTAAAGGGAGTCACCAAGGCTGTCCAAACACCGCGTAGTCCCGCAGCGGTCAATTTTACTTTTGACATAGGCAAAAATATAGTATACAATAACCGACTTGTCAAGCCGAGATTGAGAATATATTTACAAATTCAGCACAGGAACTTGATTTAGGGTTAAAATATTTATTATAATTAAACGAGCTAATTGCAAAAGTGATGATTAATCCAGAAAACTCAGGCCATAGCAAGGCGGACTAGGGCGTCCGCCTTGCCATCAGTTGAAAATCCAACACTTTTGCAATTACCTCAAACGTTATTGGATAATTCACTTTGCGTCAAAGCGGACCAGACTGTCTGACGCCATCGTCCGCCGTTTGTCAAGTATGAATTGTCGGCGCACGGGGGTGTCCGCCTTGCCAGTTAAGGCATTTTCTCGATTTATCCAGCAGACCCCAATTATAAATTCTCTGAAATGTAAATTTCGAGCCTGCGCTCGTCGATGAATATTTCAAAGAACTCTCAATATATCAATCATCTTTAATCTGCATATCCAAATTCATTTGAAATAAATGGCTCATTCTTATACACCCGGCTTGCGCGTAGCAAGATTGACGCATATCGTGAAGGAGCGGCGGCTGCCGCTGCGCGGCGAAGTTATGGTTGCGGTCGGCGATAAAGTCGCGGCTCGGCAGGTCGTTGCCCGCACCGAACTGCCGGGTAATGTCCATCCGGTCAACTGCTGCAGCCAACTGGGAATTCTACCAGCCGACATCGAAACCGCTCTAACGATCAAACCGGGAAGTAGTTTAACTAAAGGGCAGATCTTCGCTCAAGCGTCCAGTTTTTTCGGTTTATTTAAGAGCCGCTGCGCCTGCCCTATCGACGGCATCTTGGAGAGCGCTTCGCCTATCACCGGGCAGGTTATTTTGCGTGAACCGCCCATTCCGGTCGAAGTTACGGCTTATATCGCCGGCTGGGTCGTCAAAGTGTTCCCTAATGAAGGCGTCGAAGTCGAATGCCACGGCGCGTTTGTCCAAGGCATTTTCGGTATCGGCGGCGAAAAGTTCGGCACTATTAAGATGGCGGTTGCAAAGCCCGACGATATATTGGACGCTGCCGACATTGGCGGCGATATGTTGGGCTGTATTTTAGTCGGTGGACGCTGCGTAACCTTGGCGGGCTTCCGCAAGGCGCTGGAGAACGGCGCCGCTGGAGTTGTTAGCGGCGGCTTTCAGAACTACGACCTTAAGCGTTTGCTCGGCTACGAACAAGGCGTGGCTATTACCGGACACGAAGACTTGGCTGCGACGCTTATTCTGACCGAAGGTTTCGGCGAAATTGAAATGGCGCACCGGACATTCAATCTACTGAAAGAAAACGAGGGTCGCCAGGCTTCTATATCAGGCGCGACGCAAATCCGCGCTGGTGTCATTCGCCCCGAAGTTATCATCCCTTCCGAGTTCGGTAAAACAGCCGTCGAAGAACATAAAACCTCCGGTGGTTTGGAAGTCGGCGACACGATTCGCGTCATCCGCCAGCCGTATTTTGGGCATATCGGCACAGTAACTGCTCTGCCAGCTGAATTACAGCTGCTGGAATCCGGCGCCAAAGTGCGAATTCTCGAAGCCGACCTCGGCGACGGCAAACCTGTCGTCCTGCCGCGTGCGAATGTAGAAATTATCGAAGATTAGACTTTTCAAAGTGGGAATATCGCTTGTAAATATTGTGATAACAGCAAATTGGAATTTTCCTTAATAAATACCTTCAACTATCCGGAATAGAAGTGTCAAATAGAGACTCGGCCAAGCGAATCATAGGTTCGGCGTTCGCGCTGTTGTTCTTGACGAACATCTGTTTTGCACAGGATATACGCGTCAAGCCGCTGCAAAAGTTAATCGACTGCCCGACGCCGGGCGGTCCTTTGGCGGGCAATTACGATTTCAGCCTGCATATTCAATCGAATGGAGGGCTGCTCTGCGGCTTCGAAGTCGGTTTAATCGAGCGAATGACACTCGGTATTTCTTATGGCGGGACAAAGATAGTCGGTTTCCAAACGCCGGCCTGGAATCCGCAGCCGGGCATTCGGGCGGCGTTCAGGATATTCAACGAGAGCCGGCTGTTCCCCGCTTTGGCTGTGGGATTTGCCAGTCAGGGATTCGGCGTGTGGAGCGATTCTCTTGAGCGCTATCAATATAAAGCCAAAGGTTTATATGTCGCGCTGGGAAAAAACTTCGACATCGGTTCATTAGGCGAAATCTCGTGGATTCTTGGCGCCAACCGCAATCCTATCGAAGATGGTCCGCGTAAAACCGATGCTTTCATAGCATTCGACTACCGCCCAATTTCCATCTTTGCACTACTGGGCGAATTTTCCGGCGCGCTCGACGACCGCAGCGACCCACGCGCCTTAGGGCTTAAGCGCGGCTATTTAAACATCGGACTGCGCTGGGCTATGGCTGAACGTCTGGCGGTAGATGTGATATTCCGCGATATTCTCATCAATCAACGTGAGTTTCAACGCGGCGGGACCAATGTCGGGCGTGAAATCCGCATCAGTTATGTCGAGGAATTGTTTCATCGGTAGAGCAGTTGTCGCTGCCCGCTGATTCATCCCCGGCTTCAAGAAGCCGGACTGCAATTATTGCTTTAAGAAGCGGACTGCAATTGTTGCAGGCTGTCCGCAGCCTGCAACAGATTATTCTATTCTGTTTATCTTCAGTGAGTTTAAACTACAATCGAACACGTTGCAATATAGCGCGAGTTAATCCATCTATAACATCCAGCCAAACATCGACCGCATCTTCTTTGCCCATAACTATCGTCTGACGCTTGGTAAACGCACATTAGTGATGGGTATCGTCAATGTAACACCGGATTCTTTTTCAGACGGGGGATTGACCTTTGACCGGGGAGAAGCCGTCGAACAGGGCTTAAAGTTCGCAGACGCGGGCGCCGATATTCTCGATATCGGCGGCGAATCGACCCGTCCCGGCAGCGAGCCGTTAGGATTGCAGGAAGAATTAGACCGGGTGATACCTGTCATCAGCGCGCTTGCCAAACAGGTGAATATTCCGTTGTCCATAGACACTTACAAAGCCGAAGTTGCCCGACGGGCTTTGGACGCCGGCGCCTCCATCGTTAACGATATCAGCGCCGGTTATTTTGACCCGCAAATGTTAGAAACCATAAGCACCGGCGACGCCGGCGCTGTTTTGATGCATATTCAAGGCACACCGCGCGATATGCAGCGCCATCCTCACTATAACGATGTTATTAGCGAAGTCCGGCAGTTCCTCGTTAACGCTGTCGCTGGCTGTAACGAAAAAGGCATCGCCCGCGAGCGGATCTTAGTTGACCCTGGCATCGGCTTTGGAAAGACGCTGGAGCATAATTTGAGCCTTCTGCGGAATTTGGATAAATTTCAAGACTTGGGTATTGGGGTGTTGGTAGGACCTTCACGCAAATCATTCATAGGTTTATTGACCGAAAGACCGGTTGGCGAGCGTTTGGAAGGCACTTTAGCGGCGGTTGCGGCTTGCGCGCTCGGCGGTGTGGATGTCGTCCGGGTGCACGATGTAGCGCAGACTATCGTCGCCTTGAAAGTCGCCGACGCTATTGGAAGGAAATAATGTGTGGAGGTCGTTATTAGAGATATGCACATCGACGACCTGCCGGCCATGCGGGCAATCGAATGCCGTTGCTTCAGCGACCCTTGGCCGACGGAATGGTTCCAGCAGGCTCTCGTCGAACAGACGATATGCTGGTCGGCGATTCGAAACGGTTCGGTGGCGGGTTATATCATCGCTTTCATCGACGACGACGAATTGCACATCGCCAATTTAGCGGTCGATGAGCCGTTTAGACGGCGCGGCATCGCCCGGAATTTAATCGGCAAATTGATTGAATTAGCGCGCCGGAATCGCTGCCATTATGTGAAACTCGAAGTCCGCCGCTCGAATGCTGTTGCTATACGGCTCTATAAAGTCTGCGGATTTACAAAATTATGCACTGTTCGCAATTATTACATCGATGGCGAAAGTGCATATATCCTGACTTTAAAAGTGCAGTAGTATTTAAAGTTCACAAGTCGATGAAAAAACTTGTTTCCATTTGAGGTAATTGCAAAAGTGTGGATTTATTAACTGATGGCAAGGCGGACGCCCTCGTCCGCCTTGCAATGGTCTGAGTTTTCTGGATTAATCATCACTTTTGCAATTAGCTCATTTATCATCATCATCATCATCATCATCATCATCATAAATCCATCTCATATTTTTCTTCCATAATTATTTTCCCCCAGATAGCGTGCGTTTTCTCTTCGGTCTTTCGGAAACCGACCGATAGATATACATTTGCCGCGGTCGTCAGATCGCGTGTCGTCCAGAGGAATATATGTTTGTAACCGACATTACGGCAGAATTGCAGCGCATTGTTCATCAATTGTTTGCCCAGCCCTCGCTCGCGAACTGAGGGATGCACAAGGTAGTAACGCAGTTGAGCATCAGTTATTGAACTATGAGCGATGGCGATACAGCCGACTAAATCACCTTCTAGTTCCGCCAGCCAGATTCGGTCGCGCGATGGGTCGAAATCCAGCGCTGACTTAGCCAGCCCAGCCGCGACATAAGCCTCGAAAGTCCAATCCCAGCCATATTCCTGCGTATAAAGCAATCCGTGCAGGCAGACAATTGCCCCAAGGTCGCCGGGCAAGAGAGTCGTGAGGATAGATATATTCATAGGGTAATGTGGTATATTCTGACCTGCAATTTAGCCCAATCCCAAAGCCATTCCAAGTCTATAGGTAACGAACGCGGCTATGTAAGCCACTGCCATTAGGTAGCCAATGGAAAATGCCGTCCAGATCCACTGCCGGTTCTCATATTGCAAGGTGACGATAGTCGATAAACAAGGAATATAGAGCAGCACGAACACTAAGAAGGCCAGCGCTGCGGCGGTCGACGGAATATTCTTGCGTAATTGCTCGATAAGCGAATCTTTATCTGTATCTGAAGCGCCTGTCAGCAAGACTCCCATCGTAACGACCACTGCTTCTTTGGCGATAAGTCCACTCACTAACGCGATATCCATCTCGACCGTAAATCCAAGCGGGCGCATAACCGGTTCTATGAACTGACCGAGATAGTGGATATATTTGTCTCTTTTGGCGAGAGACTCAGCGCTTTCTATTGAAGTCGCTGATATTTCGGGTGACTGCGACGAACCGGGCGGAACTTTTGAATAAGGAAAGTTGCTTAAGAACCAAATAAACACTGCAAAGAAGACGATGAATGTGCCGATTCGCTTGGCGAAGATGCCAGCCATAAAACCGATTTGACGCAGGATGTTCTTCAGTGAGGGGAAGCGATAGACCGGCAGTTCCATCACGAACGGCGCTGGTGGGCCGGTGAGCAAGGTGCGGCTGAGCAGTCGGCCTAGACCGAGAGCCAACAGCGCGCCAAGCAAATACAAACTAAAAATCACTAAACTGCCGTATTTAGGAAAGAACGCGGCGGTCACCATCACATAAATCGGCAGCCGGGCGCTGCAACTCATCAAGGGAGTGAGCAGCATCGTCAGCAGCCGGTCGCGGGGATTACCGATGGAACGGCTGGCAAACAGCGCCGGCACATTGCAGCCGAAGCCCATCATTAAGGGAATGAAAGCCCGTCCGTGCAGTCCTATCAGACGCATCACCCGGTCCATCAAGAACGCCGCCCGCGCCATATAGCCCGTATCTTCGATAAAATAAATGCCGGTCAGGAGAATGAGAACCGTCGGCACAAATGAGAGCATCATACCGACACCGCCGACAATTCCATCGCCGAATAGTTCGCCCCAAAAACCGGGCTTAGTAAATTTTATTTGATTAGATAGGAACGACATTCCGGCGTCTATCCCGCGCATTGGAAGCGCGCCTAAAGAAAATGTCGCTTGAAACAGCAGGAATATTATCAACAGAAAAATGGGTATGCCCCAAATATTATGCAGTAAAATTCCATCTAAACGCGAAGTCAATTTGTCATCGCGGCTCAGTCTGGGCGCGACCGATTTTGCCAGCAAAATAGATATGGCTTTATAACGGGCGTGGGTAATCGCATCGATCCAAGTCTCACCGACAGCCGGCTTGGCGCTTTCAGCAACTTCCCGGCTGCGTCCGACTAACTCGCCCGGCAAGTCTTTATCCGCCGACGGCGCATTGGTCAACAGACCGATGAGCCTGCCGCGCGATAAATCAAAACCCGAATTCGAAAATATTTCTTGAATATCACTCAATGCTTTTTCGGTCGCATAGTCGAATCGAAATAGAGCCGGACTAAAAGCCTTGTCGTCTATCATTTGCTGCATTGTATCGACCAATTCGCGGATACCCTCGCCGCGATTAGCGACGGTCGGGATTATCGGCAAGCCTAAATTTCCAGATATCGCCTTAATATCGACGATTAAGCGACGTTTACGCATTTCGTCGAACATATTAAGCGCGATGACGAGCGGAATGTCCTGGTCGAGCAATTGCAGAGTCAAATAGAGACTGCGCTCCAGTTGACAGCCGTCGATGATATGGATGATTAGGTCCGGCCTGCGGCGTTGGGCATCGCCGTGGATAATCAAGTCGCGGGTGATCTCTTCGTCCGGCGAAACCGTCGAAAGGCTGTATAAACCCGGCAAATCCATTATATTGAAAGTGCGGCGGTCAGACCGTAGCGCGCCGGTTTTGCCTTCAACAGTAACACCGCCCCAATTGCCAACCTTCGCGTGAGAGGCGGTCAACTGGTTGAATATGCAGGATTTGCCAGAATTAGGATTGCCAACGAGAGCGACTAATAAGGATTTGTCAGTCATTTCTCAAATTAAAAAGAATTTCAACTTGCTGAGTTTGATGCTCGAATAATTGGTTATATGTTGAATCCGAAATCGACTAATTTGACTTCTGGTGTTTGACGACGATCAGCGCGGCTTCTTCCCGGCGCAGGCTGATAAGGTAGCCGCGAATGCGCAGGAGAATTGGATCGGTGAACGGCGCGCGGCGGACGACCTGCACGGTTGTGCCGGGTGTAAAACCCATCTCAGCCAGGCGGCGCGCAATTCGCCCCCGGCTTCGAATGCCGCAAATCTGCCCTTCTTGTCCATCCGGCAGTGCATTCAAGGTGATAATGTCTGCGGGATGTTGCGCAGAAGAAGATTCAGGACTGCACTCCAACGTCTGCCGATGTTTAGACTGGAAACCAAAACGAAATCGCATTAGTTAAGCCTCGACTTTGGAAACTGGCGCGTCGGACGTGTTGTATTTGGTTAATCTTTTGATATAGGTCACTAAGGCATCCAATGCTATGGGACTCATAGTATGTTCCAATCGGCAGGCTTCCGCATCGGCAAATCCGGCTTCCAAGCCGAGGATGTCTTGCAGGAAAGTCTGCAGGACTCCGTGGCGCCGGGCGAGCGTTTCGCCTAATTGCCGGCCGTCGTCGGTCAAGTGAACATAACCGTAATGTTGATGCTGGATTAGTCCGAAGCGTTGCAGGTCTTTCAGAGCGATGGAAACCGACGAACGCGCCACACCGCGCCGCTCGGCGATCTCCTTCACACGCGCCACCGGTGATTCAGCTGTGATATCGCGTATTATTTCGACATATTCCTGAACGGTTGTGTTAAAGTCCACATTGGTAAGCATAGGGTTCTCGGATTTAAAAAGTTATATTAATAAAACTTTATTCAGGGATATAAAATATATTAGCATAATCTAATTGTCAAGTCTAATTGCGATGAATTTTAAAAATTAAGAAATTATGTTGGATTTTTAATCCTAATCACTAGTTTAATTAGGCAAAAAACAAACCGCCGCCGCTCAACAATGATTGTCAAGCCAGCGGCGGTTGCTACAGCCGTAATAATGAACCTTAAGCGACCAATGAATAAGTCCGGTCTGAATGTCTTAACTGCGGCGCGAGCGTCGTTCGGGCGCGGATTAAATCTTGCTCGGTCTTGATCTGAGCATAAGGTAGGTCGCTGATATCGATCGCTTCGATGAAGTGCCGGTCGAGTATCCGGTCAATAGCATCTTCGGCTTTGGGAAATCTGGATCCTTGAGAGTCGATAATGGCATCAAGGATTGTTTGCAGGGATTTGGCGCTGCGACGGGAGAAGCGCGCCGCGCCAATGAAACGTCCATCCGCCATATCTATCGGCAGCCGGTGATTGAGACGAATAATCCGCGAATTCGACAGCAGAATTTTGGCGTCCTGGTTGCAAAATTCATTGCGGTCGGCTAATATCGCCGACGCGGCGCCGGTTCTCGCAAGACGGGTCAGCATTTCCGGATTTACGATTACATCGCCGCTCAAGTAATAGATCGCTTCGGCGCCGTTCTGCAGCGCCAGATGCAGCGAGTAAGCCGTATCGGTCGCCGCAAAGCGGCTGTTATATACAAACTCGGCGCGGCCATCCACAATCCAGCGCGCCTGTGAGGCGACCATACTGGCGTTGAAACCGGTTACGATTGTGAAACGTTCGACGCCGACAACTTGCAACGCGGTTAATTGACGCTCCAAAATCGTCTTCCCGCCGATTTCGAGCAGGCATTTGGGTTTCCCATAAGACAAAACGCCCAACCGGCGCCCGCGGCCGGCGGCTAATATCACGGCTCGCATTTTATCGTGTATATTTGAAATGATTATAGTTCAGAAAAATGGGACTATCATCCTCTAATATTATCGACATATCGTAGAAATTCTTAAGTATTAATCTAACTATCTTTGGACAAATTTATTCTCAACAACATCAAGATATTTTTCGAGATTGGCTGTCATTACAGGTTTATGAAGAAAAAACGATTGGGCTTGTTTTTATTGAAATATCGATTTATTATATTGATGTATGTCCCTAATCGCAGGCGGATACTCAAAATCGAAGGTATAATTACTTTGGGTCTGTTTGATAATTCGAGAAAATGCCTTGACTGTCAAGGCGCACGCCCCCGTGCATCGACAATATACGCTCAACAAATGGCGGATGATGGAGTCCGCCTTGACGCAAAGTGGATTATTCAACAGACTCGAAGTATATTATGACATTACTCGCATTAATATCAATACTCGCTTAATATCAATGTAGATTTCGTGCCTAATTAGTCATAACCTGTAAAACTCCGAATCCGAGATTATTATGACCAAAGCCGCGTTGGTTCGCGCCGAGCCGTGGGCGCAATATATACTATTCACAATTTTAGTGATGGCGACGCCGTTCGTCGTCGTTACACGGTTTCTGCAAGGCGCCGTCTGGCGTGTATCGCATATTATGTTTCCGCTATTCGGCTTGGAATTGCCGGTGGTAGGCACATTTGCGATAGCCTTGCTTATAGCCGTTGTGGTCTGGCAGCGACGCAACATAACGCGGCGCAAAATAATCGCTGGATTAGTAATCGTCTCGATGATTGCTATTTCGCAATGGGTGCAGGACCTTTATGGCGGGATGTCGGTCTATGACTTACAGAAGAATTGGCATTATGCGGCTTATTCCTGTTATGTTTTTATCTTCTTTCGGGCTTTCAACCGCATTAAAATGCCGTTATTCCGGATGATACCTTTCGCTTTTTTATCTGCAATCGTCATATCGTTCATCGACGAAGGCTTCCAATACAATATGTCCAATCGCATTTTCGATGTCAGCGACATATCTAAAGACGCCTGGGGCGCAATGATGGGGCTGGTGATGGTGCTGTTCATAGCCGAAACCTACGGTTCGCTCAAAATCATCCCGCGGTTATGGTGGAAGCGGCGTGTCGCTAATTATTTTCAAGACCCGATGGCGTTGCTGATTATCTGTGGACTGTTAGCGCTGTCGGCTATTTTAATGAGTCCCCTGCTCACTGGATTCGAATACTGGCACATTTTTCTTGGATTTACTTTAGGATTGTTTTTAATAATTGTCATTATTTTGCATTTATTGCAATTTCCAAAAATCCGCATTGTCATTCTGTCGCTTTTAGGCGCCGGCTTTGTCGTCCTGCTGACTTCGTTCATTTTAAATATCGATAAGGGCATAACGCGAACCCAATATGGCTTGACGGTTTACAAGGGTTTGCCGGTGCCTTTCTTCGATATGATGATTTATCCCAATGGAATGCCGCGGCTAGTGGATAAAAAGCATTTATTCAACCAGCAGGATAAGAATTTCCTTTTTTCGACGAAGCCGGATATTCTCTTGATGGGCGCCGGATTTGGAAATTTAGGCGGTAAAGGCTTCCCTATCAGCGAAGGTTCGACATTCGTCTTCAACCAGTCCAGCAAACAAGGCACACAAGTGATAATTTATCCAACCCCGCTTGCCTCTCAAATCTATAACCGCCTCATCAAAGAAGGTAAGAAAGTGTTGTTCGTCATCCACAACACCTGTTAAGTCTCGGACAGCGACGCGACCTTTTTATATCGCATTCGGATTATAACAAACAAGCGCTATGTCAAGCGTAAGATGTCGTCATCCTGAATGAAGTGAAGGAGCTCGTCCTAAAGGCTTACTTATTCAGAAGAGATCCTTCTCTTCGTTCAGGATGACATGCGACATTGCAAAATTGACATAACACTAAGCGTTGCATTTCATCCAAGTAAGCGGAAACGAGACTCTTCGCTTCGTTTAGAGCGGCAGCCTGATTTTATTGCATAGAAAGGTTTTACTTTCTCACTTTTTATTTTCTTACTCATCTATGTTATTACTGAATCATATATCGGTAATTCTAGTACTATTCTTGTTAAGCGGCTGCGGCGAGAAGCCGCTCCGTAATCCGTCTGGTACGCTCGAAGCCGTCGAAGTTGCGGTAAGTTCGCTGCTTTCGGGGAGGGTGGTCGAAGTGCGGCAGGATTTGGGCGACCGCATAGCACGGGGCGATACACTGGTCGTCATCGATACCGAACTCATCGCTTTGCAGAAAACTCAGACCGCCGCGGGTTTATCATCCATTGCCGCGCAGAAGCGCGTCGCCGGCGAGGCTTTAAGCCAAGCCGAGCGTAACTTAGCCTTTCTCACGACCCAACTGCAGCGCGTTCAGGCTCTATTCGAACAGGGCAGCGCCCAGCAGCAGCAAATCGATGAATTGACCACAAAGCGCGATGTCGCTATAGCCGCTGTCGAGCAAACTAAACACCAAATCGAAGTTTTCGACGCTGAAGTGGGACGACTCAATGCTACGCTGACCGTCTTCGACCGGCAGTTAAAGGACGGAGTCATTACGGCGCCGAGCGCCGGGGTCGTCATTGTCCGTGCTGTCGAGCCGGGCGAAGTCGTTACGCCGGGCAAGGTGGTCTTTAAAACCGCCGACCTGACGCGCCTCGAATTGCGTATATTTCTTACATCCAATGACTTGTTTAAAGTAAAACTCGGCCAGAACATAGAAGTCATCGTCGATGCTTTTAAAAATGAGATTTTTAACGGGACGGTGAATTGGATTAGTTCCGCGGCTGAGTTCACGCCGAAGAACGCGCAAACGCGCGAGGCCCGCGCTCAACTTGTCTATGCCGTCAAAATCGCGCTCGACAATCCCGATGGACGACTGGCTATCGGTATGCCGGCGGAAGCGCTGTTTTGATGAGAATATAGAATTAACAATTCTTACTTGAACATCTCTAATACAGATATTGTTCTTTCAGTCGCTCGCCTGTGCAAATACTACGACGGTATCAAGGCGCTTGACAGCGTTTCACTGCAAGTTAGCCGCGGCGAATTGTTCGGTTTAATCGGACCGGATTCAGCCGGCAAGACGACGCTAATGCGTCTGGCGCTCGGGCTGATAAAAGCCGATAGCGGCGACATTCGTATCTTTGGCTTCGACCCGCAGCGCCAAGCGATGCGGGTTAAAGAATTGACCGGCTACATTTCGCAGCGCTTTAGTCTGTATCCGGATTTGTCCATCGCTGAAAATTTGCGTTTTTTTGCCGAATTGTATTTAGTCCCCGCTTCGCTTCGCAGGCAGCGCGAAGAGGAATTAATGCAATTCAGCCGGTTAAGTCCATTCCGCCAGCGCCGCGCCGGGCAGTTATCCGGGGGAATGAAGCAGAAACTAGCGCTCTGTTGCACCCTAATTCACACCCCGCAACTCATCATCCTCGACGAACCCACGACCGGAGTGGATCCGGTCAGTCGGCGCGAATTCTGGGATATCTTACATAAGTTAAAGTCCGACGGCATATCGATTCTCATCAGCACACCCTATATGGACGAAGCGCAGCAATGTGACCGTGTTGCGCTGATGCACAGCGGTAAAATCTTCGCCGATGCCAAACCTGACCAATTGCCGGCTCTATTTCAAGGCATCCTGCTCGAAATCACCGGCGCAGACCTGCTTGCCGCCCGTAAGCAATTGACGGCATCCGGCATATCGCCGCGACAGATTCATTATCTATCCGACCGGCTGCGCTTGATTATTCCTTCTAAAGATGAGGAAGAACAAGTCAAGTCCATTCTCGGAACCGACAAGTGGAGTGTAAGACTGGCTGTGCCGTCCATTGAAGATACCTTTGTGGAACGGATAAGTCGGGGATGAAGAGGAATAGGATGAATATACTGACATTATCGACAAAGTGGATATAACCACCGATAACAACCTCGCCGTATCCGCCAACCAACTAACTAAACATTTCGGCTCTTTCACGGCAGTTGACCGCATAAACCTAAACGTAAGGAACGGCGAGATATTCGGCTTTCTCGGCGCCAACGGCGCCGGCAAGACTACCGCCATCCGAATGTTCTGCGGGCTGCTCAAACCGACATCAGGCGAAGCCTGGGTCGATGGTTTATCGGTCAACACTGATTCAGAGCGCGTCAAGCAGCGCATCGGCTATATGAGCCAGCGCTTCAGCCTCTATGAAGACTTAACGGTGATGGAGAATTTGACCTTTTTTGGCGGCGTCTATGGCTTGAAGCGCCATCAGACAGATGAACGTGCCGAGCCGCTGTTAGAACGGCTGGAACTCAAGGCTTGGCGCCGGCGGTTGACACGCGACCTTCCGCTCGGCTTTAAGCAGCGGTTAGCGCTGGGCTGCGCTACGTTGCACAATCCGCGCATTTTGTTTTTAGACGAGCCGACCGGCGGCGTTGACCCGGCAGCAAGGCGCGAATTCTGGGACTTGATATACTCGCTGGCTGAAGCCGGCTCGACCGTCTTCGTCACCACGCACTATATGGATGAAGCGGAATATTGTCATCGTATTTCTATAATGAAAGACGGCGCCATCGTTGCCCTTGACTCACCGTCGGCCTTGAAATCAAAATTTAACCGCAACTCGCTGCAGGAGGTCTTTTTTAAGGCGGTCGCCGGATGAGACGCCTGTTCGCAGTTGCACATAAGGAACTGCGCCATATTTGGCGCGACCCGCGCAGCCTGTTCGTAGCAATAATGATGCCGCTCGCGATGGTCGTCATCTACAGCTATGCTATCGATATGGACTTACGTTCGCTGCGCATCGGGTTGCTCGATTTGGACCGCACGACTGCTTCCGACGCACTTGTCCGTGAAGCCGTCTCCAGCGGCTATATCGTAATAGCCGA
>VGIO01000024.1 GCA_016867855.1 Calditrichota bacterium
AAGGAGTATTAATGTTCACGCTCGAAGAGGCTCTGGAATATCATTCCAGAGCCCGGACAGGCAAAATAGAAGTCATCGCGACGAAACCCTGCGTAACGCAGCGCGATTTATCATTAGCGTATTCACCGGGTGTAGCCGAACCCTGCCGCGTCATTCACAAAGATCCGGAGTCGGTCTATAAATATACGGCGAAGGGCAATTTGGTCGCGGTCGTCTCGAATGGAACGGCAGTGTTGGGTTTGGGCAATATTGGACCTTTAGCCGGCAAGCCGGTGATGGAGGGCAAGGGCGTCTTGTTCAAGCGCTTTGCTGATATCGATGTGTTTGATATCGAACTTAATGCCAAGACGCCGGAAGAAATTATCGAATGTTGTCGGATGCTCGAACCGACCTTCGGCGGTATTAATCTGGAAGACATATCGGCGCCGGACTGTTTTAAGGTCGAAGAGACTTTGAAGGAGATGCTTGAGATACCTGTCTTTCACGACGACCAGCACGGGACGGCAATCATCTCCGGCGCGGCGCTCGTTAACGCCTGCGAAATTATGGGCAAGGATTTGGCGAAGATTCGCGTTGTTTTCAACGGCGCGGGCGCATCAGGCATCGCTTGCGCAAATTTCTATGTCCGTCTGGGCGTTAAACGCGAAAATATCACAATGTGCGATACTAAAGGCGTCCTCTATAAAGGCCGGGAAGATCTCGACCCGGCGCATCCGAAATATAACAAATATAAAGCTGCATTTGCCCAGAATACCAACGACCGCACTTTAGCCGATGCGCTCATCGAAGCGGATGTATTTTGCGGATTGTCGGTCGCTAATTGCGTCACGGGCGATATGGCGCGCTCGATGGCGGACCACCCCATCATTTTCGCAATGGCAAATCCCGACCCGGAAATCACCTATCCGGAAGCCAAATCTGCCCGCTCGGATGTCATTATGGCAACCGGTCGCAGCGATTATCCGAATCAAGTCAACAATGTTTTGGGCTTTCCTTTCATATTCAGAGGTGCTTTGGATGTCCGCGCCCGTTCCATCAATGAAGATATGAAGGTCGCCGCAGCTTATGCTTTGGCTGAGCTCGCCAAGCAGGATGTGCCGGAAGCCGTCTGCAACGCCTATGGCGTGGACCGGCTCGAATTTGGCACGGATTATTTGATTCCGAAGCCTTTTGACCTACGCGTCTTGCTATGGGAAGCCGTGGCGGTGGCAAAAGCCGCCTGCCGCACCGGTGTGGCGCGGCTGCCGATTACCGATTTTGAGGCTTACCGCGAGCGATTGGAGCGCCGGCTCGGCCGGTCGAAGGAAATCATCCGCCAGGTAATAAACAAAGCCAAGCGCCGACCGAGCGGACAGACCTTGAAAATTGCCTATCCGGAGGGTAATAACGATAAAATAATCCGGGCCGCGGCGCGCGTCCTCGAAGAGGATATCGGCAGTCCAGTGCTGTTAGGCAGTGTCGATGATATTCGCGCTGCAGCCGAAAAATCTTCGGTCAATCTCAGCGGCATCGAACTGATCGATATATTCACTCATCCCAAGCGCGATGAATTAGTCCGCAAATTCTTTGATATGCGTTGCCGCAAAGGCATCACGCTGTCTGAGTCGCAGCGCTATTTATCGCACCGTGACTATTTTGCAGCGATGATGTTGAAAGAGGGATTGGTCGATGCTGTGGTGTGCGGCGAAGCGCGGCACTATCCGGAAGCCATTCGTCCCGCGCTTCAGACCATCCCGCTGGCGGAAGGCTTGAAGCATGTTTCAGGTTTATACCTATTGATTTTCAAGAACCGCATCATTTTCTGCGCCGACACGACTGTCAACATCCTGCCCGACAGCGAGACGCTGGCTGAAATCGCCAAGTGTGCCGCTGATACCGCCAAACGTTTCGACATCGAGCCGCGCGTCGCGCTGCTGTCATATTCTAACTTCGGCTCGGTTAAACATCCTATGGTCGAGATAGTTCAAAAAGCCGTTGAGATACTACGTCAACACCATCCCGATTTAGTTGTCGATGGCGAGATGCAAGCCAATACGGCTTTCAATGTAGAATTTCTCACTAAGACCTTCCCCTTCAGCCGTCTTAAAGAGGAAGCCAATGTGCTGGTATTCCCCGGCTTGACCTCCGGCAACATCGCCTACAAACTACTCATCGAGTTAGGCGGCGCCGAGGCGATAGGACCTATCTTGATGGGACTTTCCAAGTCTTATCATGTGCTGCAGATGGGCGCGTCGGTGGACGATATTGTAAATATTTCGGCGATTGCTGCCGTGCAGGCGCTTCGTTTAAAGGGATGAGGGATGTTTGGAAGGATGAAGGATGAAGGGGATGGGCTGTTAATCCTCTGCGATTGACTAGCAGAATAATTAAAAAGGATTAAAAGTTTGTTGTCGAAATCATTTTAGATGATTAGCAGTTGTCTATTGCCTCTCTCCCTCACTCAGCGAGGGGGAGAGGACACAGTCCATTTGAACAACAAGCCCTGACAGCAATTCATTAGCGCTAATATTGACATTTAAAATACAAAACTAAAAAACCAAAATCGGAGTAAGAAATGGCAGTATTCGTCTGCAAAGTGTGCGGCACAGAAAAGGAAGGGCGCTGCAAACCGCAGAAATGCCCGAAGTGCGGCGCAACCGGCAGTTTTGAAAAGAAGTCCTAACCGAACTTTGAATAATCTCCAAATTCCAAATTCCAAATTCCAAATTCCAAATTCACAGCGCGGCGGCGCTGTTAGTCTTTGCCTGTTGGTTTAACATCGCGCCGGCGGTTGAGGCTGAATCGGCAGAGGTTGTGTTCGCTTTGGAGCAGCGCTTTATCGATGCTTCCGGCGTTCCAAGCGCGGCTTGGTTGAATCAACTCGCGCCTCAAAGAGACGCTGCAAAGACTGATTTTAAGATAGAGCCGCTGCGTCTGCCGACTTCTGTTAAAAGCCATCCCATTTTAGGACGGGTGTTCAAACTCAAAGCCGTTGATACCGGACAGACGAACTTTTGGACGGCTAAATTGAATGCCGCTACCGGTGTCGAATGGGCTGAATTGGCGCCGGTCCGAACAACCTGCGATATTTCTGCCAACCGCTCATCGGTCTCACATAAAGTCAAATCGGACCGCATTAACGCCCTCGATGCGCCGCCCGACGACCCGCTCTACCCGCAGCAGTGGGCGCTGCGCCGGATTTTAGCCGACGCCGCGTGGGATATCGCACGTGGCGATACGAATGTCTGCATCGCAGTCGTCGATGTCGGCGTGGATATTGACCACGGCGATTTAATTAGCAAACGGTGGCTGAATCGCGGGGAGGCGGCTGGATGGGCTGGAGTCGATGACGACGGCAACGGCTTTGTCGATGACCTTTTCGGCTGGGATTTTCAAAGCAATGATAACAATCCCCGTCCGGAAGCAAATGACGACCACGGCACAATCGTAGCCGGCATCGCGGCAGCCGCGACCGATAATGGCTACGGCATTGCAGGAATAGGCTGGAATTGCCGAATTATGCCGGTGCGCACGGGCGCCGGCCGCAACATCAATTACGGTTACGAAGGTTTGATTTATGCCGCGGCTGCCGGCGCTCAGATAATAAACCTATCCTGGGGCAGCGACCACCCATTGCATATCGAGCGCATCGCGACAGAATACGCTGTCGAAGCCGGCGCAGTGGTCGTCGCTGCCGCTGGGAACGCTGATATCCGCACAGCGCCTTACGACCACTATCCAGGCGGCTACCCGTCTGTAATCGCCGTAGCGATGACCGACGACCGCGACCGGATGTCGCGGCTCAGCAATTATAATATTTGGGTTGATATTTCGGCGCCGGGCAAGGATATTCTTTCCTTGTTGCCGGGCAATCGTTTTGGGCTGGCGAGCGGCACATCGATGGCGACGCCGGTCGTCGCCGGCGCCGCCGCGTTAGTTAAATCGCTGCATCCGGATTGGACACCCATCCAAATTAAACAACAACTCGAACGCACCGCCGACCGCATCGACCATCTCAATTCACATATCGATAGTTTGGGCAAAGGACGCTTGAACCTCTATCGAGCGCTTGCCGATGAACCGAGCGTAATGAAAATTGCCGGAATTGCAATCGAAGATGCATTATTCGGCAATAACAATGGCTTTCCGGATCCAGGCGAAAGAGTAGGTTTAATCATCACACTCGCCAATAATCTCACTCGTCCGCAAACGACAGCGCTGCAGATTAAGCCGCTGAGTTATTATTTAACTATCGACGAATCGCTTATTGAACTCGGACTTGTTCGCCCGAACGATTTCGACATTAAAGTCTTAGAACCGCTGCCGGTTCGCATTTCAGCCAATGCGCCTTCCGGTGTGGGGCAGGAATGCAGCATAGACCTCATTCTCGATGGGCAAAGATTCGAGCGCGCGAATTATACTATCGAAGTCAGACCGAATTATATCCATCACCGCGGCGGGAATATATCCTTTACTTTGACCGATTTTGGCGCTATCGGATGGGATGATTATCCAGTCGGTAAGCGACCGGGCATAGGATTTCGCTATCCAGCCGACGGTTTGTCCGGTTTATCTCACGGTTCGCTGCTGGTCGGAGTTGAGAGAGCGCGGGTATCTGACAATTGTTTCGGCGACGCGCAGCGGACGCGCTACGATTTTCGTTCTTCACAGCGAGGATTTGCAGTTCAATCTGATGATTACGGCAACGAGACATCCGTTGCGGTTTTCACCGACGCCGCTGCCCGACCGCCGCTCGAATTGCAGGTTAAGCAGAACGCTTGGACATTCTCCCATCCGCCAGACGACGGCTATGCGATTATCGTTTGGACGGTTTATAATCTGTCTCCGAATCGGTATGACAGCCTCTATGTTGCGTTATTTTTAGATTGGGATATAGTCCGATTTGATAAGAATTTTTGCCATTGGGACAGCGCAGCTCAAGTCGGCTGGATGGAATATCAATCTGCATCCGCGCCACGGTTCGGCGCGGCGGTTATAAACACGCAGACCGACTTTCAAACGGCAGTGTCAAACTCGTTGTTCGATTATCGCTGGAGCGATACGCTAAAATCGCAATCCCTACGCAAAGGCTTTTCCGAAGCCGAAAGCAGTCAACGCGGCGATTGGGCGCAGTTGATTGGCATAGGCCCGCGGGCATTGGACCCGGATGATTCGCTAATAGTGGCGTTTGCTTTGGCCGGCGGGCAGAGTGAAAATGTTTTAAAAAATTATATCCATCGCGCCCGGCAGCGCTGGCAGGATTTGGCGCCGATTAACATTGTCAATTCGCAGCCCAGCCAATTCAGGCTGCTTTCGCTCTACCCGCAGCCGTTCAACGGATTCTTGCGCGTTGCTTGCGCCGTCAACGCGCCTGGGCTCTTGAAATGGAGACTGCTCGATGCAGCCGGGCGCAGGATGCCTTATCAAGGAAGGCAATACATTTTGAATCCAGAAGTCAATTTTTCATTTCAGACAAGCGGTCTGCCATCAGGCTTTTATTTGCTTGAACTTACTAACGGCTATCAAACCCTGATGGCGCCGATTATTTTGATGAGATAAATCATTAGAGGTGGAATGTTACGGATGTGTGAACAATATTGAATCCTGCCTGATATCCGGGTATGAACCGGACTGCATAATAATCACCTTCAAATAATGCATTCGTCGTTTCAACGTAAAATTATTCTTCGTTACGGCTCTTCCATTCGCGCTATCGAGTGTTATTTAGGCGCGCGTATGCGCGAGTTAAAACGAACCGACATTTTCGCGCCGATAGTCATCGTCTGCGGGTCGAATTTAATGGCGAAATATCTGCGTTTTCAACTAGCCGGAATATTAGGTGGATTGTTGAATGTCCATTTTCTGACGATTGCCGGGCTGGCGCGGCAGTTGGCTTTTGAAGCGCGGATTAGAGACGCTCGAAATTCGCTGCCGAGAGGCGGCAGGCTCGCTAATGTAATGGAAATATTGAAGACGACAGATACGAATAGTCGTTTTGCAGCGGTCAGCGACCTGCCGGGATTTCAAAAGGCGCTGAAGGCAATCTTGCTGGATATGGAAGAGGCCGGCTTTAGCGGCAATCTTTATACAGTTGACAATTTAGGCGAAGTAATCCCAAATTCACCGCGCTGGAAGGAATTGTGGGCATTTTGGCAGCGTTATCGAAGTCGGATCAAACAGTATCGCAATGAAATTGACGATTTATGCGAAGCCGGAGATAAGGGAAGCGAATTTGAGCGTCGGTTTGGCTGCCGAAGTCTGATTGTGTATGGATTTTATGATTTCAACGTGGCGCAGGAGGAATTTTTCAATAGTCTGGCGCGCGAAATCGAGATTGAGTTCATCGCGCCGGCTTGTCCGCCCAGCGACGATTACGGCTCGGCTTTCGATTTTAGCAACCGCCGGCTGAAACGATGGGAGAATCGGTTTGCTGTCAAAGCTCAGCTGTTTGCTGAAGGTGATAGAGTCAGCATTGCGCGGAGATTATTCCGTTACACTCCGGACAGTATGCAGTGTGAAATTAAAGACGACTGCGAAATCGCTATCGCGGTAGGCAACAATCCGCTGGATGAAGTGCGTTCTATTGTAGGTCGTGTTCAAGAACTGTTGCTTTTAAGCGAGACTTCAATGCCCAGGTTAGCGATAGTAATGTGGAATGCAAAAATCTATCTCCCGTTGTTTAAGGATGCTCTACAAATCTCTGGAATACCATTTGACGATATAGTTCCACGTTCATTGGCACAGAGTCGAACCGGTCGAACGCTGCTCGCATTGTTAGCACTGTCGCCTAATGCGCTCTCACGTCGGGAAGTGATGGATATTTTAGCGGAATATTCGCTGCAATTCCCGGAATCATCGACTACCCCAGATCTGGCTGAGTGGGAAATAATCAGTATTCAAACTGGTATCATCGAAGGCGGTCGTAAAGACTGGCTGAACGCGCTGGACAAATTGAAAGCCGGTCAAGACGATGCGCATTATAATAAAGATATAAGACTCGTGGATATTGAGCAATTAGAACTCTTCGTCCGTTTTGTGACGAATCTGTTCGATTATTTAGAAGTGCTGGCAAGACGGCCGGATTATAGTGATTTAATGAAAATCATTCAATCTATGGCTGTGCGGTGGCTGCCGGATGGGGACGAGAAGACATTATTGCTCAAATCATTCGAGGAAATTTCAATAGACAATCAACTTTTCCTTGAGTTAGAATATAAAGATATTCATACTTTTATATCAGAATATTTAAACGAGTTGCGTCTGCCCGCCGGGACTTGGCAGAATGGCGTTTTACTGACGACGCCGGCCGGGGCGCGGGGATTGACCTTTGAGTATCTGTTTTTACCCGGCTTGGCGCAGGGTTGGGCGCCGTCGGGAGTGAGCGAGAGCGGGATAATTAGCGAAACAGACCGCCGCAGAATAAATCATAGCCTGACTGACTATGATTATTTTCCACTGCCCTTGAAAGATGAGCGGCCGCTCGAAGAGCGTCTGCTGTTTGCGCTTTTAACTGGTGCAGCCGAGAAATCGCTCGTTTTCAGTTATCCGAAATATGATCTCGGCGGTGGAAATCCGTTGCTGCCGTCGCGCTATATAATGGAATACTGCCGGGTGATAACCGGGCGCTCACTCGATATCGAAGCGTTGCAGCAGCTGCCGTTTTTCTATGTTGAAACCAACAAGTTAAAGGAGCTTCGACCGGCGCGTGTCATCGACAAATTCGCATATATTCAACATTGGGTCGAGCATAATCTGCCGGATGCGCAGTTGAACCGTGCAGTTGCGCAAATTATCGCTGTTCGCTGCGATAACATTATTTGGGCGCGCCGGGTCTATCAAGCCCGGCGGAATAGAACTAGGTTCAGTTGCTGGGACGCTGTCGCCGACGATATAATTGAATCGCCTTTAATTGCCGATGATATATCTAAGTTAAGCGTCAGCGAAATTGAGGAATGGGCAAAGTGCCCCTTTCGAGCCTTCGTTCTAAATCGACTAAAATTGAGCAAATTTGAAGAGCCAGAAGCACGTCTGACATTAGAGAACAACATCATTGGAGCCTTAGTTCATCAAGTATTAGCCCGCTTATACCTCAAAGCCGGTGAGGATTTCTATCCATTGGATAAAAGAGATTCCGACCGGGCGGTCGAAACAGTGAGCAAAATACTTGATGAATTATCCGGCTGGGCCAAAAGGAAATGGCCGGCGCCGGAGGGCGTTTGGAATACGGAATTAAAGAATCTTCGAATGCGTCTAAGAAAATGCGTGCATAGATTAGCCGAAATCGGAGATAGTTTTGTCAAATCTGAAGTTGAGTTAAATATTGAATCACCATATACTTTTACTAATCCAGATTTACCGGCGCTGAATCTAAAGGGACGCATCGACCGGCTGGATTGGTCGCAGGATGGGAAGGCGATACGCGTTATAGACTATAAAACCGGCCAAGTTAAGTTCAAGGATAACGATTTAGGGCAGGGGACGGCGCTGCAATTACCGATGTATTTAAAGATGATATTCGACCAACGCCCTCAGATAGAGCCGTCGTTTAGTTTAGGCGCCGCGCTGGCTATCGACGAGCAGGGCGAAGTGAAGGTTATCAAATTCGATGGCAGTGAAGTTGGACAACAGATTGAAACAATCGAGCAAATATTCAACGGATTTGTCGCTGCCCGGTTGAAGAGTATATATCCGCCGCTGCCTGTAGGTAAGCCGGGCGAAGTTTGTCGTTCCTGTCCGGTTGCATGCGCGTGCGATAAGCGCAGCCGCGCTACGGCGCCGGATAAGAGTCTTGGCGATACCCGTCTGGAAATTCTGTTGAGACTGCGGAGGGATGATATTGAGCGGCATTAGAGACGAGTCGCTTAGGCTTGCGGTCGATGAAGCCGAACGACTCAAAGCGCGCGGTGCAGATCCGGAGTGGCTGAACCGCTCATTAGTAGTCGAAGCCGGCGCCGGCACGGGGAAAACGCGGTTATTAATCGAGCGGATGACGGCGCTTATTAAAACCGGTCTCGACTTGAATAGAATTGCCGCGATTACTTTTACCGAAAAGGCGGCGGTTGAAATGGCTGAACGGCTGCGTCTGACGCTGGAACAAGCAGCCTTCGCAAGTGGGAATGTCATTCCGTGGTATTGGTTGCAAGCCTTGGGCAGCCTCGACACTGCCAATGTCTCGACTATTCATTCCTTTGCTTCTAATATTTTACGCGCCATTCCTTTCGATTTGGATCTACCTCCGGATTTTGAAGTTCTCGAAGACGACGATGAGGCTGAATTGCAGCGCAGCGCCTTGGTGGCAGGTTTGACCGGTCATAATTTGCACAGGGATGAAATCCTCACTGAATTCGCCCAACTAGGCGGCAGGCTCAAAGACCTGCCGGTGTTGTTTAAATGTCTATGTGAAAACAGCGACTTGTCTTATACACCCTCGCTGAATTCGGAGTATTTAGATAAAAGAGTAACTGATTGTCGCTCAAGCGTCGGAAATTTAATACAATTGGCGCGTCGGGAGTGTGTCGATGACTCAGATTTAGGCCGTCGTCAGATTGAGCGAATTGCGGCAGACGTCGATTCTGATAAGGAAGCGGATAATTATGCAATCCTTAGAATATTAAGCCGGATTAATCAGAATCATCTAGGTAGAGGCGCTAATTGGGCGAATTCGACATCGCTTAATGAATTTAAGACCGAGATGACGCGACTTAAGCAAAGCGCGAATGAGACGTTGGACCTAGCGCGGCAATTAGTATTTAAACGCTTGTTGGAGTGGGCGTGCCAATTGGTCGATGCGTTAGCCGAGAACAAACGGCGGCTCGGACAACTCAGTTTTCAAGACTTGCTGCTCTATGCCCGGCGGGCGCTGGAGAACGAGACGGTTCGAAACGAATTGACCGACCGCTGGCAGCGGTTGCTCATAGATGAATTTCAGGATACGGATCCGCTGCAGGTCGAAATTGCGCTGTATTTAACGGGAGTTCGTAGCAGCCAGACTTCGATACTTTCGCCAGGACGGATATTGCAGGATCCGGGGCGCATCTTTATCGTCGGCGACCCGAAGCAGTCAATTTTCCGGTTTCGCAATGCTGACGCGCGGATGTATAAGGCTGCGGTGAACGAAGTGCTGACCTGCGGTGTGAAGGTGTCGATTGTTCAGAATTTTCGTTCGGCACCGGGTATTATTGATTTTGTGAACGGTTTATGTGGACCTTTATGGGCGAAATATGCATCCGAGCCGACAGATTGGATGCCGTTAGCGGCTGGGATTGAGATGAACGAATCGACATCGTCGCCGTCGGTTTTGATTGCCAAACCGGTCGAGCAAATCGAAGCGGACGCTGCGATGTCAGATTTGCGGCGCGCCGAAGCCGGCTTGATTGCGGAAGCAATCGCACGCATTATAACGCGCGAAAAATGGCTTGTGCGGGATGAAAAGACGCCGAATGGTATGCGCCAAGCGCGGGCGGGCGATATCGCAATTCTATTTCCCAAGATGACAGAAGTCGAATTGTTCACTGAAGCGTTGCTGGAAAAGGATATTCCGAGTTATATTGAAGGTGGCAAACGGCTGTTAAACCGTCAAATTGTGCAGGATATTGCAAACTGCCTGGTGGCTATAGACAATCCGCTCGACGATTTAGCCGTCTTCGCCGCGTTGCGGTCGAATATCTTCGGCTTCCCAGACTTTGAAATTGAGCGCTGGGCAATTTTGACCGGCGGTATATTAGATTATCGCAAGATTCCTGAACAAGCATCCAGCCGGCTGAAAGAAGCCTTGACCTTACTAAATGATTTGCACAAACTTAAGCAGACACTCAACGCCGGCCAGATTATAGATATCCTTTACGAGCGGACGCAGGTTCTGGCTGCCTTGAGATCTTTAGGCGCGGAAGGTGAATTCGACGCTGAGGTGCTGGCACACATAGCGCAGTTATCGTATTATAAAAGCGTCGAAGCCGAGTTCGGCTTACGTCGGTTCAGGCGCAGTTTGGCAATGTGGAGCGAATCCGGCGACGACCCGCAGAAGATGCCAGCGGCCGACGACAGGAATTTAGTGCGTCTGATGACCATCCATTCTGCTAAAGGACTTGAATTTCCGATTGTCATTCTGGCAAATTCGAACGATAGATGGGATAGAAAGACGGTCAACGATTTGACCGATAGGCTGGATGGGCGGCTGCATTTACAGATAGGCGCAGCCAACAGCGGTTTTTTTACAACGGAAGGCTTCAGCGAGGCTCTGAAGCGCGAAAAGGATTTGATGACAGACGAGCGTTTGCATCTATTATATGTTGCCCTGACGCGCGCCCGTGACCACTTAATCATTCCGTGTGTAAAAGCCATTAAGCCAATGGGTTATGCCGAATGGATAAGCGAAGCGCTGGACTCCAGCGCTGAACAAGGGCAAAATTTAAGATTGCTGTATCGTGAGGAGATGTTCCCGGTTTCAATAGAGAGAAGGTCAACTCCTGCTGAAAGCGAAGCGATAAATGTTGATGTCGATGCGATTTGGGCTGAAGTTGATGAATGGGACATTCGAAGAACGGAACAATTGAACCGGATGGCGGACAAACAGACTAGGATAATATCACCCAGCCGGCATACAGATTATGAAAATCAGGTTATATCCGACTTTATATGGGCTGCAGTCGATGTTGAGAAAAGCGCGCGACTAGGCCGGGCAGTGCATCGTTATTTGGCTTTATGTTCGAAGCAAAAGGAATTGGATATTGAATTGTTGAATTCCACCGCTCGAGAGGAGCGTTTGGGGGTTGATGAAATGAGGAATTTGATATTAACGGCTTTAGCGGGGGATGTTTGGCAGGGAGTTTTGGCTTCAGATGCCTGCTGGCGTGAAGTCCCGGTGACAGCGGCGACAGCGGAGGGAATGATCAACGGCTATATCGATGTCATTTGGCAGTCTAACGCGGGAGATATCTTCATAGCCGACTATAAAACTGGCGGGGAAGATATTCCAAACCATCGGCACCAGTTACAGGACTATATGAAATCGGTCGAATCGATTATCAAGTTAAAAGTCAAGCGAGGTTATGTGCATTATTTGAGGACTGATAAGATTGAAATAGTGGAGTGATTGATGATTAGACAAAGTGAAAAAGTCTTAAAATGTAAAAACAAAACGGTGAAGTGCAAATAATGCGCAGAACCTATGATTATATGCAAAAATAGTATGAATGCGCGGCAAATGTAAATACCCAGTTCAGAGTGAAAAAAGCCGGTTAGAGGATAAAACTGCTCAGATGCGTCAAAAATTTATTTTAATGTCTGGTATCATAAACAGTTAGACCTGAAATGCGACGAAAAATCATATAAATTTAGATCTGGTGTTGTCAAAGTATCAACAAATAAATATATAGATTATTAAGGCATAATTTTTGCTACATTTACGATTCAAACTTTACCCGAAGAAATCATACTTTTTAAAATAAATCGGTCGTTGGTCGCAAACAAACCTGCAGCGCGGATTTGTCTTAGTCTCTTCTGCGCGCTAATCCTTATCAATCTTAATCCTACCCTTAGCCAAGCCTGGCAAGTAGTAGATTGGACACGCATTCCGGGAGGATCGACTTTACTGGCTGCCAACGGCGAGTCGGCCTGGTGCGGTTTTTCCAGCGGGCAAGATTCAACCTTGTTAGTTGTGAATGTTGCCACAGGCGAGGTTACTCAACGGATTCGCACACCGGAGGCTATATGCCGCGGCTTGGCTTATCGCGGTGAGACCTTGTGGGTAATAGGCGCGCGTAATTATTACCGTCTGAGTTTAAATGGGCAGGTCGAGCGGATGTTCGACAATCCTTATCCGTCGATGCGTTGTCTGGCGGGCAGCGAGGTCGGATTATGGACGGTTGAGCGTCATGATGGCGTAACTTCATTGGTGCATTTTCGTTTGGACGGCACCGAAATCCAGCGCTTCCCGATTAATGTTGTCGAGCCGGGCGACATTGCTTGGGACGGCAGATTTATATGGTTGACTGACCCGTTGCGCAACAGCATTCACAAAATTGACCCTTTGCAAGGCCAGACGGTTGCAATTTATCCCACGCCGGCGGTAAGACCGTCGGGGATTTCGCATTTTAATGAGCATTTGTATTTAGTCGATTATGGCGACGAGCAAGCCGGCGATGTGCTTTATAGAATAGCGACTGAATCCGAACCGGCGCCGCGCATTCTGCCATCCTCCCGCCATGCCGACTTTGGCTTGATTAATGTTAATATACCGACGCAGTGGAATTTCACCATATTCAACATTGGCAATGCGGATCTACGCGTCGATTCGGTTAATCTGGCGCGAAATAACGCTGGATTTCGCATCGCGCGTGTCCAACCCGGCACGATTGTGCGTGCCGGAATGTTCATTTTAGTGCAGGTTACCTTTACGCCTACGACCTACATCAGGTTCAGCGATACATTGCTCATTTATTCTAACGACCCTTATGAACCGCTTTTACGGGTAGGACTATTCGGGCAGGGGATTTGGCCTCATCGCCGGCTGGGGGTTTGGCCAGATTCGGTGGATTTTGGCGTTGTGCGCGCCGACCCTTGGCGCGACGGCTGCCGACGGGCAGAATTGCATTTGATAAACCAGGGCCGCGATGACCTGACCGTCGATTCTATATTTAATCTTGTGCGCGACATATTTACCATCACGAAACCGGCGATGCCCATCGTTATACGCGCTGCGGATACGGTTGACTTTTCCGTAACTTTTACGCCGCATCGCGGTATTAATTATCTCGATACAGTCATCGTGCGTTCCAACGACCAATTCCGTTATTATTATGTTTTTTTACGCGGTCAGGGCAGCGATTCGGTTTATTCCGCCGGACAGATCTTATGGAGTTATCAAACCAGCGCCAACAGCGCCTTTGCCATAGCGCCGGATTTAGACCGTAATGCAGTGCCTGAGATAGCGATTGTCGAAGGAAATGGCGACATAGGTTGTTTCAACGGCTTTGCTTCGGGTGAAATGGAAGCCCTCTGGCGTTTGAGGCTGGGAAATTTAAACTATTGGACGCCGGTTGGCGCGTTAGGCTGTCTAGCTGCCGGCGTCAGTTTGAACAGCAATCTAACCGGCGATATCGTATTCGGGACCCATATGTATGAAGAGTCAGCCGGCGCGGTTTATGGTCTTGACGGCGTGTCAGGCCGGCTGCTTTGGCGCTGGTCGGCAGGCGATGGTTTTCAAGCCGGCAGCGCGTTGCGTATTTGCACTGAATACGATATAAACGGCGACAGTAATGTTGATCCTTTAACGCTTTATATGGAAAATGAGTCGGATGATAGTTACATAATCTGTCTTGACGGCTTCACCGGCCGCACGGTATGGACTCAAACCGCCGGCAATAGTCAGATTTTAGAGCCGGTCGGGGACTTAAATTATGATGGATGCGTCGATTATATTGCGGCACAGCCGGACGGCAGCGCTTATCTTTGCGACGGATACGACGGCGGTCTCATCGAAACCTTGGATTTGGGCGCCTCGAGACTTATTGAGCCAGTGAAAACGCACATCGGGCAACCTACGAAAACGATATTGGTCGCCGGCGCAAACGGCGGTGTGCAACTTTTCGATTTGGAGCGCAGCCGTCCGATTTGGAGTATCGATACTAATCCACCGGGCGCGCAGTTCGGCATAATACAACGGTTAATGTGTCTGTCCTTTTTGGGGCAAGGCTGGCAGGATAAGTTCATTTTTAGCAGTCAAAGGGTATTAATTTATATCGACCGCAGCGCTGAATTTCAAGTTATCTGGACATTCAGGCTAAATGCCGATATAACCGCTTTGGCGGCTCTGCCGGCTACCAGAAACGAGAATTCGCCCTCCTTAATCGCCGGGCTGCTGGATGGCACGGTGGTGTGTCTATCGCTGGCGGAACATTCGGAACGTTGGAGATTTCAAGGCGTGGGAGGGGTTATAAGGTTGCAGCTGTTTGTCGATGTCGATTTCGGCGGCAGCGCGGATATCATCGCCCAATTTGCGAACGGTCGTATCGTATGTATTTCGAGCGGTGGCGATTTAGCCGTGGATCCCGAAGCGGGTTTCGCTACACCAGCCGCATTAGGATTTATTTCCCTTTCACCGAATCCGTTCAATCGGACTGCTAATATTTATTACAACCTGCCAATTGGTCAGTCTGGCCACATAGTAATCTTTGACGCCGCCGGACGGGCAGTCGCACATTATCCGCTCGCCAACCACACGGGCTTCGTTAGTTTAGAGGAAATTCAAACTGATAATCTTTCAAACGGAATATATATATTCAAGTTAGAGTCAAGTTATGGTTCGACCGCAACGCGCGGCGTGATGTTGAAGTAGATAATCACAAAAACGATTACAGCGTTGGAGTAAATTCTTGAAGTTCGCAAACTCAAAATCGGTTAATTTACATACCTGCAGCAGAATTAGAATGCTGCAGGAAGTCGTTCTCCTCATAGGATTTCTTGTTTTAAGCCTTGGATTTCAAACCGGCGAGGCTTTTGGCGACCGCGTCATTGCCCAATTCGATATACCGGGCAATTCCAGCGGGCTGGCGTTCGACGGCCGCCTGTTGTGGGTCGGCGGTGAGGGCGCGCGCTCCGGCTGGATATGGTCAATCGACCCGAATAACGGTTCGATTGTGGACAGCATTCCAGCGCCGGCGCCAGACTGCATCGGAATGGAGTGGATGGGCGACCGCTTAGCATTCATATCAGGCCGCTCAGACTCCACCTATCTGATAACGCGCGATGGCATAGTGCAAGCCTTCCGTAATCCATATCGTTATATGTCGGGCGTAACGGCCGACAGCGTCGCGCTCTGGGGTTCGACTTACTACGACCCAGTCGGCGCATTAGTTCGCTACGATTTGCAAGGTCGAATATTATCGACGGTTCCGCACAGCGGCCGCCAGAGCCGGGATATGACCTTTCATCAAGGCAAGATTTTCATCACTGACTTACTCTCGCAAACCGTGCGTATTCTTACTCCGTCGAATGGACGACTGGTGCGCGCCTTTAATGGACTAGGCTCCAATCCCGACGGTCTGACTTCGGATGGCGAATATCTCTATTTGACGACGGATGGTCCGAGCAAGAACGGCGATAAATTATATAAAATCTCTATACGACCGGAAGGTGGCATTCGTCTATCGTCCCTGTTTTATAACTTCGGTTCGGTGGTCATCGACGGCGAGAGAAACTGGACGCTCTGGATATACAACGACGGCGCGCAATCGACACGTTTGGTGAGTTTGCAGCCGGCTGACGGCAACGGCGACATTTTTATCCCTAATGTATGGCAGTTTCCAACCACCATCGCGCCCGGCGATTCGGTCGGCTTGACCTTTACATTTTCGCCCGCTTTTGCCGAGTCTGCCCATGTCCGTTATGGCTTGACCTATGATTTAGACAGGGTAACCAATTGGGTGGACTTGCGCGGCAAGGGCGTTCGGCAGCCACGCGACATTATAGTTCGTCAGCGCCGAATAGATTTCGGACAGGTGCTTTCCGGACCTTTTGTGCGCCTTTCGGGGATGCGATTATTAGAAGTCGAGAGCAACGGCGGCGACCCTTTGACTATCAATACCATAATTTTCAGCAACGACGCCTTCAGCTGCGGCAATTTCCGAATGCCGTTTGTTATGCGCAGCCCGGGAATGTATTATATTCCCCTCATATTCCGACCTGTGATTAGCGGCACGACTCAAGGCACAGCGTCTATTTTTTGCGACGACCCGGACGCAGGGCGTATTGTTGTCGAACTAACAGGTCAATCTCAGCAGCAGTGTTATAATGGGGGAATGCCGTTATGGTCGAAAGAATTTGGGTCGCGCAACCAGCCGGTGCCGCAGGTCAGAGCGATGCAAGATATCGGTGATATTACCGCCGACGGTCTTGCTGACTTAATAGTGGCTGATAATAATTACAACATTACAGCATTTCACGCGGCTTCGACAAGTTCGCCGTATACCGTATGGAATTATCGCACCGATTTAAATCCCTGGCGCAGCGGTTTGGTGCCTGGTAAAAGAGCCTTATCCGAAGGCGGAGATTGGGATGAAGACGGCTTGGATGACATTGTGTTCGGCTTGGATGGCGGCGCGGCGCGGATACAGGCAATATCGCCCCGTTTCGGTCGTGAGTTATGGGTGTTCGATACGCATCACTTGCCGGGCGGCGGCGGCAAAGCCATCACCGTTCAAGGCAGCCATGATTTCAATGGCGACCGGATCCGTGATGTCTATGCCGCGATAACCGGTATGAATGAAACCTGCGCAACGAACGGGATAATCCTGTTAGACGGTCGAAATGGCCAGCTTCGCTGGTTCACGCGTCTGGATTTAGCGCCGGTCGATTTAATGCGCATCGACGATATCACCGGCGATTTCATAACCGATTTAGTCGTGGTGATGGTGAACGGCGATGTCGCGGCTTACGACGGGCAGCGCGGTAGGTTGATTTGGCGCGAAAGGCTAAATGTCCGGGATGTGCGGGCGCAGTTTATTCTGGGAGACGCCAACCGCGACGGCAGTCAGGATATTATCGTGGTTACCTATACTAATGGAATACACCTATTCAACGGTTCCAACGGCGTCAAGTTGTGGCAAATTTCCGACCGGCAGAACGGACTAACCGAGCTAACGGTGGCCGCGCCGTTGGGGGATTTGAACGGCAACGGCAGTCCAGACTTCGTGGTTGGCAATATGGGCGGTTTTCTGCGCGCCGTTGACGGTCGGACGAGCGCTATGGCGTGGTATGAACCGCTTCCGTTAGGCTCGGCGGCGACGTCGATTACCACAACGATGGATTTCGATTTCGACGGGCGGCGTGAAGCGGCCGTAGGAACTAATGGCGGGCGGTTGTTCTTATATTCCGGCAACGGCCGCGATGGGATATGGTCCATTAGCAACGCACAGGAGGGTAACGGCTTTGTATATATTATCACCTCGCGCGATATCGACGGTAACGGCGAAGAGGATGTATTTGGTGTTACTGAGTTAGGGAAAATATATTGTATAGCCGGTTCTTATGTCGGGCAGGCAGCGCCGGAATTTAACACAGGGACTCTCGCTCCCAAAGCCATTATGCTGGAGCCGGCTTATCCCAATCCGTTTAACAGCACGGTTGTTCTGCCTTATTCAATAATCAAGTCGGAACGGATTGAGATTATTATTACGGACATTCTGGGGCGTGAGGTTTATCGCCGGATGGAGGGTCTGGTGCCGGCCGGGCAACATCGCCTTATATGGTCAGGTTTGAATCTCAATGGGACGAGCGCGCCGAGCGGGTATTATCTTATGCGCGTCAGCACACCGGACGCCGAAGCCGCGCTGCCGGTGCAATTAGTGCGGTGATACTGCTGAAAGTCTTACAGATTGTTAGCGAATGCCATTCTGCCCGCCGTCGACTCACCTAACCCATAGCAGAACATTGTATTTGTGTTACTTCCGCTGCTAACTACGGTGAATCTGCAACGGGAACCAGCATTCTCGGGCAACCTGTTTAACCAGCGGGATTAACCGCGGATATCTCTTAAATCTTCAGCAAATTACTCTATATAATGCAGAAAATCAAATTATCTGCGCTTATCTATTTAATCGCTATTCTGACCTGCGTCCAAATCGCTCAGTCCGAACCGTCAAATCTCAACTATCAATCTGAGGGTGAATTTTGGGGCTGGTTTTTAGTAGGTGAGACTTATGATACAGGTCGGGATGAGGCTGACCGAATAGGTTTTTTATTTGGCTGGCCACGACGGTTGGAAGGCGAAGTCTATTGCTGGCGCCGAACACCGACGGTCCTGGACATCGATAATAACGGCGATTGGGAAATTGCCGTTATCAACGGAGAAGGGCAGTTATTTGTTTATCAGCACGATGGGGCGTATTATCCGGGATTTCCAACGCGGATTCATTACGGCGGCCGGCCACGGGCTTGGGAAAATCCAACGCGCCCGGCGATGACCGCTGTCGGCGATATCAATGATAGGAATTTAGCCGACCAGATATATATTACTGATATTGGCTTTTTACATGTTGTGGACGAGTCGACCGCGGAGCCACGACCATTCCCACTGGATTTGGGACGTGGATGGGATTATAGTTCGACAGCGGCGATTAATCTTGACGGCGAGATATATTCAGAGATAGTATTTACTTCCAGCAGCGCAACGGCAGACAGCTCGCGCTCTATTGGCTACTTGCATATCATTAATGCCCGCGGACGGGAAGCGGAAGGTTGGCCGGTGTCTTATGTTGGATTTTCCAATTCGGCGCCGGCTGTCGGCGACATCGACCGCAACGGTAGTTATGATATATTTATTGGTTCAGGACGCTCCTTAAACCAACAGGGAGCAATAAACGGATACCAGAGTGATGGTCGACGTTTGGCAGGATTTCCGGTCGGACATTTCGAAACCATCGGCGGCTCGCCATCGCTGGCAGATATTAATAATGACGGCTTTTTAGAAGTATTATTCTGGGCGGCTGAAGCCGATACAAACATTTGCGGAATTTTCGCGTTCGACCGGAACGGACGAATAGTCGAGAATTACCCGCTGCCAACCCGGACCGGACATCCTTACGGTAATGTGGCTATAGCCGATATTACCGGCGACGGACGGCCGGAAATAGTCTTCGGAACATATGACCCGCTAGCCGGTGCGCTCATTTATGCCTGGCGCTCGAGTGGCGAGTTATTACCGCACTTTCCGATTTCAGCCGGTGGTCCAGCGGTAGTTGGGTCCGTAGCGCTGGCAGATATTTCCGGAGACAGGCGCGCTGACATCGTCGCTGCAATCGCACCAGTCGAAGGCGGACAGGGCAAACTTGGCGTGTGGGATTTTAATAGTGAGCCGGTCGAAGGTTTCCCATTGTTGCTGGTAGAGTGGGGAGGAGGAGCCTTTGCCGGCACGCCGACCATCTGGGATGTCAATCGCGATGGATATAACGATATTATCGCCTTAACCACCGACCGGCGAATGTTGATCTGGGGGACACCGGGTCGGGTCGGACAGGATACCTGGTGCACAGAGCGCGGCAATATGAGCCGCACCGGCTTGAGACCGGCCAACGACCCGCGGTCAGCGCCGGAAGAACAGACCTTCATTCCTACGATACAATTGCTATCTTTGAGTCCGAATCCATTCAACCGCGCGGCTACGATAACTCTCACAACTATCATACCCGGCAGAATGACTTTGGATATGTATGAGCCGGGTGGCAGGTTGGTCTCAAGGCTGTTTACCGGCGAAGTTAATCCGGGAATACTGAGATTGCATTTGGATTTGGCAAAGCCAAATTTAGGCTCAGGCCTCTACCTTATCCGCTCCAACTTTATCGGTGGCAAATCTCAAACGTTACGCGCTGTTTATCTGCCTTGAAATAAGATTTTTTGATAAATGCGCTGCCAAAACCGGAACTATTGCTTTGGCAGCGCATTTATTTTATATTTAACTATATTAGAAATTTAAAATCGAATATCAGGGAGCCTAATGTCCAGCCTAAAACCATCTAATTGGCTTTTTATTCTAATCAGTTTATCTTTTATCATACCGTCTTTCGGCTGCAAGAAGTCTAGCGAAACACAGGACCAAGCAGCGATGGCGCTATTCAGTCAAGCGCAGGAAATGCAGAAGGACGAAAAGTATGAAGCGGCGGTGAAAATATACCGCCAGATTGCGTGCGATTATCCCAAAACCAAGTCAGGCGCCAATTCACAGTTTATGGTCGGCTATATTTACGCCAACCACATCAAGGATTTGAAGCAGGCTGAAATCGAGTTGAACCGCTTTATCGATAAATTTGGCAATGTTGCCGACAGCGGTTTGGTCGCCGGAGCGCGTTTCGAATTGAAATGGCTGGGTAAGGACATAGATGAGATTCCTATTTTGTCCGACATCGGTCAGGGCATATCAGCGCCGACGGATACTGCTGCGACTTTAGGTCAATAGAATTATCTCAGGTATCGTTTATTGGCCGTATGAAGTCGCAATTTTAAGACTTTTTTAATTCTCGCGTTAATTTTCCCGTGCTTAACGAAATAGGTTAAAAAAGTGGAGATATCGGCGTAAAATGACTGTGAAATAGTATAAATTTTTCTAAAAGGATTGGATTATGAGAAAATTCAATCCTTTTTTCGTATAATAAAGTAGGGATTGCCGTTAAGAGATTCGACGCTAAAGATATCGCAGGCAGGAGGAAGCATCTCGTCCGGATAAACAGAGACCAGATCCTTCACTTCGTTCAGAATGACGACATTTTACTGTGACATAATACTAAATCTTATTCATCATCATCATTATCATCATCATCATCATCATCATCATTTTATAAATGCCTATATACGATTTTATCTGTAGAAATTGCGGGAAGCAATTCGAACAACTGACACCTTACAATTGGCAGAGCGCCGGCGTAACCTGCCCGCTCTGCGGATCGGTCGAACTCGATAAAGCCGTCTCGTTAGTCGGCGCGTTTCAGAGCGGCGGGAAGATCCAATCCCTATCCGGCAGCGCTGCGGCTTGCAGTCATTGCTCGACTGGGACTTGCAGCACATGCCACTAGTAAATCGGCAGCGCGGCTTTTTATAGAAGTGCCTGAAACCTTAACACCTTTAATTCCCGAATTGGAAATCCGCTGGCGGACGTCTCAGATGACGCATCGAATTGTTCGCGATTATAAGGACCAAGCGGTAATCGTCGTCATCGTCCTTAAAGGTGCGTTTATCTTTGCCGCGGATTTAACACGCCGACTGGCGGAGCAAGGCTTAAGGCTGCGGCTGGATTTTCTGCGGGCGGCAAGTTACGGCGACAGCGACTTATCATCCGGCAAAGTCAGCCTGCAGTTGGATGTGTCATTACCGCTCGTAAATCAAAAGGTTCTGCTTATCGACGATATAATCGACACTGGATTGACTTTGTCTTTTCTAGCGCAGCATCTAAAACGCAAGGGCGCAACGGAAGTCAAAACCTGCGTCCTCCTGGATAAACCTGCACGTCGGTTAATTGACTTCAAACCGGATTATATCGGATTTTCGATACCGGATGTTTTTGTTGTCGGCTATGGTTTGGATTTTGCTGAAGAACATCGGTGCTTATCAGGGCTGGCTATTCTGCATAAAGAACAGAATCCCTGCCATCAGTCTCAATCGATGTCTAAATAATGCCGAATATTATAATATTAATGGGGTCAGAATATAGTGTCCCCTCTCCCCCCGCTTGCGGGGGGATGAAAGGGGGGTGTAATGACTATTTGATAACCCCCCCCCTTACTCCCCCCCGCAAGCGGGGGGAGAAAGACAATCAAACAGCAA
>VGIO01000025.1 GCA_016867855.1 Calditrichota bacterium
CAGATACCGGCGCGCGGATCTAAAATGACTTTCATGGGCTGTTGCCGAAATAAGAACTTTGCTTCCCCCCCCGCTTGCGGGGGGGAGCAAGGGGGGGGGTGTTTATATCAAATTCAATATTCATTTAATATTCGACTTTTCGATTCGACCAGACACACCCCACTTTAATTCCCCCCGCAAGCGGGGGGAGATGCATTCGACGGCTGCTAATAATCTGTAAAATGATTTGGGCAACAGCCCCTTCAAATTATAAATGAAATCTATAAGGTGTAAATGTAAGGTATAAGGTGTATGTAAAAATTGCAGAAAATTTAAATTTGCCTCTTAAACCTTACGCCTTGCGGCCTTCTATCAACCCGTCTAATTCCTGTCGAAACGCATTAAGCAATTCGGTTTCTTTTACAGTCTGAACCATATTTCCGTTTCTTATTACCAATCCCTTACCTCTGCCACCGACGAGTCCGATGTCAGCGTCGCGGCATTCGCCGGGGCCGTTCACAATACAGCCCATAACCGCCACTTTAATCGGCAGTTTAATCTCCTTCAAGATGCGTTCAACCTCTTTGGCAAGCGGAATGAGTTCGATTTCCAGCCGCCCGCAGGTCGGGCAGACGACCAGTTCCGGCGAACGCCTTCGGACACCGGTGGCTTCCAAAATCCACCAGGCGATTTCGATTTCTTCTTCCGGTTCGGCCGCCAGGCTAACGCGAATCGTCTCGCCGATGTTTTGCATCAGCAGCGCGCCGATACCGATGGCGGACTTGATTGAGCCATAGCCTTTCAGTCCGGCTTCGGTGATGCCTAAATGCAAGGGAATATCGCAGCGTTCACGAAACAGCCGGTTGGCTTCGACTGTCGTCTTGACATCGGAAGCCTTCAGCGAAACGACAATATCCCGGAAACCTTCCTTATCCAACAGTTCGACTTCGCGCAGAGCCGCATCGACCATTCCCTGCGGCGTTACGATGAAATGGTCGCGTTCGAGGATGTCGTCCGGCAGCGAACCGGAATTGACGCCGATGCGAATAGGAACGCGGCGCGCGCCGGCAGATTCGACGACCATTTTAAGGCGGTCGCGCGAGCCGATGTTGCCCGGATTGACGCGCACCTTCGCGGCGCCGGCGGCGATGGCTTCCAAAGCCCGCTGGTGGTGATAGTGGATGTCCGCCACAATCGGCAGCGGCGAGCCTTTGACTATATTGCGCAAGGCTTGCGAAGCCTTTTTATCCGGCACGGCTACCCGCACCAGTTCGCAGCCGGCGGCTGCCAGACGCTGAATTTGCGCTAAAGTAGCATCGACATCGCGCGTATCGGTCGAACACATCGACTGCACAACCACCGGCGCCCCACCGCCAATAATTAGATTTCCAACCTTGACATAACGCACCCGAGGGTCGCTGCCAAAGTGTGGCGGAGATATATGATTTTGATTTGACATATAAGTAAGTTAGCAAGTTTGCAAGTTGACAAGTATGGATGTTAGCGAGTGGAACTATTTAGACAAGGACTTGTTAACTTGCTAACTTATTAGTGTTTTGTCAAGGCAATATTGATAGGCAGGAGAACGGGCGTCCCTGCCCGTTCACTTTAAGGACAGGCAGGGACGCCTGTCCTCCTACCCACAGTCCGTAATATTACATTGACATAGAATTGGCAATTTTCGCTAAAACAGCCGGAATATTTAGAATCAACATCATTTCTTCAGTCGTCAGCGCGGCGGCGCCGGCGATTAATTCAGCGCGGCGCGCCACATCCGGCAATGGATGCACTACGACTTCAGATTCAGCAATGATTTTTTCGACCGCTAACGCGCCGATATGTTCGCCGTCGCTGCAGAGAACAGAGTATTGCTCAAACTCGCATGGCCTTGTGATTCTATTCGATAATAGTTGCGATAGACTGACCGCCTCGGCCTTTGAGTCTTCCCTCGGCTGAATTGATGCCGAACTAAAGGCGACGCGCCTAATATAAGAAGTTTCCTTAACAAGCGCAGTCGGCAAGCCATAATAAACTATCTCGCTGTCGAGATGTGATTGGACGATTAAGGCGTGCTGGCTGGAGAGCGAGGTCGGCATCGCGAGGCTGATTTTCGTGCCGAAGCCGGGCATTGACTCGACCATCACATCGCCGCGCAGTTCCTGCATCCGACGTTTGACGGCGGCCATTCCCACGCCGCGTCCGGAGATATCCGTTGCCTGGTTGCGACTGGTATAGTGGTCGTCGAAGAGGAAACGGAAGCCTTCGCGTAGATTGGCATAATTAGGTCGTTCCTGAGTCAGGCCTAATTCTTTAGCGCGCTGCCAGACATAATGCAAATCGATGCCGGCGCCGTCATCGGCGATGATAATCCGCGCCCAGCCGGCATTTTCAAAAGCGCTGAGCGTCAACCTGCCGCGCGGCGGCTTGCCCAAATTTGCGCGCTCGGCGACCGTCTCCAAGCCATGGTCGATAGCGTTACGAATGATGTGCAGCATCGGTTCGCGCAACAGTTCGACGATGCGGCCGTCCAGCCGCACTGTTTCTCCGCTGAATTCGACATCGACTTCTTTGAGTCGTCCGCGGGTCAATTCGCGAACCTGCAGCGGAATGGTCTCGAACAACTCGCTAATCGGTCGCATCCGCAGTTCGCTGGCGTGGCTGTCGATTTGACGCACATTGCGGTCAACTTCGGCAATGCGTTCGCGCAGGTTCAGCGAAATATTAGTAAGGTTTTGCAAATACTGCGTCATCTCAGACTGGGTGAACGGCTGTAGCGACGCTCCCGCGGCGTTGAGCCGGGCGTCAAATTCTAAACGCATCCGGTCCAACCGGCGGTGGGTTTTGCGCAGTCCGTCGAGTGACTGGGTCAACTCATAACCATAGAGCAGAATATCGTCGATGGCTTCGACATTCACCCGCACGCTGCTGTCCTGCCAGCCGGTTCTTTCGACAGGGGTTGCCGCTGGCGGTTGTTCTAATCCAGTTTTTTCGATGTCATCGGTCGGAATATTTGGCTCAGTGATGCCTTCGGGCGCTATCTGCACGGCAACAGCCAGGCGCGCCAGTAATTCCTCCAGCCAAACCTCAGGCTTCTGATCCGCAGGTTCAGAAGGGCTGTTCACAAGTCTTTCGACTGCTTTCCGGCCTTCGACGATGAGGTCGATTTGCGCCTGCGCAGCCCTCCCGTGCCGGCGCAAGGCGATGAGGAATTCTTCTAAACTATGGCACAAAGCATTCATACTTTGGAAGCCGAGCATACGCGCGCCGCCTTTCAACGCGTGTGTCAAACGCATCAATTCACTCATCGCGTCGTCGAATTGCCGGCCGCCAAAGCGGACTTTATCCAATTCTACGACCGCAGCGTCGATAAGATTGAGATTGTCGCAGGCTTCCTGCCGGAAGCGCCCGGTGAACCGACTGATATCGATTTTCATTGGAATTTGACTCTTCCCCTTGCCTATGCAGAAGTCAGCATAACATACAACAGCGCATAGTTAACACAGCACGAGAACTAAGTTGATTAAATGAATGTAATGTTTAGAGTTCAGCGCTTCAGCCTGAGCAATAACACGCTAAAGCGGTGAACTCTAAACTCTTATATTCCGCTATTTATCAAAGTGATACTAGGCTATAATTTCAATTTTCCCTTAAAGTCTTTTTTAAAACTATCGCTGCGGGCTGTTCCGCCCTGCGGTAAATATCGAGTCTTGCAGCCGGATGGAATATACTGCTGCAAGAATGTTTACAGATTGTTGTTAAGATTATCGAATTTGAATCCGGTGGTCAATTTTTGTAATTTTGCAGACTGGTTATTCATTTCTTCGGATTCTTGGGCGGCGGTGGACGCCAATAGTTCACCGGCTTTTTGAATGTCGGTGATGCGGCTGCGGATTTGTCCGGCCGATTCGCCGACATTCTCCGCCAGTCGCCGGATTTCACGCGCCACGACCTCGAAGCGGCGGCCCATTTCGCCGGCGCCGGCGGCTTCGATCGAGGCGTTGAAAGCGATTAGTTTCGTCTGGTCTGCAATCTGTTCGATGAATTCCATAACTTCGCCAACTTGGACTGTCCGGCGCCGTAAATCTTTAATCTGCTGCACGCGGTCGCGATTGACCGCCGCAATTTTATCCATTTCGCTCGAAACCCGAACTAACGCCTTAGTTAGTTCGCGCAGATTATCGCTCATCGCATTAAAAGCCGCCGCTAAAACCGCCAGTTCATCTTCCCCGCGCTCGTCCAAACGCTGGGTCAAGTCCCGTCCGGCGATGGCTTGCGCCGCGATAATCGCCGACCGGATCCGCAACAACAACACGAACTTCAATACCCAACTGTAGATGAACGCGCCTATGACGATGGTCGATAATCCAGCCAGCAGAATAGTCGATACTAACCGCAGGGTTGAATGTTCCGGGTCGGATGTTCTCAACACATACAGAGTTGAGATTATCGTTAAGATAACCGATAAAACTAAAATTCCGACAAAGGGAATGAACAGTTTGTCGGTTAGTCTGATGCGCAGCCAACGTCCCATTTGAAACCCGCTTTATTTAGATTGGATTAAATATCTAAGCAACCGCGCTGGAGAAACCAGCCATATTTCGCTGGACGGCAGGACAAACCTGCCGGTAACGCCAGCCAGCAATTTCGCATTATCATCGAATTCTATCAACGATACGGGTGCAATGTCAATCATATCGGTCAGTGCGTCGAACAACAGCACGGCTCTGAGTCCTTCGGCTTCGACCAGCGCCGCGAGAGTCGTCGCCGACGGCAATTGTTGTCCGCTTTCCCAGATGGCTTTTAAGTCCAACGCGGCTTCGATACCGCCGCGGAAGAAGACCAGTCCGGCGACGCCGTGCGGCGCGCCCGGCAGCGGGACAATCTTGCCTATCTGTCCGACGCCGCGCACCTGGGACAATTCCAACGCTATTAACCGGCTGTCAAGGCGGACAATTAAATAAGTCGCCGTGAACGGCGCAGAAGCATTAATCTCGGACAGTTCTGTTTTAGGCGCGTTTTCGTCAGCGCATTCAGGCATTAGTTCCAACCGGCAATGTTATGTCGACGCGTGCACCGCCATCGGGCTTGTTGCCGGCGCGGATTGCGCCTTGATGCGCTTCGATGATTTTTTTAGCGATGCTCATTCCCAAGCCGGTGCCATTATGTTTGCCTGCAGTTACGAACGGCTCGAACATCTTCACTAAAATTTCTTGCGGGAAGCCCGGACCGCTGTCATCTAAACGAATGATAAGATTGGCATTTTCTTTTCCACAGACGATTTTCAACGTTCCGCCTTCGGGCATAGCGTCGCGGGCGTTCATTGCCAGGTTTAAAATCGCGCGGCGCAGCCGGTTCTTATCGCCGCTGAATTCGCCGACTTTCGACCAATCCTTTACTAAAGACACCTTTGCCTGGTCAAAATCGCGCTGCAAATCTTTAGCGATATCCTCAAGGAAGTCTTCGAAGAGGAATTTTTCAAAGACGAGGTTGGTCTCGCCACGCGAAAATTCGAGGATTTCGCGGGTCATCAATGTCAGACGGTCCACTTCGCGCAAAATAATATCGCTGAACTCTTTGCGACGTTGAGGCGCCAGCCTCTCGCTCGCCAGCAGCGCCGCGCCGGCGCGGATGTTTGTCATCGGCAGTTTAAGGTCGTGGATGATAGTCGAAGCCAGCCGGCCAATGGTCGATAATCGTTCGCGCAACACTAACTCCTGCTGGGCTAATTGCAATTCATCCAGACTGGCTCTAAGTTGAGCGATGAGTTGGACATTTTCCTGCTCGAGCCGGTAATGTTCAAACGCCTTGGCAACGGTTACGCGCAATTCATCCGGCGACCAAGGCTTTAGTATGTAGCGGTAAATTTGGCCTTGATTGATGGAGTCGATGATGTCTTTGACATCGGCGTAAGCCGTCAGTATCAGGCGCACGACTTGAGGATTGATGTTCAGGCTTTCGACTAACATCTGCAAGCCGGTCATTCCAGGCATACGCTGGTCGGTGATTATCATATCGACGCGATGCTGTTTCAAGTATTCCAATCCGGAAGGTCCGTTTTCAGCCAGTCCCAAATCATAGTCACGGTGGAAAGTGCGGCGCAGCAGATTGAGATTGGCGCGCTCGTCATCGACCGCTAATATGCGGTAACGAGTCGGGGGAGGGGATTTGTCGCTCATTTGGACAGGATTTGTTAGAATTCAAGGAGCTGCTTGGGAAATGATCAGGCAAGACTTGTTGCGTTGAATAGTTGACATATTTAGTTTAATACCCACATCTGTATTAAGACCTTAATATGCAGATGTAAGCCCTGAATTGTGCATAAGTCTTTGTTACTTTATTTTGACAATTAACAACAGATTAAGCAGAAAAAGCAGAATAAAGCAATGGATTATCCGCTTCATCTGCTAATTCTACTGTTAATTTCAAAAGTGAAGCATTTAATCGGCATTTGATATATTATCAATTTTGTATGACAATATTGCATCTATTAAATGAGATATTTTAACGGTTAACACGAAGTTTGGGTAATACAAATTCTCACTTTATCTGCTGCACGATGTTCAACGGCTTGGCGCAGTCAATTTCGAGCAGCATCCTTCGATGGTTCGCTTTTTGGGCGACGAGCAATTTAGATTTATTGAAATCCACGAATGCCGCGGCGGTATGGCCGAGGTAATTGAATTCACCATTAGTGCGGTCGATTAACAACAAGGTCTGCATTTTGGTGTTGACAGCCAGCCAGCGTCCGTCCGGGGCGATAAACATCCAACTTAGCCCGGGCCATTGAAAGTCAACCATCACCGCGCCGCCGGACAACGCCCGCCGCATCAAACCGCGCTCGGTGGCGAAAATTAGCGTGTCCCCATTCGGTGTGAACACCGCCGCGTTCACAGGCTCGCCGATGCGCACAACCGAATTTAAACTGCGCGTGCGGGGATTGAGACGCATCACCTCGACCGACGCCCGCACACTTCCTAGATCGCGCCGCACAATTAAAACGCTTCCATCGCGTTCAATATAAGGCGCGACCGGCAGGATATCGGCGTCGGTTAAACGTTGGACTTCGGCGTCCCACACGGCCCGCGCTCGATAAAGGTAGAACATCCCGCGTTTGCCCGGTTCCCAATCTTTTGTTACTGACCCAAAGAAATACAGCCATTGTCCATCTGGCGAAAATCGGGGCCAAGCCAGCGAGCGCAAATTCTGCTGCCCGGCTTTGAGCAACGGCGCGCCATCGGAAGTCGTCCCATCGACAGGCTTGCGATAAAAATACTGGTCTGGGTCGCCCGGCTTGCCCAAATCCTTGACATAAACTAGCGAATTCCCATCCGGCGTCCAACAGCCGTCCCAGCCTGCAGCCATCTCCCGGACAGCAAAGGACTTGGCGCCCAGCAACGCCCCAAACCGCGCTGACCATTGGACATCGTTCAGCGTTTCCGGCGATTTATTCGCCAGTTGCTTTAACTTCTCGCCAGCTTCCTTATAAAATCCAGCGATGACACCGGTCTCTACCTGTTGTTTAAGAATGTCCGGGTCGTTCGGGTTTTGAGAGGCGCGCAGGTTCAACATCGCCCAATCGACAGCGATTGCACCTAAAAAGAACGCTAAATCCTGCCGCAAGGTATCCGGCAGCGGCGCGCCTTTAGCGGCTTTTAAGTAGCGCGCCGTATAGTCCATCGCTGCGACAGTGTCCTGCGTCCGGCACGCCGCCTCGATGCCGCGCGCCAATAATTGCGGTTTATCTCCCTTGCGCGCCAACTGGTCCCCCAGCGTCTTTTGATGGTAGGAATAGGCTAATTTTTCATATTCAGCCTCGCCGAGCAGCGTCGAAGCCGTCTGTTGCAAAGCCACCGAACGGGCGCTGTCGGGAAAACGGCTGAGCGTGGCTTTCAATTGGGCTTCCAGAGCCGCTTTGTTGTCGCCGCGCGACAGCGCCTCAAGCAGCGCCAGATGCCCCTTCCAGCGCTTCGGATGGCGTTCGACCGAACGCTGAAAATACTGCACTGCAGCCTGCCAGTTGCCGCGCTGATGAAGTTGATACATCCCCGCATTGAAATCCGGGTCCTCAAACGCCTGGCAGCCGGTCAAAGTTATTATACTTAGACCGACGAAGGCTGCCGAAATAAAAACGAAACGAAACATAGTTACTCTCCTGCGCTAAGATACCTCTCGGCTTCGATAGCCGCCATACAGCCGCTGCCGGCAGCGGTTATCGCCTGCTTATAGACCGGGTCGCGCACATCGCCGCAGGCAAATACGCCCGGAATGTTAGTCTGAGTCGAATCCGGCGCGGTGATGATATACCCGTTGGCGTCGGTCCTCACCCACGGCGCAAACAAAGCGCTGTTAGGCTGATGGCCGATAGCCAGGAACACCCCCTTCACCGCAAGACTCGATTCGACCTGCGTCTTGACATTGCGCACCCGCAAACCCTCCAGACCGGTCTGCGGCAGACCAAGATACTCCAATACAATCGAATCCCAGAGAAATTCGATTTTTGGATTGTTCATTACCCGCTGGCGCATAATTTTCGAGGCGCGCAATTCATCGCGCCGGTGGACGAGCGTTACTTTCGAGGCGAATTTGGTCAGGTAGTTCGCTTCTTCGCAAGCCGAGTCTCCGCCGCCGACGACGGCTATTTCTTTGCCGCGGAAGAACCATCCATCGCAAGTCGCGCAAGCCGAAACGCCATACCCGATGAATTGCTTCTCGTTTGGCAGGTTCAACAGCCGCGCCGTCGCGCCGGTGGCGATTATCAATGTGTCGGAGGTGTAGTGACGTTTGCCGATTCTTATAGTGAATGGCTTTTGCACTAAATCAATTTCCGATACTTCATCGGTAATATAAGCCGCGCCGAACCGCTCGGCTTGCTGCCGCATATTATCCATCAACTGCGGACCGAGAATACCGGTCGGGAAGCCCGGATAATTTTCGACTTCAGTAGTGATGGTCAACTGCCCGCCGGGCTGAATACCTTCGATGACCAAAGGCGCCAGTTCTGCACGGGCAGAGTATATCGCTGCCGTCAAACCAGCCGGCCCGGAGCCGGCAATAATTACACGATAGTGTGTTGGGTCACTCATTTTATGTTTAAATCAAACCGGTTTGAATCCACCTGTAAAAAAAGTGAATAATCCATAGAATAGAATACAAATAAATCTTAAAAGAGACAATATAAAACTAAAATATAACCTCCGATTGTCAATAAAACAAAAAGGGCGGGAAGACAATTGTTTCCCGCCCCAAATTATTGAGGAACAAAATCACTTGCCGAGCGTCGGCTGCCCCTTCTTCCAGTCGCTGGGGCAGCGCTCGCCGGTCTGCAAAGCGCAAAGCGCCCTCAGCGTCTCGTCCACCGACCGACCGATATTGTTATCTTGAACTAACTGATAGCGAATGACGCCTTTCGGGTCGATGATAAACAAACCGCGCAAAGTGAAACCCTTATCTTCCAAGAGGACGCCATATTGTGCCGATATAGTATGCGAAATATCGCTGAACAGCGGATAACCCAAATTGCCGAGGTCGGACTTTATCCACGCTAAATGACAATAGACAGAATCAACGCTGCCGCCCAAGACTTCAGCGTTCAGTTCTTTGAATTCCGACAACCGTTTGGCGAAGCCGGTGATTTCGGTTGGACAGACGAAGGTGAAATCGAGCGGATAGAAGAACAGCGCCAGCCATTTCCCGGCATAATCCGCGAGTTTAACCGGTTTGAAGGCGCCATCCGGCCAAACTGCTTCAGCCGTGAAATCCGGCGCTTTTGAACCTATCTGGAGCATTATATTCCTTAATTTTGTTGATTAGAAATTTGATTTACACATTATACGCCCAAACTTTGAAAATAATTGTCTGATGCCATTAAAAATCAATCAACTGTCAACTTCTCCTTCAATCCAATGCAGAAATTTATTCGACCCGGTCGAAACCGGCAGGGCGATGATTTCCGGTAGTTCGTAAGGATGCAGTTCGCTTATCGCGGCTTCGACGCGCGGATAGACGGATTGAATGGTTTTAATTACCAACAGCAGTTCATTATCGCGCTGCAGTTCGGATTTCCAACGATACATCGAAATCAAGCCGGGGACTATATTCACGCAAGCCGCCAGATGTCGCTCGACCAGCGTCGCGGCAATCCGCTCAGCCACTGCCAAATCCGGCGTTGTTGTCAAGACTATCAGGGATTTGTCCACACCTTCAATATTGTCCATTCTGTTCATCAGTCCCAGAAACGCTCTTTAAAAGGAAACAGTCCGAACACGCCGCCTGAATGATAAAAAATCGTCGCGCCGGGCATTCGACCAGCCAGCGTTTCGGCCTTAATTCCGTGCATCGCCTTGCCGGTATAGACTGGGTCGAGCAGAAGCCCTTCGTTCTGCGCTGTCTCCTTTATAATCTCAAACTCGACGGCTCCGGCTTGAGCGTATCCGGCGCCCAAATATCTATCGATAACTAAGATGTCATCTTCCCCCAAGGTAAAGTTCATATTTCTTAACTCAATCATACCTTGCACAATTTCGGCGATGCGTCGCCGGGTCTCCTTGCCATCGTAACAGACAGCGATGGATACGACATCGATATCCCAATTTAAGAGCCGGGCGGCGACATACAGTCCGGCGTGCGTGCCGCCGGAACCTGAAGCCGCGACGATTCGGCGGGGAAACAACTTCAACTTGGCGCATTGTTTTTGCAATTCAAGCATACATTCGAGCATTCCTAAGGCGCCCAGCGGATTGGAGCCGCCCTCCGGAATAATATATGGAACTCGCCCCGCGGCGCGCGCCTGTTCGGCTTGGGCAGTTAAACATTCATTCAGATGTAACTTATAATCTTGACCCGTTATATAAACTATATCGGCCCCGACTAATTTATCGATAAACAGATTGCCGTCCGGGACGCGTGTCTCACTCTGGCGCAATACTAAGATGCACTTCATTGCGAGCCGCGCGGCAGCCACCGCCGTAGCACGGCAATGGTTCGACTGCGCCCCGCCGCAAGTGATGACCGTATCCGCGCCCTTTTCGACAGCCTCCGCGAAAAGAACTTCCAACTTGCGCACCTTATTGCCCGATAGCCCAAGCCCGGTCAAATCGTCGCGCTTGACCCAAATATCCCCCCCACACAACCTCGATAGACGCGACAACCGCTCCAGCGGCGTCGGCGTATGCGCCATTTTAAATGATTTTATTTTTATGATCGACTCCCTTTTGTTGAATTGAAATATATCAAATTATCATTGATACCAATTTGCATTCAAATGAATAATAAAGGGATGCAAAATTAACAACGGATTAAACGGATAGAACGGATAACATAGCGGCTTTACAGGATTATCCGTTTCATCCGTTTAATCTGTTGTGAATTTGTTTTGACATTTATCATCCGATTGATTGCGACTTGGTATGACTGGTAAGTTGCAACTTGACAAGTGAGCAAGTTAGTAAAGCATAAAGCGGCAACCCGAATGGCTGCCGCCTTATGTCTAGATGCGGGGATGACGAGACTCGAACTCGCGACCTACGACGTGACAGGCCGTCACTCTAACCAACTGAGCTACATCCCCAGATGTTCCTTTGTGAAGCATAAAGGAAATAAAATATAATATGTCTATCGATGTTTAGCAAGAATTCCAACCGGTTTTAATGATAGATAGATGTTTTCTTCATCTCTCAATCGTAAAGTTTTTTACTGAAAAAAGTAGTAGCGATATGTCAATTGTGAATGTCGCATATCATCTCGAACGAAGTGAAGGATCTCGTCTGGTTAAGTAAGTCTTTAGGACGCGATCCTTCACTTCGTTCAGGATGACGACACCTTACGCTTGACATAGCAGTAGATGTGATGCTTCCCGCTGTCGGTGGAGGACGGAAGAGAAGCAACGATGTTAATCAGATGAAATAACCGCATATTTCCTTCGATTATGATTGTTTATTAATCTTCCACATATATCCGACTTTATACACTGTTACTATTCTTTGCAGCGTGTCCGGCGTTGGCTCAATCTTGCGCCTGAGGCTTAAGATGCGCGTATCGACGACGCGGTTGGTGACATCCGTCTCTTCGCCCCAAACCTCGTCCAACAGAAAGCGCCGCGACAAGGCTTGATTCGGATGCGACGCCAGCGTATAGAGCAATTCGAATTCCTTAGGCGCCAAATCCAGCGGCAGTCCGCTCAGCGTCGCGCTGCGAGAGTCGGGGTCAATAGTCAGCCCATCGCAATGAATGACGGACGGTGTATTGCGCCAGCCGCTCCGTCGCAGCACAGCCCTTATGCGCGCGATGAGTTCCATCAGCGAAAACGGTTTGACGATATAGTCGTCGCAGCCGACGCGGAAACCTTCCAGCCGCTCGGCTTCTGTTCCCAACGCGGTCAAGATGATGACCGGCGTGTGGATTAATTCTCGGCGCAGGGCTTTCAATATCTGCATCCCACCCATCTTGGGCAGCATCAGGTCCAGCACAATCAGTTGCGCCGCGCCTCTGAGCGCCTCCCCCATTCCAAACTTTCCATCGACCGCCAGCGTTACATTATAGCCGGCGTATTCGAGGCTGGATTTCAGCATCGGACCCAGTTTGGGGTCGTCTTCGATGATTAAGATGTGAGGCACTTCGGAATTTGGAATTTGGAATTTGGAATTTGGAATTTGGAATTAATGTCAATGTCAATGCTAATGCTAAACTTAGTGAATATTATTAGCATTAGCATTTAACTTACAACTGATACCAAGTCGCAATCAATCGGATGATAAATGTCAAAACAAATTCACAACAGATTAAACGGATGAAACGGATAATCCTGTAAAGCTGCTATGTTATCCGTTCTATCCGTTTAATCCGTTGTTAATTTTGCATCCCTTTTTATTCATTTGAATGCAAATTGGTATGAATAGTGAACTTCGCCCCACCCTCAGCAGCATCATCGACTTCAATCCTGCCCTTATGTGCTTCGACAATTTCCTTAACTAACGCCAATCCAAGTCCAAGCCCGGAAACACCGGTCAGAGGGTCTTTGCCGGGACGCGAGAAGCGGGTGAACAGTTTCTTGCGCGCTTCTTTGGGGATGCCGGCGCCGGAATCTTCGACGGATATGAGAGTTTTATCGCTGACTTGAGAGAGTCTAATCTGTACAACGGCTCGCTCAGGTGATAGATTCTTGATATTAAGATATGTATGTCTCAGCGCATTGTCAATCAAGTTGTCGAGCGCCAGGGTCAGTTTCTCGCGGTCGAACGAACCGGTGACAGGATGGTTCGGGGCGTCGAGTTTAAGTAGGACGCCGGCTTGGAAGAAACTGGGAGTCCAGTGGGAGGCGATGAAGTGGACCAAGTGGACCAAGTCGACGGTCTCGAGGTTCAATGCCAGTTTAGTTTGTTCAAGACTCAAAGCGGCGTTACGGACGGCTCTCTGCAAGTGGCTGCACTCGCCGGAGATGGTCTCGATAGTGCGCTGTTCTTCTTCTGGTGAAGAGAGTTGACTCTCTTTAAGAATATCCGTCGCCAGTTTCAGCCGGGCGACGGGGGTTTTAATGGAGTGCGCAAGGTGGGCAAGGGCGATCTTGTTGCGGCGGGATTGTTGACGAGCATAAAAGTAACTATAAAACATAAGAGCCATAAAAAGTAGTATGTTTAACTCCCCGACCCAGGACATCCAAGTGAAAATATCGATCTGTCTTGAGACAACTTTTGGATAGCGTGTGAATTGTGTTATTGAATAAATGCCGATATCGAAATCATCATCATAATTTACCGGCGTTTTTCCAAATTTGGTGCTTACAACGGTTCTGTCTCCATACCACCACAATGTATCCTTGCTGTGCACCACGCCAAGCGTCTGCTGCCAGTCGTCGTTCGGGCAGACGTAAGGATTCTGACCCGGATCGAGCGCATCCGGCTCCCAGGGGCTCATAAAGGTGAGCGTGGCGTTATTGCGAGCGAGACTGTCTGCCCGGGCTGGAATCTGCTGGATGAACCAATCGGCGTCCAGTGCGATGCCGATGACTTCCGTGGCCTGGTTCGGATAGAAAGTCCCGATGTAGCGGACGAGGATTGGAATCTTGGATTTACCCTTCCCGATATGATTGAACTTGGTTAAGCCTCCAATCAATCTTCTTGAGAATCTCGTTCCACCGCTTAACTTCTTTGTCGAGCGCTTATCGAGCTTGGCGATAAGGCTGTCGAGCAGGAGGAGGTTGTTGCACTCAAGGCCGGACTTGGCGGCGAGATTGATGTAGAAGGCGTCCTTAACTCCGGGTAGCTCGGTCAGACACTTCAGGTCTTCGGCTGTAACCGGCGAGCCGGACAGATGTCGCTTCTCCAGTCCCGTCAGGGCAAGTGAGTGATTGACCCAGATGGACATCAGACCATCTACGATGGTCGATGACAGGCGGTAATCGTTCCAGGCTTCGCCTTCCCTGTAACCTGTCTTGGCGAGGTCTGCCATCCAGGGCCACCAGAGAAAGTGAATTAGAATCAGTATAGTCAATAAACCAAGCCCGATGACAACCATACCGGCGAAGCGGAGTCTATCGGGATTGGAGGTTAGTCGCCTAAGAAGTTTCATCTTTATTCCGAAGTTTTTAAATAAAATATACATCCCCTCCACCTTAAGTTGTTACAAAGTTGTTATAAAAGACATTGCTAACTGCAAAGTTGATGTTCTAGACGATTTCTTACTTGAGTTGGAATTAGAATGATGATATATTTAAGAGCGAGCAGGTAAGCAAGTGTTAATCCTTTCTTACTTTCTTATTTTCTTACATTCAACTTGTCAACTTGTAACAATGTATTTAGAAAAACGGCGGCTGGCGGCTATTGTATTCTCAGATATTCATAAATTTACAGAGAAGATGGGCCGGGATGAAAATACGATGATGCAGTTGTTATATCGACACAACCGCATATTTGAGTATTTCAGCCGGCATTACGACGGCCGCATAGTAAAATCGACCGGCGACGGCTTTCTGTTGGAGTTCGGCGCGGCGTCCAACGCGGTTTTATGCTGTATAGCCGTCCAAGGCGCGCTGCGACATTTTAACTTGGGCCGTGAAGCAGCCGAGGCGCTGCAGGTCAGAATGGGCGTCCACCTCGGCGAAGTCATCGAACATGGTGCGGATATCTTCGGCGCCGGGGTTAACATCGCGGCGCGGCTGGAGCCGCAAGCCGAACCCGGCGCTATCTGTCTGTCGGTAGATGTCGTTAAGAGTGTGCAGAGCGTCCTAAAACTGCCCTTTGAAGCGCTTGGCCCGATTACACTCAAGCATGTCGAAACGCCGCTGGAAGTCTTTAGACTGCGCATCAGCGAAGATATCCTGAACGCTGTTCAAACTGACTTCAGCCTGGAAGATATCGTCGATAAAATTGCGCGCAGCCGCGAAAAGGAATATTTAAAATCTATCGATGCGAGCGCCAAACTAAATAATACAGCGGCTGTCCTGCCTTTTAAGGCGCTTAGCGCCCGTCCGGAATACGCCCATATCGGCGAAGGCTTCGCTGAAGCGCTTATATTTGGCTTGACTAAAGAAAAGTTATTGAATGTGATACCGCTGGCTTCAGTTATGGAAATTGGGGAGGCGCGCCACGATGCCGCAGCCGCGGCCGCCCTGCTCGGCGCGGCTTATGTCATACGCGGTGTAGTGCAGCAAAGCGGCCGGCAGCTGAAGTTCCTAATCGACTTACATAGGGCTGCGGACAACCGAAGCCTTATCAACGAAGAGTGGGACGGAACGGACGACGATATTTTCGACATCCAATCTAAAGTCATTAAGTCCGTTCTGTTCGTATTGATGAGCGCGATTTCCGATGAAACGCAGGCGGCGTTGAGCGCGGCGGCGCCGAAGAATCCGCTCGCCGGCAGTTATTACTTAAAAGGCAGTTATCAAGACCGCAAAGCTATTACCTGGGAAGATAAAAAGAAAGCCTTAGCCCTGCTGGAGCGCGCTGTGCAGACCGACAAACAGTTCGCTCTAGCGCATTGTTCGCTGGCCAAAGCCTATGCTGAAGTCCACGGGCGATGGCAGAATGACCGCGCTTGGCTGGATAAAGCCTTGAAAGAAGCCGAATTAGCGCTGGGAATTGAACCTGAATTGCCGGAGGCTCTTGAGGCGCTGGGATTTGTGAATTGGCGATTGGGCGATCTGGAAGCGGCGGAGTTGAACATCAGTCAAGCCATCAACCTGCGTCCGTTGGCTGTTCGTCCCCGTCTCGATTTAGCGGAAGTGCATATCCAGCAGGGGCGGCTGGAAGAAGCCGGCGCCGTTCTGGAAGAGGCCGATGTTCTAACCCGTGATTGTGGCAATCTTTTCTCCCGCGCCGATGTGATGATCCGGTTGGCGCGTCTTAACTCGATTAAGGGACTTTACTTAAACGCACTGGAGATGTTGAACGATTCAAAACGCATAGCCCAGGATAATCATAATACCTATCTGGAAGCCGGCATCCGCTTGATTATGGGCAACACATTCGGCAATATGGGCAAGAACGAATTAGCCTTTAAGAATTATGAACAGAGTTATACGCTTTTTAAGGAATTGAAAGAAGAAAAGTATTTAGCCGGGTCTTTAAACAACCTCGGACTCGCATATCAAAATTTAGGTCAATTCGCCAAGGCAATGAGTTTATTTCAAGAAGCGAATGCGATGGCGGTGAAAATCGGCGATGTTCGGACTCAAGCCTCAGCGTCAACTAATCTTGGTCGGATTTTAGGCAACCTCGGACGCAACGAAGAAGCAGTCAGGGTTCTGCAGGAAGCGGTCGCTTTGCGGCGGATGGCGCAGGAGCGGCTGGCTGAGACGCGCGCGCTCATTGACCTGGCGGCGGTCTATTGCGATATGGGCAGGCATTCGGAAGCCCTTGAGACATACAGCGAAGCGCAGATGCTGCTAACCGACGCCGGCGACCTGCCGATGTTAGCCGCTGTGTTGCTTAATATCGGCGAAATCTATGAATTGCAGAATTTAAACGACCGCGCTTTGGACTACTACGACGACGCCGAGTCGGTATTCAACCGGATGGATGTCAGCCAGTATAAGCCCTACCTGTATCTATTCCGCAGCCGTGTCTTTTTCAATACCGGCCGCTACACTGAAGCCGGGCAGGAATTGCAGCGACTGCTCAACGATAAGGACACCAAACCGACCATTCGGCATCGTGCCGAACTCTATCTGGCTTGCTGTAACGGGGCGCGCGGTGAGCCAGTCGAACAATGGCTGCCGGCGGCAAAGGAAGCCGTCGAGGCGCTGGCGCGCCTCGGCAGCCAGCCGGAACTCATCGAAGGATTGCGCGCCTTAGGCGAATTCCTGTTAAAATTTAGCCAAACCGACGAGAGCCGGGCGCTCCTGACGCGCGGTCTGGCGGCTGCCCAAACCAGCCGGATGAACTGGGAGGCGGATAAAATCAAAGCCGTGCTGGAGAAATTGGATGATCCCTTAAATCCAAAACTAAGCGCATAAGTGTTTCAAATAATTAATACCAACTTTATTCGATTATATACTATACAAGACGACTTGTGTCGTCGTGGATACCAAATACAAAGCCCCGGTCAATCGAACCGGGGCTTTGCCTTTTGCTATTATTTCTATCTAACGCAACAGGACGATTTTTAAATTACTCGCGCCTTGAGCAGTCATCATCCGCACGATATAAGTTCCCGACGGCAGCCCGTCAGCGGAAACTGCCGTCGTCCAGCGCCCGTTAGTTTTAAATGAATGCTCTAATATCCTGATTTGCCGGCCGGTTAAATCGTGAAGCGCCACATCCAGTATTCCATCTTCAGCGACATTGTAATGCACTGTCGCCCGGTCGTTGAAAGGATTGGGATAAATACAGGACAAGCCGGATGTCCGCGGCGCCAAGCCCGCCGACGAGATGCTGATTACGGCAAAATCATCGGTCGAATATTTCATATCACCGCTAAGGATTTTCACCGCTACTGGAATTTGCGTCGTTCGGCTCTGCCAGGCTGTAATCGTAAAAGATTCACCTTCAGCCGGTCCCTCTATAGCGGTCGTAAGAACATCGTCACCCCAAACTGCCAGACCGGCGCGCTGCTCCGCCGTGACCACTCCAAGTCCGACTATTTCGCCGGACTCGGATAGAACCGTTAGTTCAGTTCCCGCCGGCAGGTCTTCGGTCAATGCCAACAGCGACATATTCTGTCCGGTCGCAAGTGGATAGGAGAATATTCTAGGCTCAAGCCTGGACGGCAGCGAAGCCAGATTGCCAGCCATCGGCCATCTGAACTCGGCAGCGCGGGCAAGTTTCACCTGATAGCCGTTCATCTCGCTGCAATTGCCGATACCGTTGAACTGCCGGGCTGGCAGATAAAAGCGTCCGGTGCCGTCCTTGGCGATAATGAGGTTATCGACTAACGGCTCGAAAGCCGCCGCCGCGCTCATCGCTCGCCGCGGATAGTAGGATACTAAATTCCAATTCTCGCGTAGATTAATCGGCGTTGCCGGGTCGATGAGTTCGCCGCTGATGCGCAACTCGCCCTGGCGCACAACCTTAATCAAGTAGCCTTCGGCTGGATTCCACTGCGGTATGTTGTTGAAATTGCGCGCCGGATTGTAGTAGCGTCCCTGCCCGTCTTTCAACATCAGCAGCGTCCCGGCTTCGACCATTCGCGCCATCAGCGCTATGATGCCGGCATTGTCCGGCGTTACATTGGCTGAAATCAAACTCCAGCCAATAGGCAGGTTCCAGACCAATTCGCGCGCCAGTCCCGGCACGACCAGCGAGCCGCGCGTGGATCCGCCGTTGCGAAAACGCTGGTCTCCCATAGCAATGGTAAAATCGCCGGCGAAATCACGGTTGACATCACGGTCCCAGACGCGGAAGGCGAACGCCTGCCCTTCGACGAAGCCCTCCAAGAAGTCGGTGTCGGGATTATCGCCGTAAGCCGGCACAGTCGTCATCCGGTCGAACCAGAGCGACCCTCCGACGCACATTCCGGCCGGCGTGAAAACGCCGACCTCATCGCCGAACACCGCCGGCGCGCCGCGTAAGTCAATCGATGTAACGAAGAAATTATGCCTTATATCGGTCTCGATGAATTCGAAAAACTCCGGCTCCAGCCCCTCATTGCTGACGATTAAATTCAACGGAATTTGAATCGATTCGTCGATGGCATTGTGGTCGATAACCAATATAAGACTGTAAGCGCCCGGCAGCCAGTCCCCGGCGTCGAAACGCGCATCGATGCCCTGGTTGTCTTCAGCCCGCACCGTGCCGGACATCGGCGCAATCTGCACCCAGGAAGTGTTGAGTTCGAGTTCCGCGCCGACGATGCGGTCGTTCACGCCGTTTTCAATCAAACCGACGAACAGCCATATCAACGGATTGTAGCCGTTAGTAATGGCGCAGTCCAGCGCCAAATCGCCTGGTCGGAAATTAAAATTCGTAACATCGCGGATTTGACCGGTAGCAGGATTCATTTTAGCGAGCGCGGTCTGGCTGCCGTCCTGAATGCGATGGAATAGATACAGGTTAAAACCATCCGGGTCGTTTGGATGCCAAGCCAGACCATAACAGCGCGGCGGCTTGTCAAATTGGCGCAGGATATTGCCGTTGCGGTCGAACTCGCCAATCCGCGAGGCGATATCGCAGCCCCAGAAGCGGCCCGTTGACTCGACCCAGACCAAATAACGCGTCGGATTATAGGGACCTTGAAAAGTCCGCACGATTTCGCCCTGCATATTAATTTGATAGACATCGCGTGCATCAGCTGAATACAAGAATTCGCCGTCGGTAGTTATACCTTTCAGACCTATGGCGCTCGGATTCGGATGGCGCTGCTCGAACCGACGCACTAATCTGCCGTCGCGGTTGAAAACATAAATCATATTCGGCTCGGCGTTGTTGTTCGAGCCGGTTACATAGTAGTTTTCGCCGTCGGTTGTGATGCCGCGCAAGCGCTGGTCGCCGCTCAAGCCGGTCGCGTCCCAAGTGAAGACCGTGTCGCCCATCGCGTCGCGGTTCGGCACGGTATAGCGCATTCGGAAGTCGAGCGGGCCGTTGCCGTCGTTGAAGATGGTGAATTCATCCCGCCGGACGCCCTGACGCGGCAGTTCCACATCAAAACCGCGGGTGTTGACGCGAATTTCAGGATGCGGCAGCGAAAAATCGACGCGCGTCGTCTCCTGGTCGGCCACTTCGAACCGCTGGCTGGTAACGCTGTTATAACCGCGCCGCGAAGCCGCGGCTGTGTAGGGATCAGCAAGAACTTCGTTAAAAATATACACGCCATTCTGATTAGTCTGCGTCTGCGTGTTGTCCGATAATCTAACCGTCGCGCCGGCTAAAGGATTGTCGTTGGCTAAATCCCTCACCCGCCCGGTCACCCAGCCGAGGGCTTTGGATATGTCGATGGCATATCTTGCGTTAGGAATGACCTGTGCCGCTTGGGCATTGAAATAGTAACTGAGACCGATATTTCGGTCTTGATTTTGAATTCCAATACTACATTGTCGATTAGGAAGGGCGTCGTTATTCATATATTGATATTTAATCCGCCCATTGCCAGTCAATATTATCTGGAAAGTATGCTGTGGACCATCCTGGGCGCTGATATGGCGGATATTAATCCAACTTATAACTGTAATTCGCTGCTGGGCATTGGTAAAAAACCAAACCTGCCCGCCGGCCGGCGGATACCAATCCGAAAAATATACTGCCAGTAAATTCTCTGGGTCGCCCTGCTGTGGCAATTCTCCATTCGGCGTATATTCCTGGTCGGCACTTGTGAATGAAGCCCAGCCGTTCGTGCAGGCGCGAATGGAGTTGAACTCTCGTCCATAAAAATTGAAAGTCCAGCCCATATCCAGGGCGCCGCTGTTCTGGTCATCGTTACCCATCCCCAGATTTCGCCCTTGCATATTGCCTTGGGTGATATCGATCCATTCATACTGGACGCCTTGCTCCTCGTTGTCGCGCCAGCGGTAGCCGAACTGGTCGGGGCCGCCGCGGCGGTCGCGCTCCGGCGCGTCCGGATTAGCGTCGAACTCGAAGACTTGAAGTGAAATTGGCTCGGTCGGTTTGGATTTAAGGTTTAAATCCTTGTTCAGGGGCACGTCGTCGGCGGCTCGAACCGGCACACTGGCGCAGAGAAACGCCAGTCCGATGAGCATCGCCGCTTGACTACGAACTCTAAAGTTGAACATTTGAACCTCTTACAAATGTTAATATTAGGCGGGTAGCGCGCGATGTGGGTCTTTGTCTTTATTCCTTATGAAAAATATAATAAAGGCAATTGCGATTTGTCAAGTCATTACAGGTCCGTTGTATAAATTTTTTATGGATTCTTTAAAAACCACATCTTGGAGGAATTGAGTTGCGCGGCTTGAAAATTAGCGATGTCAAAATCGAAACTATCAAAGTGGTCAAAATAATTCCCAGCGATAAATACGGATTGATTTTAAAATAATGCGCCAGAATCATCTTCACACCCACATAAGCCAGAATAAAGGATACGCCGTATTTGAGAAAACGGAACATCTTATCGGCGTGAACGAGCAGAAAATACAGCGACCGCAAGCCTAAAATTGCCATAATATTGGCGCTGAAGATGATGAATGGGTTGCGTGTGATGGCAAATGCAGCGGGGATGGAGTCAATTGCGAACATCACATCGGCGCTCTCGATGGCTGCGACCACAAGGACCATCGGCGTCGCCATCAGCGCGCCATCCGGACGACGGACAAAGAAGCGGTCGCCGATGTAATCCTCCGTCACCCGGAAACGCTTTTGCACCCACCGCACTACGAACAACCGCTTGACATCGACTAACGTTTCAGACTGCCGCGCCATCTTATAGGCGCTCCAGATTAGAATCGCCCCAAATACATAGAGTATCGGTTCGAACATACTGACTAAAACAACGCCGAAAGTAATAAACAACATCCGCATCACAATCGCCCCGATGATGCCCCAGGTCAACGCGCGCAACTGGCGGTGCGAATCGACGCCGAAAGCGTGGAAAATCATTAAAAAAACAAACAGGTTGTCCACTGACAGCGTCCATTCGATAATATAGCAGGTGATGAATTCAGCGCCTATGTGGGCGCCTTTAAAGTAGAACAGTCCGGCGGCGATAAGCAAAGCCGTCGAAACCCAGACCGAAACCCAGCGCAAGGCTTGTTTTGGCGTCATATACAAATTGAGAAGTTAGAGAGTTGAAAAGTTGAAAGGTGTAAATTGTAAGGTGTAAACCAAGT
>VGIO01000026.1 GCA_016867855.1 Calditrichota bacterium
ACGGATGGTCTGACTGTCCCTGATGTGGAATGGGACGAATGTTCTGTTTGCGGCGAGATGCTGTTCGACCCGGATAATTCGGATAAGATTATCGATTTTAAGAGACCGAGACGGAGGTTGACCTCACGAAACAGGATGACTGTTGCTCATTGATTGTTTGAGGATTTGGCCTGGATTCCCGTTTTCATGGGAATGACACAGATAATGCAGCCTACTATGGCGAGTCGGCAGCGGAATTCACTCCCCTATCATCCCCCCGCTTGCGGGGGGAGAATAATAAAGGTCGCAAGCGGGTGGAGAATGAAAGAGTTGCCAGTGGGGGCGAGAGAAGATGAGGGCGAACAGCCCCAACTTACGATAGAATATACATATACATACAATGCCCGTAAAGAATAGAAAACCGACAACCCATTCGTCGCGGTTCACGCAGACTTTGGATTTTTCGGAAATAACTAAGAAACCACCAGAGAAGAGCCTGCTGCGCGTGTCGCAGTCGAAAGGCGGACGCAATAACCTCGGCCGCAAGACGGTCTGGTCGCGCGGCGGCGGCCATAAGCGGCAATACCGTATCGTGGACTATAAACGCGACAAGCACGGCATCCCGGCGGTGGTCAAAGCCATCGAATACGACCCCAACCGCACAGCGAACATAGCGCTGCTGTTCTATAAGGATGGCGAAAAACGATACATCGTCGCGCCGAACGGTTTGAAGGTCGGCGATACGATTCTGTCCGGCTCCGGCTTGGAAATCCAGCCCGGCAATGCGATGCCGCTGGTCGAAATCCCGCTCGGCACGATTGTTCATAACATCGAATTTAAACCCGGCAAGGGCGGTCAGATTGCCCGTGGCGCCGGTTCAGGCGCGCAGGTGATGGCTAAAGACGGCGATTTTGTGCTGTTAAGGTTGCCGTCGAGTGAAGTCCGCAAGTTTCGCGCAGATTGCAGAGCAACTATCGGCCAGGTCGGCAATATCGATCGCGAGCAGATTTCGCTGGGCAAAGCCGGCCGGGCGCGATGGTTAGGCCAACGCCCGCATACCCGCGGCGTAGCCAAAAATCCGGTCGACCACCCGATGGGCGGCGGCGAAGGCAAAGCCTCCGGAGGCAGACATCCTTGCACACCCTGGGGCAAACCCACTAAAGGCTACAAAACCCGCAAGCCAAAGGCATCGGACAGGCTCATTGTTGAAAGACGAAAAAAGGGATAATAAAAATTTGGAATTTAGAATTTGGAATTTGGAATTTAATCAGTCATTCCTCACTCCAAATTCCAAATTCCAAATTCCAAATTGGATATTTGAATGGCACGTTCGCTAAAAAAAGGTCCTTACATCGACCGGAAGTTGATGGAACGAGTCGAGGTGTTGAATAAAAGCGGGCAGAAGCGGGTCGTCAAGACCTGGGCGCGCCGCTCGATGATACCGCCCGAATTCGTAGGTCATACTTTAGCAGTTCACAACGGCAAGAAATTTGTGCCGGTGTTCATTACTGAGAATATGGTGGGACATAAATTAGGCGAGTTTTCACCGACACGCATTTTCCGCGCTCACGGCGGCAAGAAGTCGGAGAAGGCGACCAAGGTTAAGTAATATGACTGAAACAATTCCCGAAAACCCGACTAAACCCTTAGAAGCGCGCGCTATCGCCCGCTGGGTGCGAATGACGCCGCGCAAAATGCGCCTGGTTGCCGATTTAGTGCGCGGCAGAAATGTGCGTGACGCAGTGAACATCCTGCAATACTCGACCAAACGCGCCTCGACGCCGGTCGAAAAGACTATTCGCTCGGCATTGGCAAACTTGCAGCAATCCGACGAAGGCGCCAAACTTGAGCCTGAAGATGTAGTGCTTAAGAAAATCTATGTAGATGAAGGTCCGACAATGCGCCGGCATATGCCGCGCGCAATGGGTCGTGCGTATCGCATCCGTAAAAAGACCAGTCATCTAACAGTTATAGTCGCGCCTAAATCGATTAAGAAATCACCTGCAGCAAGTAAATAACTCCGAAAACCCGGACTTTATAAACAAAAGAATATATTTAACCCTCTTCCATATATCAACCTGAAAATAAGTGTTACATAAATGTTTTGAGTTTACGGCTTTAGTGTGACGAGATTTAGGCTGAAGATCTATACTCTGAACTTTATGTTATTCAACTTGATAATTTGGAATATCTGAATTAAAGTTTCAAGGATTCTGTGGGACAAAAGACCAACCCCATCGGTTTGCGGCTCGGCGTCAACCGGACCTGGTTTTCCAACTGGTTCGACGAGCGTAAGTTCGCTGACAAATTGGCGGAAGACCTCTTTCTGCGCAACTACTTGTCCAAGCGATTGCAGAACGCCAGCATCGCCCGCATCGAGATTGAACGCACCCTGAAGCAGGTTACTATCAATATCCACACCGCCCGACCGGGCGTGGTCATCGGACGCAAAGGCGCCGATGTCGATAAACTGCGCGATGAAATGAAAAAACTGACCGGTAAGGAAGTTCATCTGAATATCATCGAAGTCAAGCGACCGGAACTGGAGGCGGGTCTGGTCAGCGAATCGGTTGCCAAGCAACTCGAAGCGCGGGCTTCATTCCGCCGTTCGATGAAACGAGCGCTGCAATCCACGCGACGGATGGGCGCAGAAGGCGTTAAAATTGTTTGCAGCGGACGCCTAGCTGGATCTGAAATGTCCCGCGCTGAAAGTTATAAAGACGGCCGCATCCCCCTGCACACTTTACGCGCCGACATCGACTATGCCTTAAAAGTAGCGTTCACAAATGTTGGCGCCGTCGGCGTCAAAGTCTGGATTTGCAAAGGTGAAATCCTCGGCAAACGAGGTGAATGATTGGTAGGGCGGGCGTCCCTGCCCGCCACAGGTTTTGGCTTTGGGCTTTTGGCTTTAGGCTTTGGGCTTTAGACTTTAGGTTTTAGGCTTTAGGTTTGAGGCTTTGGGCTTTAGGCTTGAGACTTTAGGCTTTAGGTTTTAGGCTTTAGGCTTTAGACTTTAGGCTTTAGGCTTTAGACTTTAGGCTTTAGGTTTTAGGCTTTAGACTTTAGGCTTTAGACTTTAGGCTTTAGGTTTTAGGCTTTAGACTTTAGGTTTTAGGCTTTAGGTTTTAGGTATAGGAGGACGGGCGTCTCTGCCCGTCCATAAATGAACTATTAAGTAATGCTGAACGCAGTGAAGCATCTCGTAAGGAAACAGAGATGGATTCTTCACTTTGTTCAGAATGACAAGCAGGCGGCGGGCAGAGACGCCTCCCTACCGATCGATACATACGCGCAGCAGCGCTAACATATAAATTAAAATGCTTGCACCGAAAAGAATAAAATATCGCCGTCAGCATCGCGGCCGGCGCACCGGACTGGCGTATCGCGGTTCGACCGTCGCCTTCGGGCAGTTCGGACTAAAGGCGCTTGAGCCAGCCTGGCTGTCGTCACGGCAAATCGAAGCGGCGCGTATCGCCATCACCCGCCATGTCAAGCGCGGCGGCAAAGTCTTCATCCGCATCTTTCCTGATAAGCCGGTTACCAAGAAACCGGCTGAAACCCGAATGGGTAAAGGTAAAGGCGCTCCGGAATTCTGGGTCGCAGTTATCAAACCCGGACGCATCCTGTTCGAATTGGAAGGCGTCACAGAAGAATTAGCCAAGGAAGCAATGCGGCTAGCGGCTAATAAACTGCCAATTCACTGCCGTTTTGTCGCCCGAGGGGAGGCTGCATAATGCGAACTAAGGAAATCCGTGAACTCTCCATCGCCGACCTCGATACGAAAATCAAGGATGTGCGCGAAGAACATGCCAATCTCAAATTCCAACATTCGCTGAAACAGTTGGATAACACCGCCAAAGTGCGCATCGTGCGGCGCGAGTTAGCGCAATTATTGACGATTCAGCGCGAGGAACAAATCGGCATCCGCGCTAAGCGCAAGGCTCAAGCCGCCCGACGGAGAAAAGACTAATGGAACGCGAAAAATCACATAAAAAAGTGCAATTGGGAGTCGTTACTTCCGACAAGATGCAGAAGACCATCACGGTCAAGGTTGAGCGCCGGCTGCCACATCCACTGTATGGCAAATACTTCACCCGCTCTAAGAAATTCTTAGCCCACGACCCGGAGAACGCCGCTCACGAAGGCGACAAAGTGCGCATCATCGAATGCCGTCCGCTGTCGGCGCGCAAATGCTGGCGGCTGTTGGAAATCGTCGAAAGGAAGGCGTAAGCGATGATACAGGAATATACTCAACTCACAGTAGCCGACAACACCGGCGCCAAGAAAGCGCGCTGTTTTCGGGTGTTGGGCGGCACAAAGCGCCGCTACGCCTCGCTCGGCGATGTCATCGTCGTCTCGGTGCGCAGCGCCACGCCGACCTCCAAAATTAAAAAAGGCTCGGTATCCAAAGCCGTCATCGTGCGGGTTAAGAAGGAGGTCCGCCGCCGCGACGGCTCTTACATCCGCTTCGACGAAAACGCCTGCGTCCTGCTGGATGACAAACTCGAAATGATCGGCAACCGCATCTTCGGACCCGTGGCACGCGAACTTAGAGACAAACGCTATATGAAAATCGTGTCGCTGGCGCCGGAGGTGCTGTAGGTGTCACCCGAACTTATGCTTACCGCGCCGTTAAAGACTTTCTTTAATTTGAGCGATAGGCTAAGTGCAAATTTTAGATTAGTTGGCCGCTATGGGCAACAACGCATTGACGGCTGGGAGAATATAATCTTTTATGGCGATAATTATGAAATTATGAAGTGTTTATTAAGCGAAAATATTATAAGAGAGCAGGTTGCATTGATTTATATAGATCCACCATTCGGAACTAATCAAGATTTTAAGACAGGAAGTTCACGCACAATAAGCAAATGTCGAGATGACGATACCGCCTATTCAGATCGATTAACAGGTAAAGAGTATATTAGTTTTCTTCATAAAAGAATGACACTTTTAAAAACATTACTTTCAAGAAAAGGTTCGATATATGTTCATATCGACTGGAAAATGTGCCATTATGTGAAGATTATGATGGATGAAGTATTTGGGCAAGAGAATTTCATAAATAATATTACACGGGTAAAATGCAATCCTAAGAGTTTTAAAAGAAAAGCCTATGGTAATATGACAGATGCTATTCTTTTTTACTCAAAAACTGACGACTATATCTGGAATGACCAGAGGGAGGAATTCAGCGAAGAGCAAATTAAGATACTGTTTCCTAAAGTCGATAATAAAGGAAGAAATTACACAACGCTGCCGCTTCACGCGCCTGGTGAAACTCAAAATGGACCGACAGGGAAAGAGTGGAAAAATCGTATGCCGCCAAAAGGCAGCCATTGGCAGTATTCGCCGGAAGAACTCGATAAATTAGACGAACAAGGGTTGATAGAATGGTCTTCGTCAGGTAATCCGCGCCGGATATATTATGCCGACGAAGCGGCTGCTAAGGGTAAAAAAAGGCAGGATATTTGGGAATTTAAAGATCCGCAATATCCAGTATATCCTACAGAAAAAAATCTCAATATGCTTAAAGTAATTATAGAAGCGTCATCAAATCAAGACGATTTAGTTATGGATTGTTTTGCTGGATCTGGAACAACATTAGTCGCTGCCGAATTGTTAGGAAGGCGCTGGATTGGAATTGATCGCTCAAAATTAGCAATAGAAGCAGTGCATAAAAAATTAATAGCCACTAATAATGTGTCCGCATATGCTATCTATGAGGTTTATTAGGAGTAAAAATGAATAAATGGGTAGAAAAAAGCATCGAACTAGCAAATTCTGAAGGTTATTTAGATAAATTGCATAGTATTTATCCAGTAAGGCACGAGTCTCTAAGAGAACTTGATCCTAAAATTAAAGAAGAATTGAAGAAAATTTATTATTGTGGAAACAATACTTCTTTAATAAAATATCTTCTAAATATGCCAAAATTTCCAATCAATGATCCTTATATCGCTTTTTTGAGAAAGAATGAAATATTCATTAAATACAATCCTAATACTGTCAACCGCATAGTTGATAGAATTAAATCGATTGGCTTTGATGAAATGATTCAAGGTATAATAGCGCCAAAAGTTGCGACTAAACAGTTTGGTGCTTTATTCAATATGTGGCTTAAAAATTTGGGATTCAGAATATTGTCTGAACCTGAATTCGAGTCCAATCATAAAGGAGTAGCGTTGCTTGAGGGTGGTGATTTAAAATTATTGGAATTTGCTAACAAACATCTTGCTTGTGAATTGGATAAAAGACCTGATTTTCTAATAAAAGTAAATAAAACATATGTTATTGGCGAAACGAAATTTCTTTCTGCAATTGGTGGGGGGCAAGATCGCGGTTTTGATGATGCTTTAAAATTAGTAAAGGGTAAAGCGGGCACCGCAACTCGAATAGCTGTACTTGATGGTATTATATGGATTAGGGACGGAGCCAAAATACACAAAATAGTCAGCGAATTAGAAGAAACAGCATTAAGCGCTCTCATTTTGGTCGATTATTTGAAATGGCTACTCGATAATTGTTGAAAAACAGGAAATTATTTTGTGAAAAATAATATAATCGATAAGATCATCTGCGGCGATGCTTTAGAAACCCTAAAAACTACGCCCTCTGAGTCGGTTCATTTAGTAATAACTTCACCGCCTTATAATCTTGATAAACCTTATACTAATCATAACGATAAACTTGAGTATGACGAATACTTAAGTTGGATGAATTTAGTCTGGAGCGAATGTCACGCGTGTTAGTCAAGGGTGGTCGTATATGTATAAATATCGGTGAAAATAAGCGGCAGAATATTACTTATCCGACATACAGCGCTTTCATTCAGCAATGCGTGGATTTAAAACTGCTGTATCGCGGCACAATTATTTGGAATAAAAACAGCGCAGCTAAACATTGCGCCTGGGGCAGTTGGAATAGTTGCTCAAATCCACATCTGGTCCCCAGACATGAATATATAATTGTATTTTCGAAGCAAAATTATCAGTTGACAGGAGATTCACAGAATTGTGATCTTTCTAACGATGGCAAGGAATTCATAGAAGCCACGCGAAGTATATGGAGTTTCGGGACTGAAAGCCGGACTAAAATAGGTCATCCGGCACCTTTTCCGGTCGAATTGCCGCGAAGATTGATAAGATTTTATAGTTATGTTGGAAATATAGTTCTTGATCCATTTGCCGGCAGCGGAACTACAGGTGTCGCTGCGAAAAAATTAAAACGACATTTTATTTTAATAGATAATTCATTCGAATATTGTGAGTTAGCCAGGAAAAGAATTTTCGAGGAAGCGACAGATCCCATTTTCGAGAATTCCAATGATATAGAAATCACCGACTTTTACGAAGTCAATCATTTAGAATATGATAAAACGCATTAAAAAAATCAAAGGCAATCACCTGTTCGTCCGGAAGGGCGATATGGTGCTGGTGCTGTCCGGCAACGACCGCGGGAAGCGGGGGAAGGTGCTGAAAGTCTTCCCTGAGCGCAACCGCATCGTCGTCGAAGGCATTGCCTTTCTCAAACGGCATACTAAGCCCAATCAACGCGCGCCGCAGGGTGGCATCATCGAACGCGAGCGCGCTATTCACGCCTCGAATGTGATGGTCATCGATCCGAAGACCAGTCAGCCGACCCGCATCGGCTACCGGGAAATCACCGTCGAAGGCAAAACTACGCGCGTGCGGATGTCCAAGAAGTCCGGCGAAACACTGGCTGGATAATCATAATGGCAGATAAAGAAACTAAACCGAAAAAAGAGAAACCGGCCGGCGAAACTGTTATTAAAGCCAAAGCCAAAGCCAAGCCGGCGGGCAAGGCGGCTGAAAGCGCCAAGGGTAAAAAGGAAACCCCAGAAGCAGTTCAAACAGCTGAAAAGGCGGCGCTTAAGAGCGATTACGCGCCGCGGCTGAAGACACTCTATAAACAGTATGTTGTCCCGACGATGGTCAAACGTTTCGGGCTGAAGAACCCAATGCTCGTGCCGCGGCTGGATAAGGTCGTGCTGAATGTCGGCGTCGGTGGATTGCACCAGGACCAGAAATATGCCGAGTCGCTGCAGGAAGAGGTCCGCCTCATCGCCGGGCAGAAACCGGTTCTGACGCGCGCGCGCAAGTCCATCTCTAATTTCAAACTTCGGCAAGGGATGGTCGTCGGCGTGCGGGTGACACTGCGCGGCGACCGAATGTTCGAATTTTTCGACCGGCTGATATCTGTGGCGATTCCACGGGTGAGAGACTTCCGCGGTATGTCCGACAAATCGTTCGACGGACGCGGCAATTATACCTTCGGCCTCAAAGAACAGATTATCTTCCACGAAATCGACTACGATAAAGTAGTCAAGATTCACGGGATGGACATCACAATCGCTACAACGGCGCCAAATGACGAGCAGGCTTACGAACTGTTGAGAGCCTTTGGCTTTCCGTTTCGCAAACGAGTCGGCGAAACCGCTGAAGCAAGTATCGGTTATTAATAAATAGGTATAATGTTCAGAGTTCAGAGTTCAGCCTGAATGTCATCACGCTGATGCTGTTGACTCAAACACTCAATAAATATGAACGACTTCAATCGGGGGGAGTTCAATAGAATGAGAAGGAATGGCGAAAAAATCAATGGTCGCTAAGCAGCGGCGAGCGCCCAAGTTCACCGTGCGATACTACAACCGTTGCCGGCGCTGCGGCCGGCCGCGAGCTTTTATCCGGCAGTTCGGCTTGTGCCGCATCTGCTTCCGCGAATTAGCGCTCGCCGGAATGATTCCCGGCGTAACGAAAGCCTCATGGTGAGAGAGGAGCAAATCCAATGACAATAACCGACCCAATTGCGGATTTCTTGACCCGTATTCGCAACGCGATAGCCGCTCGCCATACGACGGTCGATATTCCAGAGTCCACACTGAAACGTGAGATTGCGCGGACGTTGTTGCGCGAACGCTATATCAGCCGTGTCGTGCGCGTCCGCGACGCGAAACATTCGTTTTTACGAGTCTATCTAAAATACAATTCAGAAGGCAAGAGCGCTATCGACGGACTGGAACGGGTTTCACGTCCAGGCCGGCGCGTATATTACGGTGTTAACGAAATTCCACGCGTGCTGAACGGGCTCGGCACGATGATACTGACTACGCCACGCGGCATCGTTACCGACCGCCAAGCGCGTCAACTGCACGTCGGCGGCGAGCCGCTGTGCGTAATTTGGTAGAAAGTGTAATCTAATATTCAGCCAGGCGCACGCTCCCATGCGCCGAATGCAATAGATAATCACGCTGAAACGAGCAGAAATTAATGTGGCGGGCAAGGACGCCCGCCCTACCTAGGCATAATCCGTTCAGTTTTACTGAACTTAGCAAATAAAGGCAGAAATCAATGTCGCGCGTAGGACGACAACCGATACCCATTCCCGCCGGCGTGTCTGTTAAAATCGATAGTCAGAAAGTGGCGGTGAAGGGAAAATTGGGCGAACTTAACCGGACCGTCCCGGAGGGAATCGCGGTTAAGACCGAGGGAAATCAAATAATAGTAACCCGCCGCGATGACAGCTGGCAGCAGAAATCGCTGCACGGTTTGTCGCGCTCGCTTATAGCCAATATGCTTAAAGGCGTGAGCGAGGGCTATAAGAAAGACTTGGAAGTCATCGGCGTTGGCTACCGGATCGAACAACGCGGCCCAGCCATCCAGTTGCAACTCGGCTTCTCGCACCGGATTCTATTCTTCCCCCCAGACGGCGTTAACATCAAAGTCGGGACAGCGAATTTAATTTCGGTCAGCGGCATCGACAATGCACTGGTCGGCGATGTCGCCGCCAAAATTAGGGCTATCCGCCCGCCCGAACCATATAAAGGCAAAGGCATAAAATATGTCGGCGAATATGTTCGACACAAAGCCGGTAAATCAGCAGGAAAGTAATAAAATTGCAAATTGATTGTTAGCGAATGTTTGATTTTATCCAATTCAATCCTCATTTTTGCTCAACATCATTACACGGAAAATAGATGCGCTTTCTCCCCCGCTTGCGACTGAATCATTACGCAGAAAATAGATGCGCTTTCTCCCCCGCTTGCGGCTGAATCATTACGCAGAAAATAGATGCGCTTTCTCCCCCCGCTTGCAGCTGTTGCTTACTTCTCCCCCCGCTTGCAGCTGTTGCTTACTTCTCCCCCCGCTTGCGGGGGGATTAAGGGGGGTGTCCTTTCATCTTACATTACACCGCGCCGCGGGATGATGATTATTCTATAGTCGATATTTACAATTTACAATTTAAAAGTCCTGTTCGCGTCCGCCTTGGCGGACATACGAGCAGGCGTTTAAAAGGAATTTATAATGACAGATTTAAGCGTCCAGCAGAAACATCGACGCGAACAACTTCAGCGCCGTAAGCGGCGCAACCTGAAAAAAACGCTGGGAACAAACGAACGACCGCGTTTAGTTGTTTATCGCAGCAACAAGCATATTTACGCCCAAATAGTCAACGATGTATTAAACCGCACGCTGGCCGGCTGTTCGTCGTTGACGCCAGCGCTGCGCGACCAAGCCAAAGAAATGAAAGGCAATATCGAAATCGGCAAGTTAGTCGGCAAATATATCGCGGCAATAGCGCTGGCAAAAGGCATAAAAAATGTTAATTTCGACCGCAACGGACGCCGCTACCATGGCCGGGTGAAGGCTGTAGCCGACGGCGCTCGCGAAGCCGGATTGAGTTTTTAAGCCGAATTATTTTTCCCAATTCAGCGCCATAACATTTTAGTAATATGTGAAATCTGACAATGTCTATATGTCCATATCGTCCATTATATCCATCAGAACATTTTTAATAGGGTCAGAATATAGTGTCTCATCCCCCCGCTTGCGGGGGGATGAAAGTGTCTCTTCTCCCCCCGCTTGCGGGGGGATGAAAGGGGGGTGTAAATGACTTTTAATAACACCCCCCCTTACTCCCCCCCGCAAGCGGGGGGAAGAACAATCACATACGTAAATTATATTCTGCCCCAGTTAAACATAGCGCATTTCTTTATAAGTCTTTAGAACATTTATACCTATAGAATTTGAGTAAATATTTTGGAACATGTTAGCAACACCGAATCACCCTTTGTCGAGAAGGTCGTCAATGTCAATCGTGTGGCGAAGGTCGTCAAGGGTGGTCGCAATTTTAGTTTCAACGCTTTAGTCGTCGTCGGGGACGGCGCTGGCCAGGTCGGTTTCGGGCTGGGCAAGGCGCGCGAAGTCGTCGATGCCATAGCCAAAGCCACCGATGCCGCCAAACGGGCGATGAAGTCTTATCCGCTCGCCGGCAGCACTATTCCGCATGCGGTTTTAGGTCGTTACGGCGCCGGTAAAGTCCAATTAAAGCCGGCTTCGCCCGGCACAGGCATCATCGCCGGCGGCGCGGCGCGGGCAGTTATGGAATGCCTCGGCGTGCGCAATGTCCTATGCAAGTCGTTAGGTTCAGCCAATCCGGTCAACGTGCTGCGGGCAACCTTCGATGGATTGACCCAGTTATACGACGCCGCTTCAATGGCGCGCAAGCGCGGGATGAGCGTGCGCGAATTGCTCAACCTGCCGCGTCGGGAGGCGACCAATGCCTGAAATGGTTCGCATCACATACACCCGCAGTTCCATCGGCTGCCCGATGCGACAAAAACGCACCATACGCGCGCTCGGCTTCCGCCGTCTGCACCAGTCGAAGATATTAAAAGATTCAAAATCGCTGCGTGGAATGCTTCTGCAAGTAGCACACCTGGTCAAGGTTACGCCGGCGCCTATTTCCGAACCGGCTGCCGTTGTCGTCGAACCAGCGCCTATTTTAACCGATGAGAAAGTCGATGACGAATAATTATTTCGGCGACCTCGGCAATCTGTGTCCGGCTAAAGGCGCGGTTAAAAAGGAAAAGCGCATTGGACGCGGACGCGGCTCAGGACATGGCGACCGCGCGACTAAAGGAAATAAAGGCGCGCAGTCCCGCTCAGGTTATACCTACCGGCCAGGCTTTGAGGGCGGACAGATGCCGTTGCAGCGACGCGTGCCTAAGCGTGGTTTCAATGTCCCCAACCGGACTGAGTATCTGGAAATAAAATTGACCGACCTACATCGCATTGCGGGAACGGATGTCAATCCGGCTACGGTTCGGCTGGCAGGTTTGGCAAAGGGGAAAGGTCCGATAGTCCTTTTAGGCGGAATTAGCACAGTTGAGAATTTGCCAGCCTATAATGTCGAAGTCCATCGCATTACTAAGCCGGCACGCGCGGCCGTCGAGAAAGCCGGCGGTAAAGTTACAATCCTGACGCTCGAACCCAAAGACCGACGCGTCAAGAAGGGACCGAAACCCAAACCGAAGACGAAGAAATAACGCTCAGCGAACTGTTCGTAACGGCGCATTCTACTATCGGTCGCAGTTTTGATAAAACGCTTTATGCTTCAAAAATTTCAAAATATCTTTAAAATCCCCGAACTCAAGCGGCGCATCATATTTACGCTGCTGGTGTTTGCCGTCTATCGCTTAGGCGGACATGTGCCCGTGCCGGGGATCAACGCTTTTGCTTTAGGCGAGTTTTTACGCCAATCGCAAAACACCCTCTTCGGTCTGTATGATATGTTCGCCGGAGGCAATTTCGGGCGCGCCACCGTCTTTGCCCTCGGTATTATGCCTTACATCAGCGCTTCGATTATCCTGCAATTAATGGGCACAGTCGTCCCTTCGCTGCAGAAATTGCAACAGGAAGGCGAAGAGGGCCGCAAGAAAATCAACCAATGGACACGCTACTTAACCGTCGGTATTTCAGCCGCCCAAGCCACCGGCACGAGCATCTTCCTGTCGCAAATTCCCGTAACCGCCAGCGGTATGCCCGTCGTGCCTAATCCCGGCCTCGGCTTTATGCTGATGACAGTCATCACTTTGACCACCGGCACGATATTCATAATGTGGCTGGGCGAGCAGATTACCGAGCGCGGCATCGGCAACGGCATCAGTCTCTTGATATTTATCGGCATCATCGACCGCATACCGTATGCCTTCCTCGATGAATACCAATTGATGATGCAAGGCTTACGTTCGATTTTTATGGAAGCGCTGCTGCTGGCTTTGATGTTCGGCACGATCATCGGCGTTGTGGCTTTGACGCAGGGAATGCGCAAAATCAATGTGCAATATGCCAAGCGGGTAGTCGGACGCAAGGTCTATGGCGGGCAATCGACGCATATTCCGCTGCGCGTCAATACCGCCGGCGTGATGCCCATCATCTTCGCCCAGACGATTATGTTCGTCCCACAAACCGTCGCCACTTTTCTGCCGGAAGGAATTATCCGCGACTGGTTGATGACCGGCTTCTCCCATCAATCAGCGCCGTATCTGCTGATATATATGGTTCTTATAGTGTTTTTCACCTTCTTTTACACCGCAGTGGCTTTCAATCCAGTCGATGTAGCAAACAACTTAAAGAAACACGGCGGACTTATTCCTTCCGTCAAACCAGGCAAGCGCACTGCAGAATATCTCGACAATATTCTGACGAAAATCACCCTGCCAGGCTCAATCGCCTTGGGTATAATCGCCATTGTACCATCGATTGTTACGATGAATGTGAATGTGTCGTATAATTTCGCTTCATTCTTCGGCGGGACAGGACTGTTGATTGTAGTCGGTGTGGCGTTGGACACCTTGCAGCAAATCGAAGCGCATCTCTTGATGCGGCACTATGAAGGATTAATGAAGAGCGGTAGAATCCGCGGACGCAGGAGGATGTAATGAAAGTTCCAGATTTCTCGAGCGAAACCAACAAATTCAAGTTTCTTAAACCTGCGGCATATTCGGTAAGCATCTGGACAAAGGTGCCGTTTGAAAAAGAACAACTTTTAAGAAGTATTATCGAATTTGCTAAGAAATTCCCTGAATTCGACGATTTCGAAGCAGATAAGGACGGTTCAAGGTTGAAGTTAGGTTATAAGACCTCGATAACAGACGAGGAATATTATTTCCGAATTATGCGGAATTGCTCATTTGAATTTGTCTGGGGTCCTTCAGTCAAGATAAATCTTGATGAATTCATCAGCCGGTTGATTAACGAAATGCAGAATATACTTGGTATTAGCCTGCTTCATATCGAAGGTGTTGATTATAAGTATTATACCATCTATAATCTTGAAACAAATATTTCGCAACTTGTCTGGAATACATATTTTTCAAATTCACCTCTCAACCAAGCCCTGGATTTGGAAATGGTTAATCAAGACAATTTTGGTTTTCGAGGAATTTTAGATAAACAGCGTGTCTATATCATTGGATTTGAATCTAATGTCGCAGACAAAGAAGTAATTGAAAAGAAATTTTCAAATGATAGACTGACAATTACTTGCGGTATTGCTCTTGTTCGGGATATTTCAATTAACGCAGGATTGGATAATATCATTAATCGACATTTGGATATCGCTTCAAAATTAATTCGCGAAAGATTTTTACCTTATATAATCGAACCGATGGATAGAGCAATCGAAGAGATAGAAAATTCCAAATTGAGCGAAAAATGACTATACAAGATATCATCGATATTCTAAAAAACAACGACCTGCAGAATTGGGTTGTCGTTTCTTTGGTTTCTATAATAGTCATTAGAGATATTTGGAAATCTATATTAAGACACAGAAGAGATAACCAGAAGCATACTGAAGAAATGCAAAAAATGAAGATGATTGAAAAGTCGATCCAGATAATCGAAGATTCTATGAAAACTATATTAGAACGGATTAGCGCTCAAATGGACAAACTAATATGGTTTCTAACTACTCAAAAAAAATCCTGAGAAAACAATGTTCACAATAATACTCTGCTTCATTTTATTGATTTGGTTGATAGCGCAGATAGTTATCGACCATTACGAGAGTAAAATTAAGAATCCTAACTTCGATTCAATTGCAAAAACACTCTCTGACCTAACAAAAACTATCGATAAACTCTCACAAATCCAAGGAAGTATCGATGTTAATATGGCAGACTTACTTCGAAAGGCAGATACCGATAGCGCGAAAAAGGAAATCGTTGCTTTGAGCGAGAAATATGATGATTTACCACATAATCAAATTCTACTTTACAGCGTCTTTCATAAATCAAATTATGACGAGTTGTATAATCCCTCGAAAAAAGCGCCTAAAACTGAAGAAAGGTTCCAGTTAAGGAATTTGACTGGTTATTATACAAGGCCCTTCGAAGTTATTAATCCGTATAATCCTTCGAGTAATTAGTGTTCGATGAGAAAGTCAAATTAGTCATCCTCCTCGGCGCGCCGGGCGCCGGGAAAGGCACGCAAGCCGAACGCATCGCGGCAAAGTATAATCTAAAACACCTCTCGACCGGGGATCTGCTGAGAGCCGAGATCGAAAATAGCACAGAACTGGGTAAATCAGCCCAAGCCTATATGAACGTCGGCAAATTAGTGCCGGACGATGTCATTCTCAAGATGGTCGAGACTTATTTCAGCCGGCATGCGGACTGTGGTATTCTGCTGGATGGATTTCCACGCACCATAGCCCAAGCCGAAGGTCTAGCGCGCTTCACAGTCGGCCGAAATATCCTGACACTGTCCATCGATGTTGAAGCGGATGCTGTAATCGAACGGCTGTCGAGCCGCCGCAGTTGCAAAGTATGCAAGAAAATCTATAATCTGGCGCTGCCGACCTATCCTCCTGATGAACGTTGCGAATGCGGCGGCGAATTATACCAGCGCGATGACGATAAGCCGGAAACGATAAGGAACCGGCTGGCAGTGTATGACGCGCAAACGATGCCATTAATCGAGTTTTATCGCAATCAAGGTTTTTTACACCGTATTCCAGGTTCAGGGTCGCCCGATGATGTCTGGACTAAAGTTCAAGGCGCGATAGGTTGATACGCATCAAAAGCCCGCGCGAAATCGAGAAGATGCGGCGCGCCGGGAAAGCGCTGGCCGAAGTGTTTGTAGAATTGGTCGATGTGATACAACCGGGAATAGTAACGCGTGAGATCGATAAAATAGTCGAGTCTGCAATTCGAACGCGCCGCGGCAAGCCGGCTTTCAAGGGCTATCGCGGAGGTAACGACCGGGCTTTTCCTGCCGCAACCTGCATATCCATCGAGGCTGAAGTTGTGCATGGCGTGCCGTCCCATCGCAGACTCCTCAACGGCGAAATCGTTGGCATCGACATAGGAATGGAACTAGACGGCTGGTTCGCCGATATGGCCGCTTCGTTTTTAGTCGGCGAAGTTAACCTGACCCGCCTCAAATTGCAGTGCGCAACCCGTGAAGCGTTGTATTGCGGCATAGCGCAAGCACGCGCCGGCGGCAGACTATCGGACATCGGCAGCGCAATTGAAAATTGGGTCGGCCGATATGGCTTTTCGGTCGTTCACGATTTAGTCGGACACGGCATCGGCTCTAAACTGCATGAAGACCCAGCCGTGCCAAATTACTTCACCCGCAACGGCGATGTCAAACTCGTCCCTGGAATGACACTGGCGATTGAGCCGATGGTCTCGGCCGGCGACTACCGCATCCGGTTCTTAAAGGACGATTGGACAGCGATAACTATCGACGGCGCGCCAGCCGGCCATTTCGAGCATACGGTCTTGATTACGGATAATGAACCCGAAATATTGACCTTGCTCGAAGGAGGCAAAGACCCCTGGCATATCGCAGCCTTTAATAAAAAGGAATGATATTTGCCTAAAGAAGATGCCATCCGCATCGACGGTATTGTCGTGGAAACGCTACCCAATGCGACATTTCAGGTCAAATTAGAACAGGGACATTTAGTTCTAGCGCATATATCTGGGCGGATGCGAATGAATTATATCAAAATCCTGCCAGGCGACAAAGTTACAGTCGAACTTTCGCCTTATGACCTGTCACGCGGGCGGATTATCTATAGATATAAATAACATAAGAGGCAATTGCAAAAGTGTTGGATTGACTGATGGCAAGGCGGACGCCCTCGTCCGCCGCATTCTATGCTTGGTTTTCGGCGGACGACAGCGCCCGCCTTGCCATGGTCTGAGTTTTATGGATTAATCATCACTTTTGCAATTAGCTCAGAAAACTTGTTTTTATCTGGAAATCTATCCCCCCGCTTGCGGGAGGAGAAAGGGAGGCGCATTCGAAGAATGCCTCTCACTACATCCCATAAGGCGAAGTGAATTCAGCATCGAGGTTCTAAATGAAAGTTCGGTCATCAATCAGGCGTATTTGCGCCAATTGCAAAATCGTCCGCCGACAAGGCGTCGTGCGGGTGATATGCAAAAATCCCAAGCACAAGCAGAGACAGGGTTAGTATGCCACGCATTGCCGGCGTCGATATTCCGCGCCATAAGCGCGTCGAAATCGCGCTAACTTATATTTACGGCATCGGGCGCCATACATCCAATTTGATTTTAGCCAAAGCGGGTATCAGTCCGGATACCAAAGCCGACGCCTTGACCGACGAACAGGTCAAGAAAATTCGCGATGTCATCAATGAGGATTACAAGGTCGAGGGCCCGCTGCGCACCGAAGTGCAAATGAACATCAAGCGGCTCATCGACATCGGCTGCTACCGCGGCACGCGCCATAAGAAAGGTCTGCCGGTGCGAGGACAAAATACGCGCAACAACGCCCACACCCGGCGCGGCAAGAAACGCGCTTCGCCGTCGAAAAAGAAAGCCTAATCAAAGTTTATATAAACATAGTTCTAAGGTAATTTTACACCCTTGGCAAAGACCGAAAAGAAACGCACGAAGAAAAAAGAGAAGGTTGACGCTGTCGGCGTGGCGCATATTAAAGCCTCCTTCAACAATACCATCATCACATTGACCGACAACTTCGGCAATGTCATTACCTGGGCAACTTGCGGACGGGTCGGGTTTAAAGGTTCGCGCAAAAGCACGCCATTTGCCGCCGGACAAGCCGCCGCAAATGCCGCCAAAGCCGCTATTGAGCGCGGTTTGCAGAAAGTCGCGGTTCTTGTCAAAGGTCCAGGTTCAGGCCGCGAATCGGCTATCCGCTCGCTGCAATCAGCCGGACTAATCATTTCTTCTATCCGCGACATCACGCCGCTGCCGCATAACGGCTGCCGGCCTAAAAAACGACGCAGGATTTAGAAGTGAATTAAGTTTGGAATTGCAGTCACACCGAACGAACGAAGTAAAGCCCTAATTGAGACAAGATTCTTTACTTCGTTGAATGACGACGCAGAAGCCTCAATTCCTATAAGCATTATAATAAAGAAAAATTATGGCACGCTATACAGGGCCAGTCTGCAAACTGTGCCGGCGCGAGGGCTCAAAACTATTTCTCAAAGGCGAACGCTGCTTTACGGCTAAATGCGCTTTCGAACGACGTAATTATGCTCCCGGCCAGCACGGACAGAATCGGCGCTTTAAAATTTCGAACTACGGCATTCAACTACGCGAAAAGCAGAAAATCCGCCGCGCCTACGGTTTACTCGAGCGTCAATTTCACACGACCTACGAGAAGGCTTCACGCGAGCGCGGCATTACCGGCGAGAATATGTTGATACGGCTGGAGAGCCGGCTGGATAATATCGTCTATCGGTTGGGTATGTCGCCTTCGCTGCGCGCGGCGCGCCAACTCGTCAGCCACGCTCATTTTGAAGTCAACGGTCGAATCGTTAACATTCCTTCTTACCGGCTCAAGCCGGGCGATGTCGTGCGGGTGCGCGACCGTTCGCCGATGCGGCTGAACAGCGATTCCATCGTTCATACGGCTATGCGCCGCATTCGCGAAGGCCGCGCCGCGCCTTACTTGACTTTAGACAAAGCCAAAATGGAAGGGATTTTCATCCAAACGCCCAAACGCGAAGAGATTCCCGTGATTGGGCGTGAACAATTGGTCGTCGAACTCTATTCACGGTAAAGAGTATGAGCGCTAAAATCGGATCGGTCGGTATGAACGGCCTGGGCATCCAAATGCCGGAGTCGATTGAGGTTGATAATACAACCTTCCGGGCAACCTACGGAAAATTCACCATCCAGCCCTTAGAACGGGGATATGGGACAACCATCGGCAACGCCATCCGACGCATATTGCTGTCTTCGTTGCCGGGCGCCGCGATCACCTCGATTCGCATTAGCAACGTGCTGCACGAATTTACGACAATTCCCGGCGTCAAGGAAGACCTGACCGAGATAGTCCTGGCGCTCAAGGAAGTTCGCGTGAAAATGTTAGCGCGGCGCAGCGACAAGATGCGGCTGCACCTCAAAGGTCCGAAAGTCTTCACCGCCGGCGATTTGCAAGCAGACACGAAAGAATTTGAAATCCTCAATCCTGAGCATATCATTGCTCATTTGAACAATGACGCCGAACTCGATTTTGAATTCACCGTCAAGCGCGGCCGGGGGTATGTGCAGGCCGATGACAACCGTGAACCCGACACGCCGCTCGGCACAATCCCGCTCGACGCCATCTATACCCCAATTGAACGCGTCAAGTTCGATGTCGAGAATACGCGCGTCGGGCAACGCATCGACTACGAAAAACTGACCATTGAGGTCTGGACCGACGGATCCATCACGCCGGACGACGCCTTGAGTCAAGCCGGTAAATTATTGCGCGAACATATACAGTTGTTCATCAATTTTGATGTCGGTCCCATAGATGAAGAACGCATCGGTGAAACAGACGAAGATATCCTGCGCATCCGCCGGTTGCTGCGCAAACCAGTCGATGAGTTGGAACTGTCAGTGCGCTCGGCGAACTGCCTCAAAGAAGCTAAAATCCGCACAATTGCCGATCTAGTTGCGCGCGAAGAAGTCGATATGCTTAAATTTAAGAACTTCGGCCGCAAATCGCTCAACGAACTGGCGGATGTGCTGACCGAACACGGTCTGCATTTCGGCTTCGACACCGAAAAGTATTTAGGCGCTGAAGCCAGACGCAAGGCGCACGCGCAGCTATAACATTCAATTTTCGCTCCCTTCCCGCCTGATGATATCGCCCTAATGGGAGGATAATATCCGGTTCGCACATTCTCATATAAGTACTGAAAGTGCATATATTAATAAAATTCAATGCGACATTTATACGATAAAATTCATCTCGGACGCTCCGCCGACCATCGCCGCGCTTTGTTTGGCAATATGTCCGCGTCGTTATTTTTACATCGTCGAATAATCACGACTTTAGCCAAAGCCAAGTCAGTTCGACGTTATGCCGAGCGGATGATAACTTTTGCCCGGCGGGGCGATTTGGCTGACCGGCGTCTAGTAGCATCGCGAGTGCGTAACAAGGAAGCCGTCAAGATTCTGTTCGACCAGTTAGGTCCACACTTTAAAAACCGCGACGGCGGCTACACACGCATCATTCATCTGGGCCCAAGACCAGGCGACGCAGCGCCGATGGCGATTTTGGAATTGGTCGGTTTCGACGATTTGGCCGCAGTTCAACCCGAGAGCAAGGCCAAATCGGGCGGTAAATCGCGCTTGAAAGCCTCGCAGAAAGCCGCGGCTGAAAAGGCGGACAAATCCAAATCCAAAGCCTCCTAATCTCAAATTAAGACTGAAGCGGAGGGTGAATCTAAACCTGAGCTGGCCTAATGCCGCAAATTCATTGTTTGCAATTAAATATACTGGACTTAGGGCGAATCTATACTCTTTACGGTATTAATCTGAATATTAACGAGCGCGCTAAGGGCAGTCTGCATCGCTGCGGATTGCCCTTGCTCGCTTTTGTCGAAGAAGTCGAGTTCGATCTTTTATATATACACTACATCAGAATTGTGCGTCATTCCTGCTTTCATAGCAATGATGACTTTTATCGTCGCATAAAAATATGAACTTCTAATTATCGAGGAAGGAAATGACAATCGATATTCGCAATTTATTCAATGTCAAAGACGCGCCTTTGCGCTGCCGAGGCTGGGTGCAGGAAGCTGCCTTGAGAATGTTGCTCAACAACCTGGATCCGGCCGTCGCCGAGAACCGCGACGAACTGATTATATACGGCGGCACCGGCAAGGCGGCGCGCAACTGGGAAGCCGCTAACGCCATCGCACAGACGCTGCTCGATTTAACCGACGACGAGACGCTGCTAGTCCAATCCGGCAAACCAGTCGGCATCCTGCCCACGCATCGCGACGCGCCGCGGGTATTGATAGCCAATGCCAATTTAGTTCCGCATTGGGCGAATTGGGATTACTTTCGCGAACTCGAGCGACAAGGACTCATTATGTTCGGCCAGATGACCGCCGGATCATGGATTTACATCGGCACACAGGGCATTCTGCAAGGCACTTACGAGACCCTGGCGGAACTGGCACGGCAACGCTTCGGCGGCAGCCTTAAACATCGACTGACGGTTACCGCCGGCCTAGGCGGAATGGGCGGCGCTCAACCGCTGGCGATTACAATGAACGAAGGCGCAGCCTTAATCGCTGAAGTCAATCCAGAGCGAATTCAGCGCCGGCTGGCTACCCGCTACCTCGACAAATCGACTGAAAACATCGACCAAGCCATCGATCAGGCGCTTGCTGCTAAAGCCAAAGGACAAGCGATTTCCATTGGCATCCTGGCTAATGCCTGCGACCTTCTGCAAAGACTCGTTCAGCGCGGCATCACCCCCGACGCCCTCACCGACCAGACTTCCGCTCACGATGAACTCAACGGTTATGTGCCTGCCGGACTAAACTACG
>VGIO01000027.1 GCA_016867855.1 Calditrichota bacterium
GATTTATTGGGCGAACACGAGGTTCGCCCGTTCGGGCGATGCTTGTCATCGCCCAGAAGGCTGTCAATATATGGATTTATTGGGCGAACGCAAGGTTCGCCCGTACGGGCGATGCTTGTCATCGCCTGGAAGGCTGTCAATATATGGATTTATTGGGCGAACACGAGGTTCGCCCGTTCGGGCGATGCTTGTCATCGCCCAGAAGGCTGTCAATATATGGATTTATTGGGCGAACGCAAGGTTCGCCCGTACGGGCGATGCTTGTCATCGCCTAGAAGGCTGTCAATATATGGATTGATAGGGCGAACACAAGGTTCGCCCGTACGGGCGATGCTTGTCATCGCCCAAAAGGCTGTCAATATATGGATTTATTGGGCGAACGCAAGGTTCGCCCGTACGGGCGATGCTTGTCATCGCCCAGAAAGCTGTCAACCGCAGAGGATTGACAGCCGAATGGTAAAAGAATCGCCGATTCCTTTACCATTTTAAACAATGGTAAAATTCTTTAACTATTAAGAATTTTTAACAGCAACATTTATATCGATACTGTATTGATAAAGCATCTCGACCGGCGGCTATATGCTATCCTAACTTGTCAATATATTTAATAAAATGACTTCCGGCCCGGCGGCCGGCTCAACATATAAAATCCTGCATTATTTTGACTTACAATTCACCCAAATCCAAAGCCAAATTCATATTCTTCACCGGCGGGGTAGTTTCGTCGCTGGGGAAGGGGATAGCGGCAAGTTCGCTCGGCGCGGTGTTGAAAGCCCGCGGGCTGCGCGTGACGATAATGAAACTCGACCCCTACATCAATGTTGACCCCGGCACGATGAACCCGTATCAGCACGGCGAGGTCTATGTAACCGACGACGGCGCCGAGACCGACCTCGACTTAGGACATTACGAGCGCTTCCTCGACATCTCGATGAGCAAACTTAACAACGCCACCACCGGGCAAATCTACGAAACGGTCATCAATAAGGAGCGCGCCGGCGACTACCTCGGCGGCACGGTGCAAGTCATACCGCACATCACCGACGAAATCAAACGCCGCATCCGCGCTGTGGCTGAAACGCCTATCGGCAACGGAGGGACTGGAACATATCTTGGCGAGACGGGCAGAGACGCCCGGCCTTCTGATATTGCGGCGGGCAGGAACGCTCGGCTTCCTGATATTGCGACGGGCAGAGACGCCCGGCCCACCGAATTTCGCCCGCCGGATATAGCGCTGCTGGAAATCGGCGGCACGGTCGGCGATATCGAAGGCTTGCCGTTCCTCGAAGCCATCCGCCAATTGGGATTGGAACTTGGGCCTAAAAACTGCTGTTATGTCCATTTGACGCTTGTGCCGTTCATCGATTCGTCCGGCGAGATGAAGACCAAACCGACCCAGCATTCGGTCAAGGAGTTGCGCGAAATTGGCATCCAGCCAGATGTGCTGCTCTGCCGCACGCACCAGCCGCTGCCGGTCGAACTCAAGCGTAAAATCGCCCTGTTCTGTATGGTCAAACCAGACGAAGTAATCGAAGCCATCGATGTCGAATCCATCTACGATGTCCCGCTCAACCTCGAACAGCAAGGCTTCTCCGACATCATCGTCCGCCGGCTCAATCTGCGCTGCCAGCCGCCCGACCTGACGCTGTGGAAAGAAACGCTCGACCATCTGAAACGCCCCAAGCACAGCCTTGAGATTGCGATGTGCGGAAAATACACCGGACTGCACGACGCCTATAAGAGCATAATGGAAGCCTTTGTGCATGCCGGCGGCGCTAATAACGCCCGCGTCAACCTGCGCTGGATAGACTCTGAGAAGGTCGATGACAACAACGCGGCGGAAGTTCTGGCGAACATCGATGGATTGCTCATCCCCGGCGGCTTCGGCGACCGCGGCATAGAGGGTAAAATCTCCGCCGTGCGCTATGTGCGCGAGAATCGCATCCCCTTCTTCGGCATCTGCCTCGGTATGCAGGTGGCGGTCATCGAATATGCCCGCCATATCGTCGGCTGGAAAGACGCCAACTCCAGCGAATTCAACGATAAAACCCGTCATCCGGTCATCGACCTCCTGCCTGAACAACGCAAACTGAAGAAAAAAGGCGGCACGATGCGGCTCGGCGCCCAACCTTGCCATGTCTTGCCCAACAGCATCGCGCATAAAATATACGGGCAGGAAATCATCAGCGAACGCCATCGTCATCGCTTCGAAGTCAACAACGATTTCCGCGCTGTTTTGGAGGACTATTGCTTGCGCTTCGGCGGGCTGTCGCCCGACCATAAATTAGTCGAGATGATCGAACTGCCCGACCATCCCTGGTTCATTGGCTGCCAGTTCCACCCTGAACTGAAGAGCCGTTTCACTAAACCGCATCCGCTGTTTCGTGAGTTCGTCAAAGCCGCGCTGGAGTATCATATAGAAAGCGAACGAGCAGAAATACAAGTGAAATAATATTTTGTTTATACATATTGCATTTTAAAGTCGAAATAGAACATCTGCGCGCCGCCTGGGACGGACTGCGTTCGCATCGGCTGCGTTCGGGGCTGACAACCATCGGCGTTGTTTTCGGAGTGGCAGCGGTCATCGGAATGACCTCCATCGGCGAGGGCGCCCGGCGCGAAGCGCTGCGACTCATCGAACTGATGGGCGCGTCCAATATCATCATCGACGAAGTATCGATAGACGACGCTAAAATGCGCCAGGAAACGCTGGAGAAAAATCCTAATGGTCTGACGATAGCCGACGCCGACGCCATTCGTCAAATTGTGCCGGATGTCGTGCGGGTCGTGCCGCTGCGAATGACCGACCAGGTCGTTGCAGCCGGTTCGCGCACTGCCAAATTAAAAATCGTCGCTGCGACGCCAGAGGTCTTCGACCTGCAGCATATCGACATTACCGCCGGGCGCCGGCTGACGCCGATGGACGAGGCCTCCTTTCAACGCGTCTGCGTGTTAGGCGCTTCAGCACGGCGGGAATTATTCCCGCTGGAGAATCCCATCGGCAAGCCAGTGCGCATCGGAACGCATATTTTGACCGTCGTCGGCGTGGCGGATTGGCGCATCGCGCAAGGCGGGCAAATCGGCGGCGTCCAACTGCGCGATGAAAATCTCGACCTCTATGTGCCGCTTCAAACCTCGCTCAAACGCGTCCCGCCGAGCGCTTCGTTAGGCGAAGTCACCCGCATCATCGTTCAACTGCAAAATCCCGACCGTCTGGCAGTTTCAGCCCAGTTAATCGGACGCATATTCGAACGCCGGCATCGCGGCGCGCCGGACTATCAAATCATAGTCCCCGAGGAGTTGCTGCGCCAACACCAATCCACCCAGCGCATTTTTAACATCGTAATGGGCGCTATCGCTTCGATTTCGCTGTTGGTCGGCGGCATCGGCATAATGAATATAATGCTGGCTTCAGTGTTGGAGCGGACGCGGGAAATCGGCATACGGCGGGCAGTCGGCGCGCGCCGCGCGGACATCGCGCGCCAATTCCTGCTCGAAGCCGTGCTGCTGTCGCTCATCGGCGGATTGATTGGCGTGGGTTTAGGCTTTGCGCTGGCGAAGGGGATTTCGCTCTATGCCGGCTGGGAGACAGCCGTGTCGGTCTGGTCGGTGCTGGCAGCGGTGGCAGTGTCCGCCGGGGTAGGCATTTTGTTCGGCTACTTCCCGGCGCGCCGGGCAGCAAGACTCGACCCAATTGAGGCTTTGCGTTATGAATAAAGTCCGTTCCATCTATATTGTTCATATTTTTCATATTATAATAATTTTAGGTTTGATGGCTTCCTCTGCCCTCGCCGCTGACACCCTGCGGCTGAATCTCGACGACTGCTTGAAATTAGCCTTCGCACAAGGCGCGTCAGCGCAGATTTCGCACTACGATTCGCTGGCGGCGGAAGCCAACTACAAAGCCGAATTCGGCCGGCTGCTGCCGCAAATAGCCTTGAGCTGCGATGTCCCGAACTGGTGGAAAGCCATCGACGAACGAATTATCTTCGACCCGCAGACCGAACGCCAAATCTTATCCCAGATACCAATCGGTGAGCAGCGCTGGCAAAGCAGCCTGAGCATCGGGCAGCGCCTGCCGTGGGGCGCGCAATTAAATCTCTCGTCACGGCTTTACCGGCGGCATTATTTCTGGGACCAGCCCGGCGATGAAATTAGAATCGACGACTATTCGCTGCGCAACCGCAGTGAAATCGAGCACCCGCTGCTAGCCGGCAATCCGGTCGGACGACAGCGAAAATTGGCTGTCATCGGCCGTCAAACCGCGCTCATAGACGCTGAATTGCGCCGCCGCGAAATTCGCTATCGGATTACATCGACTTTCTTTGGATTAGTGTCGGCTTGGGAGGAGATGTGGATTGCGGTGCAGGATTTGGAGTCCGGCCGGGCTTCGGCTGATTTGGCGAGCCGGAAATTGAAAGCCGGTCTCATTCCGGAAGTCGAATTGCTGCAGATTCAGGTCGATGTAGCGCGGCGGGAAGCGGCTTTACGCAGCGCTGAGGACGCCGTCAAAGCCGCTGAAGACAATCTCAAAATCGAACTCGGACTGCCGCTCGACGAGCGCGTCATCGGTCCGACCTACTCGACCGATGACACATTAATTGTTTTGACGCCGGCGGTGCCGCCGACCGAGCAGCGTTTGGAAGTCCTGCGTGCCCGCTTGACCAGTGAACGCAGCGAAATCAACGCCCGCGCTGCGATTTGGCAGGCGCGCATCCAAGCCTCGCTGCTGCTCTATTACGAGACCGACGCTCGCCGGCGCACCTTCGACTCGCTCGGTATGCCCGCCAGCCGCAACCTCGGTGTGACGCTCAGTTTCGCCCTCCCCGTCTTCGGTTTCGGTTCTACATCCGGCAAAGTCGAAGCCGCCCGGGCCGAACTCCGCTCAGCGCAGATTGCCGAACTGCAGTCCAATGCCCAAATCGCCGCCGGACAGCGCGAAGCCTTGCGGCGCCTGGAACGCGCCAAAATCCGCTTCCAAATCGCCGCCTCAGCCCTCGAATTATCCATCCGCAGTTATGATATCACCAATTCCCGCTTCGCCTCCGGATTGGTGTCGTCGCGCGACCTATTGGACGCCCAACTCGACCTGACCCGCACGCGTAAAGAACTGCTCGCCGCTCGCATCGAATGCGAACTGGCAATCGCCAACATAGAGAAAATGCAGGGGGAAAGTTAGCAAGAAAGTAAGTATGAACCTTTATTCCTTTCTCCATTTCTCACTTTCTCGCTTGCCAACTCATTTCTTATCCTGCGCTTCACCCGTCATCGGCACGAACAGCACTGGAATTAAATTGTGTTGCTCATAGCCGTCCGGCGTTCGACGGACGAGGACTAACTTTTGCCAGTTTTCACCGACCGGGGCTATCAACCGTCCGCCAATTTTCAACTGGTCGAGCAAGGGCTGCGGGACTTCCGGCGGTGCGGCAGTGATGCAAATCGCGTCGAAAGGCGCTTCTTCCGGCCAGCCGCGGTAGCCGTCGCCGATGCGCACTGCGATATTATCATAGCCGAGCCGCTTCAGTAGTTTGGCAGCGCTCTCGCCTAACGCTGGCACGATTTCGATGGTGAAAATCCGACTTGCCAGCCGACTCATCACCGCAGCGTGGTAGCCCGATCCGGCGCCGATTTCCAGCACCTTGTCGCCAGGCTTAAGTTCCAAAGCCTGCGACATATAGGCGACAATGAACGGCTGCGAGATAGTCTGGTCGTGGCCGATAGGCAGCGGACGGTTCTCATAAGACGACTTGCGCCACGCCGCCGGGACGAACTCGTGCCGCGGCACGCTGTCCATCGCCGCCAGAACCGCTTTGTCGTCTATACCCTGTTCGCGCAGTTCTTTGAGCAACTTAGCGCGCGGCTTCGCCCAAGGATCCTCACGCGCCGTCTGCGCCTTACAACTTTGGCTAAGCATAAGGACGACTATGGCTAAGGTAATTCTAAGACTAAGTTTCATCAAATTCAGCGATGTTCTTATCTGAAGCAATTAACAGCCGATTTAGCAGATTAAACAGATGGCTGAAGTTCAACTTCCGCTCTATTTACTTTAGGGCCTTTTGCCCAAATGGATTGTGTCCTCTCCACCCTCAGCGGGGGATTTGCATATTAGATTTAATTCGCATTCAACCGTCCCTCTACAATGTCTGCAACCATTCTCCCATCTGCAAGGCAATTCAATTTATCTATAACTATCCCTGTTAAGCAGCGCCGGCGGGCTTCCGGTTGCAAGGTCCGGATGAGATGCCGATTGACGTAAGCATCTTCGACGGCGGCTTCAATTGTGTTTCGGTCGGCGCAATTCAAATTGCATTCATCGGCAAGTCGGCGCCATTCGGTTGAGCCGCGGCGCGCGCCGGCTTCGATGAAGAGCCGAATTCCCGCGCGCGGTATCTTATTATCTACGATATAATCAAGCAGCGCTTGTAGGTGGGTGGGATTTAATTCGGCTGCACCGCGCTGTATTCTGCGCCGGTATTTCAAAAGTTCGACCGTTATCCAGCCGGCTAACTTCGGTTTAATTCCGACCTTAAGGGCGTAGTCAAAGGCGTCGGCTCTAACCGGTTCGCGCAACAGGCTGCGCATCCAATGTGCGGGCAGTCCGAATTCGGTATAGCGGGCTTGGCGTGTCCAAGGCGGCTCCGGCAGACGGTCGCGAATGGCTTTGACCCGCGCCGCAGGCAGCGCTAATGGCGGCGAATCGGTATCCGGATACATCCGGTCCGGTCCCGGTAAAATCCGCTCGAAATCAGTCTCGCCGCCGGGAAGACGCTGCCGGGTCTCGTTAGGAATGCCGACCAGCGCTTCACGCACCCGTATTTCGACCTCGTTCAAACCGGTTTCGACATCTTTCGGTTGTCCCCAGACGATGACGACGCAATCGTCGGCAGTCATTCCGGTCAAGGCTTTCAATGCCTGCCGGTCGCAAGTCGAAAGCGCGGACGGACGCCGGTCGTCGGTGTGCAGAAGGTTCGGGAAGTGGTCCAAACAAGCAATTACCCGCACCCGACCGGCGATGTCATCGGCAAAGACGCGGTTCGGCCCTATCGGCCAGCGCAATAGACCGCTCATACCGCGCAGCACGACAGCAGCAATGCGCTGATGATCGCGCCGGGCTTGCTCGAGAAGCGGATGCTCCAATTCGGAACCGAGTTCGAAACGTTTGTAAGCCTCGGTCTCTTTGTCAAGTCCGCGCCGGTGCATTCGGTCGCGCAGCGCCAGAAGGCGGTGTTGGCGATAGGCTTCAAAGTAGGTGAGGCTGGGGAACAGGGGAATGCGCGGGACGCCTTTGATTTCGACGCGTGTGCCGCCGGCGACCGAGACATTGACATCCTGCCGCACCGAGCCGAGACCGCGGCGAATTTTCCCCGTAGCGCGCAGAGTTTCAGCGATCAGCCAGCCGACTTCGGCGACTTCCTGCGGCGTGCGCATATCCGGCGCAGTGACGACCTCTATCAGCGGCATAGACAGGCGGTCGGTGGCGTAGATGCGCAAATGTCCACGGTCGCGAATTTCGCGGCAGGCGTCTTCTTCGACCGCCAACTGCACGACGCCGATGCGCCGGCCTTTATACGGCAGCCAGCCGTTCAAGCCGACAATCGCCGTCCGTTGAAAACCCGCCGGAATTGAGCCGTCCAGATACTGCTTGCGGGCGACATGGAGTTCGCCAACAATGCTGCAGTTGAGCAGCAAGGCGATTTCCATAGCGATTTCGACGGCTTGTTCGTTGATGAGAAACGGCGGATTGTCGTCCATTTCATAAGTGCAGACTGAACGCTTATTAAGACGATAAAGTATGTCTTTTTTCGTCTTGAATTCCATCAGCGCCGTGCCGTCGTATTCGCCTAATTCAGAGAGCGTCGGCCGCATATGGCGCAGCGCCTGGGCGTCGTAGTCGTCAGAATAGACACCGGCCGGGCAGCGACAGAATAGTTTATGGTCGGTCAGAAGTTGCTGGTGAACTTCGAGTCCGCTCCTGAAGCCCACCGCTTGAGGGTCAAAGGATTGCAGCGCAGGGGAGTTTTTCATATATGTTTTAGCCAAATTTCCCGGCTTCAAAGAAGCCGGGCTGCATCGCTACATCGCTGCCAACTATGGCAGGTCGGCGACAGGTAGAATCAAATAAACACGAAGACCGGCCCAAAGCCCTGCCGCGGCTCCAAGCCGGTCTGCGTTGTTTATTAGCCGACTAATGTTGTGTCAACTTTATTCCGCCGTCACTCTTCCCCTGTGCAGGCAGCGGAAAGAATCTCGTTTCAGGCGAGATACTTCACTTCGTTCAGTTAGAACAAGCGTCATCCCAAGTTGCACAACACAAGAGAGATTTACTTCATCAACACCATTTTCTTGGCGCTTGAGAAGCCATCGGCGGTCAGTTTATACATATAAACGCCGGCTGGCAGGTCCGAGGCGTCGATTTCCAGGCTGTGGAAACCAGCGCTTAAATGACCGTTGTAGGCTTCTTTGATCAGGCGGCCGGCCATATCGTAGATGCTGATGTCGGCGGCGCCGGCTTTGAGCATCGCAAAATCGACCGTCGTGGTCGGATTGAACGGATTAGGATGATTCTGCGCCAGCGACCACTCGCTCGGCGCGCCCGGACGGGAATGCTCAATCACACGATTTGGCAGAGTCGCCGCGAATACCCGCAAAATCTTCGACGGAATGTTGCGCGATGTGTTCCGGATGAGGAACGATGTCGAATAGCTGTTCTGAACCGGGGAATGGAAAGTAACGCGCACGACTTGAGTGTCTAGACTACCAAGCCCGAAGGTCATCGGGTCAACGCTGAAGTAGTCTGCCATCGCCTGCGAAATAGTAGTGCGGGTAATATAGACCGAGTCGGCGCCGTAGGAAATGAAGAGTAATTCCCGAATATAGTCTTGGTTGGTTTCAAGGTTCCAGCCGAAGTCCAGCAGGGTGTCGGGTTCGGTGCGCAGCCAGGCTCCCGGCGACGGGCGATCTGAAATGGGGGCTTGAATTTGAATAGCGAAGTCGCCAGTCCAATTAGGCCCGAAACGAGACCCATCGTCGCCGGTCGTCAGCATCGCCCAGGGCATATGCCGGTTAGTGCCGGCAATCGGCGCTGTATTATCGTTTTGAATTGCCACTTCATTGCGGTAATGGTAGCAGGCGATAATCGCTTCGCCGGCGCGGAAAAACAGGGTGTCGGGCAAATCGGGGACTTCGACCCACTGGTCGCCGTCCTGTCCGCTGGTGGGGACATTTCCGCCCCAAATTAGATTGAAGCGCAATCCGGCGACATCGAGAAGATAGAGCGCCATTTCGAGTTGATATACCTGAGCGCGGCTAGGCGTTACACCGACTCTAAAGCCGGCAACCTGCAGCGCGGTATCGACGCCGGGATGATAAAATGTTGCCGCCCAGCCCGATTGTTCATTCCAATTTGAGCCGCCTTCCAACTCGTTATCGACATAGCCCAGCCAGGCGTCCGGCTCATTACGCGGGTCGAAAACAATCTGGTCAACACCTGCAATGTTGTTGTCAGCATTGGAATCGTCCGGCGCTTGGACCTCGGCGAAAATCCGATAATTGCCGGTCGTTCTAACCGACCAATTCTCCGGACATTCGATGACAACCGTGTCGCCGCGAGCGATGCGCCGTTCAACGACGACTTCAGCAATGCGCGTCGCCTGGTTATCGGAATTCAAAGCGTCAAAATTGACGATATACATATCGACATTATCGCCGTAGTTGATAATTTGGGCTTTGAAACGTTGGGGGGTGTTTGGATACATCATCCAGGTTCCGGTGGTCAATCGATTGGGGTCGCCATTGAATACCTCTTCGACGCCGAGGTCAACAAAGCCGCCCATATAGGAGCCGTTGGCGCGGATTAAGAAGTCGCCATCGCCATTCGCCAGCCAGTTAGCGTGAACGAGAACAGGCTCGTTATTGACTGCCGCTACGCGAAAACTGCGTCCGACGCCTGCGCCGTCGAACACATTCCACCAGCCGGAACCGGCTTGTCCGGGATAGGGTCCACCCGGCGCCGGACCATACATAATTGAGAAAGATTCGCCGGCTTCGAAGGTAACATACTGGTTTTCCGCGAAGACAATTTCTCGCCAGTTGTTTGCCATACTATTGGGATCCCAAGCCGGCAGGCGGTCATAACGAAAGTTGAATACTCTATCGGTGAGATTCATATTCTGTTGATTCTCGCGATAGACATAGACATTGCAGGGCGAACCGTTATCCTGTTGATTCAACGGCGCAAAGCGAATACCTTGCAGGCGAAAGCGAGCGTTCGGCGTGAACCTGACTCGCGAGTAAAGATTAGCGACCGGCCAAAGCGAGCGCGGATTTCCATCGTCATAAATTATCCAGTCCGCGCCGAGCGGGTCGCGCTGCGGCCCAGCCGGCTGACCGATTAGTTCCTCAACTTCGTCATAGGCAATTTCATCGAGTCCAGGGCTGATGACCGCCGTAGGATATTCCTCGGCGGCAACCGGCATTGAAAGCCCCAGTCCGATTATTCCTGCTAAGACGAAAATTATAGCCTTCCGCATTTGATTCTCCTAAAATTAAGATTGGCAGGCGGCAGATCTATATTTTCGCCGCCGGCCGGATAGTTTTGAATTTGTAAAAATATTGTTGGATTTTTAATTCTGGTAGTGCGGGTGTCTCAGCCCGCGATCTACAATTTTCGACATTCTACATCTACCGGCAAGCACCCTGGCTTCGGAGAAGCCGGGTAGCAATGCTTCTATTGCCAGTGCAACTCTCTTAAAAAACAACGTCAGAAACAATTCCGAGTTTCGCCGCTGCATCTTTAAATTTCTGGTGGAAATAGTTCCCTTCGCGGCGGCTGCCGCCGGCAAGATGCAGTTCATAAGTTCCATTGGATTTAAGGATTGCCAATACCCACGCCAAGCGATGGTCGAAGATATAGGCGATAAGCAGCCCCAGAGTCGCCAAGGTTATGCCGAGCCAAATAAATTCACGGCCTTGCTCGCGATTGACATCGAAAATCGTCGTGTATCCGCCCCCTATGGTCTCGACGCCGGCGACATCGGCTAAGATGAAACTAACCGGCAGTCCGCCGCTCCCCGAATGACCCATCATTCCGCTGAACGCCCAAGCCGAGCCTAATTCATCATCGTTAAGAAGTAATTTAATACGCGCGACGGGATTATTCAGATCTCCCGATATAGAAAATGGCCGCATCTGCTCATCGAGGCGAAAATCAGGATAGAATTGCACCACTGAAATACTGAAGCCGCCCCAGGGCAACGGCTGGGACGGGCCTGAAACCGGCGCCGTTACGCGCGCCTGTCCGAATTCATCGCTCGCGCAGTGAATTATCAGCGAATCGATATGGCGGTGCGCTTCGGCGGTCTCGAAACTCGATTGGTAGAAACGATAGCCATTATGTCGCAGCGGATGGTTGACTTCGATGCGCTGCCGGCGGACTTCCCGCCCGTCGTCGATAACGGTTACATCCGATATATAAGAACGCACATTGCCTTGATACGGCGCCGGTTTGCCGCGCTCAGAGACTAAAAAGTCAGCGCGCAGATCGGAAATTGCATAGCGTTGGACGATTTCCTTGTTTTGATGTCCCATAATGTTGACATCGGCTGAATCGCCATAGACCGCCCGGACTTTAGCCCGCAGACCCTCGGCGGTTTCGACCCACATATTGACGCCGGCCGGATAATAATCCAAAAAGAATGTATCCACCCGCACTTTAAAGCCCCATTCAGGCAGTTCGATTTCACGGCCGGCCGAACCGGAAACTCTGGCGCTGTAATGTGTCAGGCTGGCTATCAACGCGCCGACAATCAGCGCCAGCATTCCGATATGCAGCGCTAAAGGACCTAAGCGCGATAGTCCGCCGGACATCCCGGACAGAGCCGTCCAGCCTTCGCCATCCCGCCGGTGGAAGGATAATCCGAGTTCTTTTAAGAATTTTTCACCAAGAGCAATCCCATCCAACGAAGTGGTCTTAATATAATTCTTAGCGTCGGCAAACTGGGACGGTCGGGTGCGAAACAAGCGCTGGAACGCCAGACGAAACTGCTTCGGCGCCCGTTCGACGACGCAGACCAGCAGGCTGAGCGACAATAGTCCTAAGAGCGCGCGAAACCACCAGGCGCGAAATGGATCAACTATGCCAATTTTGCGATACCATCCGACGGTCGAAACCTGCGGCGGCAGAAATTCGTTCACTAACAACGCCAACAGCGAAAGCCCCGCCGTGATGATTAAAATCCATATCGCAAACTTCATCGAATTCAGCAAATCCCATATTCTCTTAAGAAGCGGCGGCTTCGCATCTTTATCTATAGAAGCAATAATGATATTCCTTAAAGGTTGGATTTATTGTCCACAACATCCGGAAATAAATACAAATTTCACAAGCATTATGCTGCCTCCTGCGCAATCAGAGAGGCAGAGAGACACGATAAATTAGAAAAGGATATTCAATTAATCTAATTAGGACTCCTGAACAATTCACTTTGTGTCAAGGCGGACGCCCTCGTTCGCCGTTTGTCAAGTATGGTTGTCGGCGCACGCGGGCGTGCGCCTTGCCAATCAAGGCATTTTCTCGAATTATCCAGCAGACACTAATTATAAAAGATAAATACAAAATTAAATATTGTCAAGATTTACCAAGCCTTGATATGAATTTTAAAGAGTTTGATATAATTTTTCCTGTTCGATGATATTCGCTACATTATCCGGCACCGCCCAGCACAGGGGCAGCCCGCACGCGGCGCGCCGGCGCAGCCAGGTCGAGGATATATCGATGAGCGGCGTGTCGATGAAGTCGATGCGCTTCAGCCAGTTTTCAGGCAGGATCTTTATTTCGTCGCCGGGACGTTTCATCACGGCCAGGCGCGCCAGTTCTAATATTCGCTGCGGCTGGCGCCAGGTATCGATTTCATTCAGGGCGTCGGCGCCGACGAGCAGAAATAGTTCGTCCGACGATAGATGATATTGCTGTGAGACGATAGACAGGGTATCTACTGTATATGATACACCGCCGCGGTCGAGTTCCAGGCGCGAGGGCTCCAACAACGGGTCACCGGACACGGCTGCGACGACCATACGCCAGCGCGTTTCCGCCGGCGCCGCAGCGCCGCTGTTCTTATGCGGCTGCGCCGCTGCTGGAATTACTAAAACTCGCGCTAAATTCAATTTTTCAGCCGCAATGCGGGCGCATAAAAAATGCCCGTTATGCGGCGGGTCGAAACTCCCCCCGAATATACCTATGCGATACGACAATTGCCTATTTTTATAATTTATGATAATATCGATGGGTCAGGTCAGCACACGGTTGCGTGTCATCTTGAACGAAGTGAAGAGTCGCGTCCCGACTTAACTAGATGAGTTCCTTTACTTCGTTCAGCATAACGACATTGCTTTGCGCAATCGCAATTTCATCGGACTTAAGACACCTGCCCTCTCATACACGGCAGGTTTGACCGCCTGCTCCGCTATCGCTTATTTGTTCAATTCCATAATCGCTGGGACATACATAAACGGCTTTGCCCAGTCGATGCCTCCAAGTCCGCCGGAGTCGGATTTGGTGTAAAAGGCGAACTTATACAGTGAAGAATCGGGATAGAAATTCATCCCGCCGCGGTCAACCTTCAAGGTGAACCGAACGATGCCGCCCGCGAGAGTAGCAGGATCTCCGCCCGGCCAGTCCTTAATGAAGTCCGAGCGGACCGAACCGCCGCCGCCTCGCAATCCAGTAATCGCGTAACGGAAGTATTCTTTACCGTCCGGCTGCATTACAATCGCCTCCATCCTCGAGTCGGGGTCGCTGCGATGTGGAGCCATCCAAAAGAAGGTCCAGGCATCGAATCCCAACGGCGCTTCGACAGCCGAATGAAACGTTACCTGACGAGGCAGTTTGCCTGTCCCCCTGTTTGTGCATCCAACCGCAGTAAGCAACAGGATGAACAGAGAGGTAGAGATGATATGGGTAATTTTCATTTTGATGACCTCAAAGTAGCCCGGCTTCTTGAAGCCGGGATTTTCAATTCCGGATGCCTGTCCTGACTTCGCAGGCATAAATTTCCAGTGAATTATGAGATTGCTTCGCTGCGCTCGCAATGATGGCAGGCAGGGACCTCCTGCCCCACGGTAGTCATACATTTCATACAATTGATTTCAGATAAAATGACTAATACAAATGACTAAAACTAATATCTCAGTTATTAATACACTATTATCAGTATTAGTCATTATTCATTCCAAAATCCAAATTCCAAATTCCAAAATCTTTACAGCACTGCGACCTTGTGCCTTGCTGAGTGACACTGAATGTTGACGGCGCAAATGAGGCTGGCTATGTGCGCGGGGTAGGCTTCGATGAAGACATCCAGCGCGGTGGTCGTGCCGCCGAGACCTTGGGGTCCGATGCCGAGTTTGTTCACCTTGGTCAGGATTTCGCGCTCCATATCCGCGTAGAAGGGGTCGGGATGGCGCTGGCCAATCTCGCGCAGGAGCGAGCGTTTGGCATTTTGGGCGCACTTCTCAAATGTGCCGCCGATGCCGACGCCGACTACTACCGGCGGGCAGGGATTGCCGCCGGAGCGCTTCACCCGGTCAACTACGAAGTTAATCACACCCTCCCGTCCGTCGGCCGGCTTTAAGCCGCGCACCTCGGACATATTCTCCGACCCGCCGCCTTTGGGCTCGAAATAAAGCGTCAACTTATCGCCCTTGACGATGTCACACCATATTACGGGTGGAGTGTTGTCGCCGGTGTTCTCGCGGCGCAAGGGATCTTTGACGATGGACTTGCGCAGGTAGCCGTCTTTGTAGCCCTGCCGCACGCCCTCGGTGATGGCGTCCTTCAGGTTGCCGTTGATTTGGGCGTCTTCACCGACATCGGCGAAGATGACAGCATAGCCGCAGTCCTGGCACAGGGGGATTTGCTGCTTGGCGGCGATGTCGGCGTTCTCGATGAGTTGGTCGAGCAGCGCTACGGCAGTCGGGGATTTCTCGGTCAGGCGGTAGTCTTCGAAGGCGTCGAGGACATCTTCGCCGAGGTAGAAGTTAGCTTCCATAGCCATTGTGCGCACCGCGGCAGTGATGTCCGCGGCTTCGATAACGCGTTTTAACAAAGGTTAAATCCCTTTTATATGATAATTTTTTTAGTCTGTTTGGAGGGCGGACTTTCAGTCCGCTCTAATCTATTAATTCTTTGAGAGCGGACTAAAAGTCCGCCCTCCAGACGTTGATGAGTCTTCTGTTGCGTCAGGTCTTAGCCGGTTGAAAACCGGCGTGACCTGACGCTGAGAGAAGATTGCTTCACTTCGTTCGCAAAGACGCGGCGACAACGCTTTCAGCACCGCTTAATTAACTCCCCAATCGCCTTCTCAATCCCCGCCGCCACCTCTGAAATCCGTTGTCCGAGCATATACGCCGGTGTAGAGATGACCTTGTTCGGCTCGTCGATGCAGACGCCGAATACATCGCGATTCTCGTGCTTGCCGCCCATCTTCTCGATGGCAGCAGCGGCGCCTTTGTCGCTGCCGATGGTCACCGTCGGCTTAATGCCGACGCCCGCCAAGGCTTTGACTACAATCGCCGGGGCAATGCAAATCGCCGCAATCCATTTGCCGGCGCGATTGGTATCGACGATGAGTTTTTCGACTTCCGGCACGACAGCGCAATCAGCGCCTTTGACGGCAAAGTCGCTCAAATTTTTCGCCGCGCCATAGCCGCCGGGAATGACCAGCGCATCGATGTCTTTGTAAGATACGAATTTAATATCTTTGACATTACCGCGGGCGATGCGGGCGGCTTCGACCAGCACATTGCGCTTGTCGCCGGAGACAGGCTGACCGGTTATGTGATCGACAGTGTGCATCTGGGCGCGGTCGGGCGCCAAGCAGACGATGTCCACACCTGCGCGGTCGAGCGCCAGCAACGTAACGACCGCCTCGTGAATCTCCGCGCCGTCGAGATAGCCGCAGCCGGTCAGGACGACGCCTATGCGTTTGGGCATTGTATTCTCCTTAATATCTGATGTTCGTTTGATGTTTTCCGGAAGAGCCGATGCCAAGAAACCACCGGTGATTGCCAACATCGGCTTGAGTTCTTTGTTAACCGGGTCGATTTCGACTCCGAAGTTTTCCAGAGCCGTAACGCCTAATAAAAACAACGAATCCTTGGGTGCGAACACTACAAGACAGGGTATTGTTTCATCGATACCCTCAATCCTGAAATTGCAGTATCCGAGCAGCCGTCTATTGACTCGACCGTCGGCTAAAATGAGATTTCGGGTCAGTTGAGGTTCGATACCGATATGGTGCAGAATATCTTCCGGCACTTGGGAATAAAGCGCGCCGGAATCTACCCAGAAGTTACCCTCAAAGAAGCGGTCTGGTTCTTTACTGTTGGAGACGCGAACGCGTTTTTGAAATAAGCCCATTATAACTCCCTATATGAAATTTCCCTATGTTCAGACTTTCTTTACTAAAACATGCGGAATATTCGGGCTGGCGGGATTGACGGTAACCGTCTGTTGAACCGGATTCAGGACTAAGTCCATATCCTCCAGCAACACTACACCCATCAAGACCCAATCGCCCAGCACTAAAGCGCCGGTGAAACTAGTCCGGTTTTCGAAATCGACGCGAACAGGACCGACATAGGACACTACTTGAGTCCTCCCATCGGTGATGGTTACTTCTCGTTTATCGATTTCGGTGAGTTTTAACTGAACCGCGATATGTTCTGGAATGCATAAGGTTATAGCGCCGGTATCGACCAAAGCCTCAACTTCGACCGGTCTAAGGCTTGTGTCCTGAGCATTGGAGAGTTTTAGTTTTGTTTGTATGTATCCCATTTGATATTACTCGGAAAATAGATGCACTTTCTCCCCCGCTTGCGACTGATGCTTGCTTCTCCCCCCGCTTGCGGGGGGATTAAGGGGGGTGTCCTTTCATTTTATGTTGCATCGCGCAACGGGATGACGATTCCTATAAAGACACATTGGTGAAATTTATTGGCGTTAACCTTTCTAACACTAGGAAAACCTCTTTTAAGCGCATAATATCCGCCAAATCCTTCTGACGTTTGCTTTGGCGGCGAGTCTGGTCTTCATAAGCCCAAATCTTGCCTTGCAGGACATCTTCGACACAAACGACTTTCATTTGATAGCCAAGGACTTCTTTTACCTCCGCGCGAGTTATAAACTCCTGATACCGTTCATCAATATGTATTTGAATGCGGATGTCGGAATTCGGACTGCCTACATTCACACTATGCTCAAACCGCTCGACTTTCAGCCTTTGTGCCTGAATAGACTGAACGATGGTCTCAATATCGTTCAAAGCCAAAACAACATCCACATCGAGGCTCACGACCGGCTCGACATAGGCATCGACCGCCAATCCACCGATGAGGCAATAATCCACCTTGTGTTCGGCGAGAATATCCAGAAATTGCTGGATTATATCGGATTTGTTGTGGGCGAAGTTATTTAGAAATTCCTTGCGGGTGATGTTGTATCCTTTAAAGTATCTTGGAGGGCGGATTTAAATCCGCCCTCCAAGGCACTTTATTATTTTAAATCCAAATACTTGACGCGCACTAATCGATGTCCGAGCATGTCCACAGCGGCTTGGGACTGTTCAAGGATGATGTAGCCGATGAGCGGTTCGTATTCGCCATCGTTTTGTTCCATATCGACGAATAGAACCTCGGTGACGGTAGGGCGGAAGCCTTCGAGTTGAACCTTGACCGGAGCGCAGACTACACCCTGGATAGCCTGCTGATTGGCTAAGACAACCTCTATGACGCCTAATTCTTGCAACTCACCCTGCCGCTCGCGCCAAGCGGAGGGCAGCACCAGATGCGATACGCCGGTGTCGACTAGCGCGTCGCAGCGAATCTTGTGCTCAGGCTCAAGCATATTGACGATGGTGATGGAAGTGATGATGCGTCCCATTTTATTCCTTTAATATTTTGTTCACTAAATTCGTTAGTATTTATCTAAAAACCGTAAGCAGGCAAGAATGTCTTCGCGCTCAAGGTCAGAGAAGTCGGCGAGTATCTCATCCTCTGTCATTCCCGACGCCAGATATTCAAGCACATCGGTTACCGTTATTCGCAAGCCGCGGATACAGGGCAGCCCGCCCATCTGATAGGGATTGAGTGTTATGTGGATGAAAGACATTGGAATTTAATACTTTAACGGAAATATCTCTATTGCATTCAATAATGAGATATCAGAAATGATATATGTATGAAAGTATTGACAGATCATTTTAATGACTCAGATTATTTAACATCGCACTCGAACTTCGAAATTCGAGATAATAGACAATCAAACAACCTTCTTGAAGGTCGATAACCAAAAGATGTAATAGTTCCAGTTTCGTAAATTAGTTCTTTTGATATTCTTAGCGATAAAACAATGTCTCAAACATAATTCCCCTCCTTTACACGCTTGGACAACTTTAAACGCGAGTTGCTTCTTTCTTTTCGCAAAAACGCAATCTTATCCATCGCTTGCGGGTCGAAGAAATCCTCTTCGCAAGCGGTGCAATGCCAGCGCTCAAGGTCAGCGATGACAAAACCGTCGAGCAACCGGCACTCACCACGCCAGCGCCGCATTGCTTCAGCGCCGCACTCTGGACAAGGCAGAACTTCCGGTTCGTTTGGTTTAGAAGTTTTCGATGTCTCGTTTGGATGATATAAGGACATAGTAGTATTCCTTTCCTTCACGTTTGAGGAATTTGCCTTTTGTGTAAATAACTATTCCGATGTAGGTTATGCCGACAACTACATAGAGCGTTTCATTTCGCGCTTGTCGGGGTGACCTTGAGCGAATGGTTTTATTGATTGCCGGCGCATTGAGTATCGCCTGTTGAACGAGTTCACGGGTCAGACCATCACGCGCGATTTCGATTTCTGCCTTTTTTGTAAATATAACATTTCCGGCAAAAACCAGCTGCTTAATTTTAATAAGGGTATTTATTATTATACCATTCTATTTTAAATTAACGAATAATCAAATCATTGTTGTTCAATTATAAAATTCCTATGATTTTAGCCGAATCTTCATACACCGTATCCGGACAGAAATCCTGCTCGTTGAGCCAAGCCACAGTCCCGTTGAAGACCTTGACCCGCTTGAAGTAGCGCAGGTCCTGCAACTCCGTGAACACGCCAAAGTTCAAATAGGGCGTGCAGTCGAAGATGCCCACCTCGCCGTTGGCGAAGGTTATCTCAAGTGTGTAATCGTCGCGGGGGATGACTTTAATGATATCTGGACTCATCGACTACCTCAGTAGTTCAAATTATAGACTGATGTCTTGAGACAGTGATTAACAATTATCTTGATATCTTTCGATACTTTAGATTCAAGAGTAAAATTGTGGCCTTATTTTAGTTGATAGGCTGGAAAATAATTTTGGAAGGTTATGTTGGGTTAGCTTCGCTAATATAATGAGGTGCGGGAAGGGCTACCCTCGAAATGTAGTTACCGAATCTAGATAGAATAGCTTCTGCATATGGCGTTTTTACGATTGATCGTCTTTTTATATTACCAGATTGTATTGAATGATAAACATAACTCGTTTCAACCGTAAAAGAACGTTTAAAATCAATTACAGAAGCTGGAATGCCTTCATTTAATAAGTCATCTTCAGATTGAATGACTCGTAAATATTGATATCTCTCGTCATTATTATCCCGAATTTTACGCCAAATGTCGGACTTTAAGTATTTCCTCTCGGATCTAATACGGTCTTCTGTAAATAATTCAAGCAAAATTAAAAATGGAAGATATTGAGATTCTGCTTCTTTTTCATTAACATTGATACTATGATCATTTCTTAAATTATAATCTTGTTCCAAATCACAGTCTTGACTTAGACCCATCACTAACGATCTATTAACCTGCTTTACAAGTGTTGGTTGACTATGTAATGGTATATAATGCGGGAAATCTGAAAGAATTTCGCATTGAAAAATCCGTCCTGGCAAAGAACGTCTGTAAACAGCGCTTGTGGTCGCCATAATTCAACCTATAGATTAATGGTTGTGCTTTGCACAGATGGTAATAATTTTGCAGATAGCAGGTTAGGTTGAGGTTCTTGAAGTAGTTTAATACTAGACATATTTGTATAGTATTCAAGTATGTTCACCAGCGCTTCAGTGAGCTCCTCATAACCTTGTTGAGGAATGTTTTCAATGAGCCAGTGAAAATATATCTTTTTCAAGTGAATATTATTACTAATTGGAAACGGCTTTTCTGTTGTAACCTGCAACTCAGCATGCAGGCTATAAGAAATACCGGCTTCCTTTAATTGATATTCACTAAGTGAGAAACCAAATTTTTCAATGTGTAGTTTGGACTTCTCAGGGCTTAACAGGCTCCATTGCTGCATAAAGTTTATCTGATATGCAGTTCCGGAGAAATCTTCTTTCGTATTCATTGAATACCTTTAATAAAGGTTTTATTCCATCGAAATTTATCTTAGTATCCTTAAAGAAATCGTTGTCTATGTAATAGCATATACTTTCTTTATCAATTTCGCGTAATCCGTGCTGACATCTCAGAGCGCCCCATTCGAAATGATAAAGAGTATTAGAGTCTGTTATTTTGATATTTTCTGATAAACTACCTCCTAATTCCCCAGCAAAGCATTCTTTCAGTAAATCTGACCATCGTTCATCTTCAATATTCAGATTATTTTTATTTATTATATCTAAATAACGTAATCCAATGCGAATATAGTAATTTGGTCTATAAATCTTTTGTAAAGCACTCAAAGCCAAATCAACATACTCCATAAAAGATTCAAACCGTCCATAAGAGTTAGAATTCAATGCGATAAATTCTTGTGTAAGTGTCAATTGAGTAGTTTTATTTTCATCAATAAAATTATATACTTTGGGTGTATTTTGGGCAATAACCTGCCTGACCGGTTCAGGAAATTCCATAAGCCCCGGCTCTTGTCTTAATTGATATAGCGGAAATCTTTCTCGAATTTCTTCCTGAAAGTCCGCAGGTTCGCTCGCTCCGATTCGTAATATTGTCGGATAGCGAAATTGACATATTACCTCGCGTAGGGTGGTTTTGTTAAAAATCACACGAGGCACTTCGGGCAGATTCATTTTGAATCCTTGTGTTTTTCTTTTTATACTATTGAATTCTCTGTTTGTTCCTATTTGAAATTGTTTGTATATTTCATTAGCATAACTTTTAAATTCGAACTAATATTAAAGATACTAATGAGTTAAAGTCATCAGTTTTTTCTGCAACACAGCGCCGGCTATGGAATAGATATTCCGTCGCCGGCGCTGTTGTAGCTTTTAATTAAATCCTCTTATCCACATCCGCTACCGCGCCCTTAACCGCTTCCAGCGATTTAATAAGCGCGGCTTGTTCATCAGCCATCAATTTTAGTTTGATAACCTTTTCGATACCCTTTCCGCCGATGATGACCGGCACTCCGATGAAGTAGCCCTTGATGCCGTATTGTCCGTCCAGCATCGCCGCGGCTGCCAA
>VGIO01000028.1 GCA_016867855.1 Calditrichota bacterium
GCCGTCGTTCACCCACTCTTCGAAGCGTCCACGGTTCCGGTTATATTGTTGATAGAAATCGTTGCTGTGTGCATCAGCCCAAAGCACGATATTATATTGCCCAAGGTTGACGTTGGCGGCTTGGCCAGAACCTATTTCTGTAATTTGGTTGTTTGGCAAGCCAGCGGCAGCGGCACCTTCTTGAAAAGCATGCACTCCTCCCCAGCCGGCGCCGTCAGTAAATATCAATGCCCTAAGATCGCGCGGATCGTCGCGACGCTGCTCAAACTCGATCTTCTCGAACTGCGTTCGGAAGGATATTGGACTTTGTTCTTCATTGCTTAAAATGATCGGAATTTCAACAGTTCGATCATTTGGCAAATCGGCGGTTAAACCGTATGGCGCAACGCGCAGCTGACCGATTGATGCGGTTGACAACAGGGCTGACAGCCAAATCGGCAGTGCGCTGTTTAAATACTTGCGGCGCATATAGACCTCAATTCAATTTATTAAAGTTAGTGAAATTGTGGCGTTGTTATTTGAGGCAATTGTCAATACCACGATCGCTTCGATTATTCGGGTATCGGATATTTCAAGATGAACAGCCTCATCGGTATTGCAAAATGGATTACATACGCACTTGACAGACCTGTGTTTTATGACTCCATTTGTTAAGGGGTTCAGATTATAGTGGTTTTTTTAGTTGAATTATGGGCGATGACAAGCATCGCCCGTTCGGGCGAACCTCGTATTCGCCCTTTAAAATACTACTATAAACTGACCACTTAATAATAACGCTGAGGAAGTGGTAAGTTGGCAGTCGTCGGTGCAAGCCGGTAGGAAGAAGCGGTAAGACTGCAAAATTCTTTCGATTAATATAACAATACTTCAAGGCGTTGTCAAGTTATGTAGTCTATACAAACTTTAGCATCTGCCCAAATTATTTCGTGCTTGAGCAGTCATCTATTAAGTTAGATCCACACTAATTTAATGAACGTAGTGGAGTATCTCATCAAGCAGCGGTGCGGAGCGCTTTCAAATACTTGCCCGGTGTTCAGAAGAAACAAGCGCGTCAATTAGGTGAAATGGCTATATGCTTATCTTCAGATTTGAATTAAAAATAAAATGCCCGAGGCTACAAAAATCTATTGACTATCTTAAATAGAATAGTGTATATTTTACTTTATATCATAACTCAAGGTGTAGGGCATATAAAATCCGCTTTCCACGGCACAAGACGCTGTTTGGAGGCTAATTTACCGCCTTGAAAATCTGTTATCCTACTTATTAAAGGCAACCTAATGAAGAATTTACGCGCCATCCACCTACCGCCGGACGAACTACCGCAGCGATGGTATAACATTCAGCCGGATTTGCCGGCGCCGCTGCCGCCGCCGCTGGGCGATGCGCAAATCCAATCCCTGCCCAATCTGATGATTGGCGAATGCTTGAAACAGGAATTCTCCAACGAACGCTGGATCGATATCCCTTATGAAATTCAGCAGTTGTTCCTCCAAGCCGGCCGGCCGCGCCCGTTATTTAGGGCGCTCAACCTTGAGAAAGCCCTCGGCACATCGGCGCGGATGTATTACAAATCCGAATTTTTCAGCCCTACCGGCAGCCATAAGGTCAACACCGCGCTGGCGCAATGCTTCTACGCCGTCGAGCAAGGCTTCAACCGCCTGACTACTGAGACCGGCGCCGGGCAGTGGGGCACGGCTTTGGCTTATGCGACCAGCCTCGTCGGCCTTAAATGCACCGTCTATTGGGTGCGGGCGGTTTATAATTGGAAGAAGGACCGCCGTAACCTGATGGAATTATACGGCGCGGAGGTTTTTGCTTCGCCAAGTGATAAAACTCAAGCCGGGCTGGAACTTTATAGTAAAAATCCTAATCACAACGGCTCGCTGGCAATTGCCATATCGGAAGGTCTGGAAGATTCCAGCCGCGATCCCAAAGCCGCTTATGCTTTAGGCTCAGTGCTGAACCATGTCTTGATGCACCAGACTATCATCGGTCTTGAGACGCAGAAGCAATTTGAGATAGTCGATGACTATCCGGACATCGTCATCGCTTGTTTGGGCGGCGGCAGCAACTTCGGCGGCTTCGCCATTCCCTTCATCGGCGATGCGCTGACCAAGGGAAAGAAGACCCGCTTCATCGCCGCGCAGAGCCAATCGGCGCCTAATCTGCAGGGTAAATATGCATACGACTTCGCCGACCATGCCGAGAAGACGCCGCAATTAAAGATGTATACACTCGGACATCAGACCGATTTCCCGCCGATTCGCGGCGACGGGCTGCGCTACCACGGCTGCTCGCCCATAATCAGCCTCTTGCGTAATCACGGCTATATCGACACCGTGGCTTATCCTATCGATGAGAAGCATGTCTTCGAAAGCGCCCGTAAATTTATGCAGGCGGAAGGCTTTATTCCCGCGCCGGAATCGTCTTATGCGGTTACCTGCGCCATCGACGAAGCCTTAAAATGCAAGGAAACCGGCGAGGAGAAGGTCATCGCCTTCAACATCAGCGGACACGGTTTCTTAGACATCGAAGGCTATAGGGATGTAATTGGATTAAAATAGGCTCTTAACAGTTGTTTATGATATTTGATGCAAGTAAGACCATTTTGGCGGGCGGGACATATCCCGCCCGCCGGAACGGTTGAGAAAGCGTCGAATATTCCGGCACATCGCTGTTTAGAGTTCGTTTTTTATTCCTTCAATCAGGTTCAAGGGAAGAATGGTTTTTAGAATTATTCCTTATATGAAATTGGACATCGTCGCTTAAGGTGATCGAATCCTAGTGTTCACTTGCATTAATGGCTTCCAGTATGTCGGACAGGAGGACAGGCGTCCCTGCCTGTCCCGAGAGATATGGCTGCAAAGTGGACAAGCAGGGACGCCTGTCCTCCTGTCTATACTATAATGCCAGTTTCTTTTTACAACGAGGCACTAGTCATTATCACCATCTCCATCACCACCATCATCATCATCATCATCATCATCATCATCATCATCAATAGATGTCTTCACAAGCCTTAATCCTGACCATTACTGCATCTATCGTCACGGTTGCCGCCAATCTGCTGCTACGCTATGGGTTGGTGAAAATCGGTGGCTTTCGACTTGGAGGAGGGACATTCGCCGACCTGATGCTGCGTCTGTTCAAGCAGCCGAGCATTCCAGTCGGCTTCATACTCTATTTCATCGGAGCATTAATCTGGTTTCGGGTGCTGTCTATAGCCGAGGTGTCGTCGAGTTATCCGATTTTAGTCGGGTTGACCTTCGCATCGGTAACCGCCGGGGCGGTGATTCTGTTTCACGAGTCACTCTCGGCGATGAAGATAATCGGGATTTGCGTAATATTGGCTGGAATTATTATTACGGCGCGTGGGTAGAAGTGGGCGGCAGGACAGATATTCTGTCCACTAAAGGCTGTCAACCCTCTGTGTTGACAGCCGGTATGGCGGGCTTCTGTAGCCCGCCATCTTAATCTGCCGTTGACTACGGCGAATCAACGGCGGGCGCTGGACTGTTGCCGACTCGCCGCAGTCAACGACGAGCACAAAACTGCTGCCGACTCGCCGTAGTCGGCAACAGAGAAAAACCAGTAAGCCGCTATCAACTGCAGAAGTTTGACAGCGCTTCTTTTCACCATTATCAATCTAAGCATCAGCATCAGCATCAGTGTCAGCATTATTGCTCACATCGTCACCTTCTTCATTACGACCGTAATAGCATAGCGCGACATACCGCTGAAGATTCCGATGCCGCCGTGCATATTCCACTGCGGTTCGGCAATGAGCCCCTGCTGGACGCGGAAGGATGTGAACAAGTAATCGTAGTAATCGCGTGAAATAGCCTGCAGTTCGACGCGCTGCGGACCAGCCCATTGAAAGAAAATCCACGGAATTGTGATAATTTTCTGGTCGCTGCGCATTACAGTGAAGCCGGCCCGGGTGCGTTCAGCCTCTTCTAACGAATCTTCGGCCGCATCCCAATCCGGGTCAAGCGGCACGAGCGAGTCTCGCGGCGTCAATGCCACAATCATCCCGTTATAACCTCCCGCTGAATCAACCGAATTCCACTCCCAAAACATATTCGGGTCGAGACGGGTCAGTGTATCGCCGTCGTTGACAGGCTGGCGTGTCCCATCTTCCAGCAATAGATATATGTCAACGAAAGCGAATGTATCCGGCACGACCGTCTCGGCCCAGAGGAATTCACCGTCCGGAACAACGGCTTCGATGCGATAATGGATTTTCCCTCTTGGAACGAGCGTCTGTCCGTTTGCAGGAATATAACGACCGTGTTTGTTTGGGTCATCGACTAATGTTAATGTATCGCCGCCGCCAAAGATGCGGATATCGGCGTGAAGAATGCCGTGGTCGGTTGTATGGTAAGGTCCGTAGATAGACGCGACGCGCTCCAACCAGGCTTCATGAACCGGCTGCCCATTGAATAGAAAGCAGGTCAACTGGGCTTGAGGATGGTATTTCTCAAGTTCGGTCGGCTGGGTCTCGCAGCCGATGAAAAGACCCACCAAGCCGAGCGTTAAAATAAATAGAAATAACGATTTGTGATTTGTCATTTTTTGACCTTAAAATTTGACTTCATAACTGACCAGCGGCAGAATTGGCAGCAGTTTGAGGTCGGTTATTTTCATCGGATCCTCGTTGGTGTCGAACCAGCGCGTCCAGAAAGGCCGGCGGCTGTAAGCATTGAAAATACTGATGTTCAACACGGCGTTTTTTCCATATAACAAGTGTTTCCACGACAATGTTACATCCAGCCGGTGGTCGGAGGGGAAGCGGTAGTTGTTTTTCGAGCCGGTCAAAATCGTCCGTCCGTAGTTTCCGAAGTCGCTGGGATCCATATCGGCATAGCGTGTCGTATATATGCCGAGCGCCTGGGTATAGCCCTGGCCAGTGTTGTAACGCCAGGAGGCGGCTAAATCCCAAGTGCGCGACAAGGGATACATCGCCACGGCGATGAAATCGTGCCGCCGGTCCCATTGCGGATAGAACCAATTCCCCCAATTGATGAGTGAATTTGGGAAACGCCGCTTCGTCCAGGACAACGAATAGCCGACCCAGCCGGTCAGGCGGCCGCGCTTCTTGGTTGCCATCACTTCCCAGCCATAAGCGCAGCCCTCTCCGTTGACGAAAGCATCGGCGGCTACTTCACCCTGGTCGGTCTTGGCATTGAAGGCGGCGATGTCGTGCATTCGCGTGTAGTAGCCTTCCGTGGTAAATTCCATTCCGTTTTCGTGGTCACATTCAAAGCCCAGCACGGCTTGATGACTGTGCGAAGGGTTCATCGATTTATCGACCGGGATCCACAGGTCGAAGTTGCTGAAGCCTTCGCCGAAGGTGATGAGGTTGAGCCACTGGCTGTAACGTCCGACCGCGGCTTTCAGACGCAGCCGCGGGTCGTAATAATACACCATCGCCAGCCTCGGATCCACTGCGAAATGGTCGCCGGCGGCGTGATAATAGCCGCGCAGCCCAGGCTGGACTTCAAAGAACGGGCTGACGCGCCACTTGTCCTGCGCATAGAGAGAATAGTTGGTCGTCCACTCATCGACATCGACGAAAGTCAAATCCTCATTGCCTTCCTTGAAGCGTATGTCGTAGCGGCTAATCCAGGCTCCGCCTTTGAAGGTGTGATTGGGCAGCCCGTAATATTCGAAATCAGTTTTGACTGATTTATCGAGCATTCGATCGCGACCTTCGTCGAGGTTGATGCCGTCGGCGATAAATCCCCAGCCGGAGTGATACTCGCTGACGGCTGCTCCGACAGACAGGAACATATCGCCGCGCAGGCAGTGCCGCAGACGGCTCGCCAGCGTCTGGTTGCCCCATTTGAGGTAGAAATAGACGCGCTCGTCTTTAGGCCCAAAGTCGAAGTTCATTATATCGTTACCGATATAGCCGGCCAGGGACAGCGTTGTGCAGTCGGTCAAGTCGAAATTGACCTTGCCATTAGCATCATAAAAAAAGTAGTTGGGGACATCGACCTTGGCTGAACGCAGCGCTATCAGAACGGGGTCGAAGTAGGTGCGGCGACCGGAGAAGGCGTATGAACCTAAGGTTTTCGGCAGTGGACCTTCCAGCGCGCCACGCGCTGAGACTAGCCCGATGGACGCCAGGCCGTGGGTTTCGCGGCGGTTGCCCTCGTTGGTGATGACATCCAGCACTGAGCCGCTGCGCCCGCCATACTGCGCCGGGAAGCCGCCCTTAATGAGGTCGATATGTTTGACCGCGTCAGCGTTGAAAGCGCTGAACAGACCGAACAAGTGCGATGGATTATAGACGACATTGTGGTCCATTAAAATCAACGTCTGGTCGGGGCTGCCGCCGCGAATGTGCAACGCGCTGGAGAGGTCCGAAGAGGCTTTAACGCCCGGGATCTGCTGCAGAGCGCGCAGGACATCCATCTCGCCCATCATCGACGGCATCGTCTTAATCAACTGACCATCGACCGGCACAGCCGACACGAGCGGCGTCTTACGGGTTTCCTGGGCGTCGGAATGTTTCAGACTGACGACCGCCTCCTTAAGCACTACATCCTTGCGCTTGAGCGAGATGCGCAACGGCGCCTTCACGCCGTCGGCATCGACCTCCATCTGCAGCGAATTATAGCCGAGATAGGACACGGTTATCAAACATCTGCCTGCTGGAAGCCCGGACAACACAAAATAGCCGTCCAGATTGGTCGTTGCGCCAAGGTCGGTATTTTCAACCGTGACGCTTGCCGCCGGCAGCGGTTCATGCGACGCAGCGTCCACGACAAAACCGCGAACTTGAGCCGCGTAGACCGGTGTAAAGTCCATTAAAATAATCGCGAGAATAAACAAAAACAATCTCCCCGCGATGTTATTAAGATGCAATTTTGCGCTCAAATTTATATTTTAAATTTGTAAATAAAAGTGGTTCGAAATATCGATATGCGATGGAATAGACTTCCATCTAAAAAACGCATTAAAGAAGTTGAGACTTTGCGAAGTCCGATAAGGTTTCAGAGTTATCAGAAATTTCTACTATCTCCAAATTATCGCGAAAAATTCGTATTTTATTGCCAAAATCTCTTGACACTGCAGGAAAAATATCATTATATTACAGTGATAAAGTAAATCGCCTCAATTACAAATGCAGATATGCTGGCGGGCAGAGACGCCAGCCCTACCATCGGCTATTAGCGCTGCTTCTGTGATATTACATTTATAAGATTTTGTTTCCTGCTAATTCCAGAAAAATCAATGCAAAAAGCACTGACTTACATCCTCGTCGGGCTGGCGTTGTGCAGCCTGGCTGTCGCCTCCAGCCGCGCCCAAGGCGCGGACGCTTCCTTAATGCAAGGGAAATATGCCGAACTCGTGCGTTCATCGCCGGAGGTTACGACGTTGCGCTGCGAGTTGTCTAATATAGACGCGAAAATGGCTTTTGTCAATGGGCAAGCCTTTTCCAGCGTCGCATTGCCGGGCGAACCGACGACTTTCATTCCCGGACAGCCTGTTTTGCCGTCGGTGGCGCGCTTCGTCGTCGTGCATCCCACTTCCAACCTCGCACTCTATACGACTCACAGCGAGCCTCGCCGTGTCCAGGCCGAAGCGCCGCCGTTGCTTTTAGAAGCCGAAACCGGCGTAACAGTCGATTTCGTCCCGCCGGAAGACGGTCTATTCCCGGCCGCGGTCGCCGAATTGAGCACGCCGTTCATCATCCACGGCGTTCGGATGGTCAAAGTGACGATTCATCCGATTCGCTACGACGCGAAGTCCAACGAATATTTACATTATGAGAATATAGAAACCGAGGTTCGTGCCGTCGAAGGTGAACCGGTCAATCCAATAGTGGGAACTGCAGTTCGAGGCTTTAGTCCAGATTTTTTGAATATGATTGAAAATTTAGCCGTCAACGGCGATATTGTGCGGCGCGACGACCCCGACCGCGACAAAGAACCGCCTTATGTCGGGAAGTATCTTGTGGCGATTAACAGCGAGTGTATCCGCTGGACTATTCCATATATCGAATTCCGCCGCAAGACCGGCTATAAAATGGATATTCTAAGCCTGGCAACCGGCGGTGTGGCGAATGACCCCAATGGCATCAAACAAGCCATTCAGCAGCGTTACGACGCCCAGCGGCAAGCCGGCGAACTATTCGATTATCTGCTCTTGGTCGGCGACCGGTCGGCTTATCAATATGAGCCTGGTCCGGGCGCTATTTTGCAAGCGCCGACTGGCGTCAGTTCATGGCCAAATGCGCCTCATGCTGACTACGAATATGCCTGTCTGCAGGGCCAAGATCAGATTATGGATGTAGGTTGGGCGCGCTTCGCCGGCGGCAATGAAGCCACGCTCGGTCTGATAGTCGGCCGGCAGTTAGCGGTATCGGCTACGCCCGATTTACGCAATCCAGCCGTCTATCTGCGTGCCGGCGTTTATTCTCAACATTGGGGCAATGGTGCCAACCAAGCCTGGCACATCGGACAGCCGATGAATGTGCGCTGGGCTGAAGAAGTCCTGCAAGCCCAAGGCTTTACTGATGTGCGCTGGCATGAGAATTTCAACTGGGACCAGCACGGACATTCAGTCGGACCTTTTATACGGGACTTGCTTAACTTGCCGGTGAACATCTTGACCGGCCGCGCTGAGAATTATTATTACACCAATCGCGATAACGGTAATCGCAATTTCGAAGCCGACATTCGTAACAATACACATTTTCCCATTAATCTGAATACCTGTGGACACGGCGAATGGGCTGGCGAGATAATGTTCCGCCGCGGCAATGCTAACAATCTTAAAGGCTATTTGACTTCGACCTTCGGCTGGGGAACTACAATGACCGGCGCGCAAAATGTCATCTGGATGGAACTCACCAACGGCGTCGTGCAGAAGGATATGCCGCAGGGCTGGGCGTGGACATATGCGCATACGCAAATACTACGTTATTTCCCGAATGATTTGTCTTGGAACGGACGCAACGTATTTCTCCAACACCAAACCGACAACAATATCTTCGGCGACCCCGGCTTCAAGCCCTGGATGGGTATGCCGCGGGTAGTTGCCATTCAACACACGGATTCGATCGCGCCGGATACAAAACTCATCGAGGTATTTGTTCATCAGCCCGGAAGTCAGGAGCCGGTCGCTGGCGCCACAGTTACGCTCTATGCGCCCGGCAATCTGCCGCAGGACCCGGCGCAATATGCGCAATATAATGCAATGCTGCAAAAGGTGACCACAACCTGTCCTGATGGCCGGGTGCGCTTCGTGCTGAGCCAGAATGAACGGTTTGTGGCTAATACGCTGGTTTATATAACAGCATCCGGGCGGGATATCGCGCCCCGCTACGCGCAGGTTCGCATTTCGACGCCGCGCGCCTTGCTCGACATCGCTGAATGGTCGTTAATAGAGATATCCGGCAATGGCGACGATGCGGTCAATCCGACTGAAATGTTCGGCTTGCGTCTGCGGGCGCGCAATTTAGGAAACGGCAATCCAGTTGAATCGGTGATGGCGACGGTGCGCAGCCTTTCGCCTTATGTAATTGTCGAAGACAACGCTGAAGTATGGTTCGGCGATATTCCAGCCGGCCAGACTGTCAACGCCGAACGCGATGCGGAGTTATTCTTCTCGCCGCTTATTCCGGACGGTCCGGCGCGCCCGGCGCTGAAGCCTACGCTCGAAGTCGAATTCGTCAGCGGCGAACTGTCTTGGAAATCAGCGCTGCGCATCGACCCACGCGCTTCGCATCTGGAATGCCGGCGGGTCTTCATCGGCAACTCTCCGACCTTCATTATACCGGATTCGGTCTGTCAAATCGATATCGAAGTCGCCAATGTCGGCAGCATCGCTTCGCCGGTTTTCGCTGCCGAACTGCGCAGCCTTGGAATGGGCGCCACCGTCATCGAGGGTTTTGCGAATTATGAAGCGATAGCGCGCAATGGCGTAGGCCGCACGGTTGGAGGCCGATTCACGATATCCGGCAACAAGGTCGTCGTGCCAGGCTCGAAGACTAAAATGATGCTGATTATGAGTTCCAACGAAGGCATTTTAGATACATCATATTTTGAGTTGCAGGTGATGCGGCCGCGCGACCGGGCGCCGTTCGGACCGGATAAATTCGGCTATATCTGCTTCGACGATACCGACACATCCTGGGACATCGCGCCGGAATATGATTGGGTCGAAATCTGTCCGGATGTGCAAGATCGTGATTTCACCGGCACACGCCTTAATTTCACTGGACAATCGCCAAACGACATCGGGGAATGCCGGGTCATCGCCCTCGGCTGCACGACGCAGTTCTATGGCAGGCTCTACGATACCATCACTGTGGCGACGAACGGCTTCATCGGAATGGGCGTTCAGCCGCGAATGGTGAACTATCAAAGATGGCCGCTCGACCAGAGCATCGGCTGCGCGGCGGGAATGATTGCGCCATTCTGGAACGACTTGCGATTAGGGCAGGGCGCCGGTGTGTTTTACTATCACGACACCCTCGACAACCGTATTATAATTCAATGGCACCGGATGCGTTTTGCCAGCGGCGAAGGCGAGGCGACATTTCAAGTTATTCTTTACGACCACGCTTGGTGGATAACCGACGAGTCGGGCAACCAGAATATTCTCTTCCAATATCGGACCATATCCAATCCGACGAATACGCGCGACGGCGACCAACTCTGGATAACCGGCGTGCAATATGCTTCCGTCGGCATATCTGACCCGGCCGGTAAGAGCGGCTTGAATTACACATGGAACAACGAATACACTCCCGGCGCTGCAACGTTGGCAAACCGGCGGGCAATCCTATGGACGACTTCGCCGCGCTTCCGCGCCGGCACGCTCTATGGTTGGGTGGTGGATTTCTGGACTTTTGAGCCTATCGAGGGCGCCATCATCTTCACTAAACACGGTTTTGTCGGCTACACCGACGAGACCGGCTATTGGCGCATCGCTGAATCGCTGGCGGAAGTGCCGTTCGATATTACAGTGCGCAAACAGGGCTACAACGATTCGACTCTCACTGGACTGTTCCTACCGGAAGGCGATAGTCTGGAACTTAACTTTGAAATACTGCATCCGGAGTTCACGCCTTCGACTTTTAGAATCGACGCGATGCTCGACCCGGATCTGGAAATACGGATACCTTTTACACTTTGGAACGGCGGCAACGGGCCGTTATATTGGTCGGCGGAGAAGCGCCTCTTAGGCGACGCCAACGCCGCGCCGTGGGAACTGCGACGTTCTTATTGGGTCGGCGATACGCTTGATGACGACCGCATCGAGGGCGTGGCATTCGACGGCGACAATTTCTATCTGTCCGGCGCAGCCGGCAACAATCCCAACCTCATCTATGTCGTTGACCGAGACGGCAACCGGGTGCGAGATTTCGTCCAGCCTGGCGAATCTGTCTATGGAATGAAAGACCTCGAATGGGACGGCGAACTGCTCTGGGGATCGGGCGAACAGCGCGTCTTCGGCTTTGACCGCGATGGCAATGTCGCAGCCGAGTTCAACGGTCCATTTAATCCCAATCAAGCCATAGCCTACGACCCTGAGGATGGGATTTTATGGGTATGCGCTTTGACGAACAACATTAGCGCCTACGACCGGCAGGGAAATGGGCTGAACCGAACGCTGAACCGGCGCGGCTTGCGCATCTATGGGCTGGCTTATTGGGCCGACGACCCGGACGGCTACCCGCTCTACATATTAAACAGCCCGGCGCAAAATATATTGTGCGTGCATAAGATGAATGTCGTGAACGGCGACACATTATTAGTGCAGCAGTTGCCCACGCGCGGCTCGCCCGGCGGCGCCTATATCACTAACACCTTCGATGTCTATAGCTGGGTGTTGATTTCGACTACTAATGTTCCGCCTAACGAGGGCGGCGACCGCATCGATATTTTCCAAATTGAAGCCAGACGCGATTGGTTGGATTTGGATGTCTGGTCCGGCACGCTAAATCCGCAGGAAGTTCAAGATTTTGTGCTGACTTTGAATTCGACCGGCTTGCCGGACACGCTGTTCCAGGGCGAACTGCGCTTCTACCATAACGCCGATTCGAGCGTCGGACATATATATGTCAACCTGGATGTCATCGGCGTTATGGATCCCTTCCCGTTCGACCTGGCATATCCCGCCAATGGGGATTCGATAACCGCGGCGCCACTATATAATGATAGTTTAAAAGTGCCGGATATACGTTTCGCCTGGCATCCGGCGCGCGATCCCAACATCGCTGACAGTCTGATGACTTACACCTTTACGGCGGTTTGTCTGGAGCGGGTTTGGACGCATATCATCAGCCGGGATACCTTCTTAATTGTCAATTTGGATTCTTTAAGAATGCCGTTAGGATTCGACCGGCCGGTTACTTGGTCAGTATCCGCAGTTTCCGGCGAGAATGGCGCTGGCGGCTCGACGAACTGTGTAACGCCGTTTAGTTTCTGGATTAAACCTAACGCTCTGGATGAAGATAAATTGCAGCCGCCGCTGGAATTCGCCTTAAAATCAGTCTATCCAAATCCATTTAATATGAAGTCGGCGGTGAGATTTTCTCTCGACCGCGCCGGGCCGGCGCGTTTGGCGGTGTTCGATATTCACGGTCGCCAGGCGGCGAGGTTGTTTGACGGTGAAACCGAAGCCGGGCTGCACACTTTGACTTGGAACGCTGAAGGACTGCCTTCCGGCGTCTATCTGCTGCGGCTCGAATCAGCCGACCGAACAAAATTGGCTAAAGTTACGCTGATTAGGTAAAGATGGCTATATCCACTGTCAACCCTCTGCGGTTGACAACCTTTCTTTATTTCCCGGCTTCAAGAAGCCGGGCTACATTATAGCCCATCCGCTACACAAAGCGAACCGAAGGTTCGCTTTCTTTTTTTATAACCTATCTCACTTACAATGGCAAATTTCCAAAATTGAATTTGGAAATTCAGTTCTTAATGATTAGATTTAAATGTTAAAAATATTCATAAATCAATCGTGATTAATTAAAATGCGACTCGACCATATAATCCAGCGCCTGCTGCCGCATGATGAGAAGTTTTTCATCTATTTCAACGAATCAGCGCATAATATAACTGAAGCGTCTAAACTGCTGCTTCAAATACCGGAAGCGGATGCGGAGTTGCGCGCAAAGTTGGTCAGCCAAATCAACGACCTCGAGCATATCGGCGATGCCGTAACGCATAAGATATTCAACGAGTTGAACTCGACCTTTGTCACACCGTTCGACCCTGAAGATATACATATCTTAGCCTCGGCTCTGGACGATATATTGGACAATATGGATGGTTCGGCTCGACGGTTCACCCTGTATAAAATCAGCGAATTTCCCCACGAAATGGTGGAATTGATAAAAACCCTTCATAAATCCATCGTCGAAATCGAAGAAGGCATAAAGATACTAAAGGGTTTCAAACAACCCGCGCGAATGCAGGAAGTCATCAAGAAGGTGAACGAATACGAGAACGAAGCCGATGTAATCTTCGCCCGCGCCATCGCCCATCTGCTGGAGAACGAGACTAACGCTGTTGAAATTATAAAGAAGAAAGAGATATTCGTGATGTTAGAACTGGCAACCGATAAATGCGAAGATGTAGCCAATGTATTGGATACGATAGTGTTAAAGCATGCTTAGGGCGCGCCGCAAATGCTGACCTTAGTAATTATAATCATTATAATCGCGCTGATATTCGATTTTTTTAACGGCTTCAACGACGCTGCCAATTCGATAGCGACCATCGTTTCGACGCGGGTCTTGACGCCACGTGTAGCAGTAATGTGGGCGGCTTTCTTCAATTTAGCCGCGGCTTTTCTATTCGATGTGCATATCGCTAAGACTATTGGCAAAGGACTAATCGAATTGTCAGCGGTGAATGAATGGGTTATAATGGCGGGGCTGATTGGTGCGACCACCTGGAACGCAACTGCATCTTTCTGTGGAATACCAAGCAGTGCGACGCATGCGTTAATCGGCGGCTATGCCGGCGCAGCGGTCGTGCGAGCGGGATGGGAATGCATCCTAATTCCAGGTTGGATTAAAACCCTGGCTTTCATCATCGTTGCGCCGATAATGGGTATGATCATCGGATTTGTGATGATGATAGCGATTATGTGGATTTTCCAGAACAACTCTGCCACCAATCTCAACAACATTTTTAGAAAACTTCAATTAGTATCCGCCGCGGCTTACAGTTTAGGCCATGGAACAAATGACGCCCAGAAGACGATGGGCATAATTACGGTATTATTAGTAACTGCTGGTTATCTTAAGACTTTTGAAGTTCCTTACTGGGTGATATTAGCATCGCATTTTACGATTGCAATGGGAACTATGTTCGGCGGCTGGCGGGTGGTGAGAACGATGGGGCAGAAGATTACTAAACTCAAACCATCGATGGGTTTCAGCGCCGAGTCGGCTGGGGCTTTTACTTTACTGATAACGGCTTTCAGCGGCATTGCGGTCAGCACGACCCATGTCATCAGCGGCGCGATTATGGGCGTCGGCGCAACTAAGCGCGCCTCCGCTGTGCGCTGGGGCGTCGCCGGCAACATCGTCATCGCCTGGATATTAACTATACCCGCCTCGGCGCTGGTCGGAGCGCTGGTCTTAGGATTTATCGAACTCATCCACTGGCTGATTGGCGGCGGGTGGATTTAGATTGTTGATTGAGGTAATTGCAAAAGTGATGTAAATCCAGAAAACTCAAATCATAGCAAGACGGATGTCCTCATCCGTCGAAAAACCTTGCATAGAAAGCGGCGGACGAGGGCGTCCGCCTTGCCATCAACTAACAAATCCAACACTTTTGTAATTACCTCTACTATTATATCACAAAAATATCGTCATCCTGAACGAAGTGAAGGATCTCGTCTCCGTTTAGACGAGATGCTTAACTTCGTTCAGGATGGCTAATTTGAGCGTTAATTTACAATGTAAAGTATGTATTTGAAAACTACATTCTGTATTGGTTGTTCCACTCGATTTTCACTTGACTTTTCTTTAAAATCTTCATATATTGTATAGTGATTGTTTTTCCTTATTCGGGGACGATTGGTTTCGACGGGGGCAAATCGGAACGGGTAGTCGCGAGCCGGGGCTTTCAGCCGCCTCGTAAAAAAGACTGAAAAAAATTAAGTGCCAACGATTATTCGTATGCACTCGCCGCTTAATATTTAGACGCGGCACAGCCTCACCGCTTCGGCTGTCGAGCGGTCCGGCTTTAATTAGACGGCCGGGTTCTCTGTCAGTCCGCTGGGCAGAGAATGGGATTTAATGCGGATAAGCCTCACCGGGCGCGTCCATCCGCACGGCGAGGACGAAAACCGTAGGTTGACTACGCTCGTAGTGAATGCTTGAGCCGTGCTTTCGGACCCGGGTTCGATTCCCGGCGTCTCCACGAGGATTTAAACACAGAGACACAGAGGACACAGAGAGAATTAATTAACTGTGTTCTTTGTGTCTCTGTGTTTTTTTATTATATTGTTATTATGCTTCGAATTTGGTCTAAACTAGGTCGTGACGATTTTACCCGGGCGTTAATCGCCGGTATGCTGATACTGCTCGCTGGGCTGGCGTTTATTATGGTAGTCATCTTTCTGTTTTCCTTCGACTTGCCGAATCCCGCCGAACTGAAAGGTTATGAACCGCGCCTGGCGACCCGCATCCTCGACCGCCGCGGTGAAGTTCTGACCGAACTGTTCGCTCAACGGCGCATCCTGACCCCGCTCGACCAAATCCCGCAGCACTTCGTCGATGCCGTCCTTACGACTGAAGACGCCCGTTTCTACTTGCACTGGGGCGTTGATATTGCCCGCGTGATGAAAGCCGCCTTCATCGACCTAACATCGCTGAGCCTCAAACAGGGCGCTTCGACTATCACCCAGCAGTTAGCCCGCGATATCTACCTGCATAAAGAGCGCACCTTCGGACGCAAAATCCGCGAAACCCTGACCGCTATTCAATTAGAACGTTATTACTCCAAGCGCGAAATCTTGGAAATGTATCTGACGCAGATTTATTTCGGCAACGGGGCATACGGCGTGGCAGCGGCCGCCGAGCGATATTTCAACAAGAAACCATCCGAATTGACCTTAGCCGAAGCGGCTACACTGACCGGACTGCCCAAAGCGCCAGGGCTATATTCGCCGACCGCCAATCCCGACCGCTGCATCCAAAGACGCAATCTCATCCTCTATCTTATGCTCCAAGCCGGTAAAATCAAATCGGAGGCATATAACCTCGCGCTGGCTGAGCCGTTGAATGTGCATACAAATTATACCGAAGATGACCTCGGCGCCGCGCCCTATTTCACCGAGATGATTCGACAGACCTTGTCCAGGGAAGGCGAGCGGCTCGGTTTCGACTATCTGTGCGACGGTCTGACGGTCTACTCCACATTGGATGCACGGATGCAGCGCTTTGCCGAGTGGGCGGTCGCAGAGCGTTTGGGGCCGTTTCAATCCGACTACCGTTACCGGTTCGTGCAGAAGCATCAGCGCGCGGTATCAGAGCGACTCTATGGTAAGGGAGTCTTAGCGCCATGGGTGAAGATTAGGTCGGACAGCGCTTTGGTCGATTCGCTTTTTCCCACCAAAGCGGTCGTGCAAGTCGCGTTGGTCGCACTCGATCCCAAAACCGGCGATATTTTAGCCTTCATTGGCGGACGCGATTTTCGGCGTTCCAAGTTCAACCGTGTGGTTCAAGCCGTGCGGCAGCCGGGCTCGGTGTTCAAGCCCTTCGCTTATACTGCAGCCATCGACAACGGCTATTCGCCGGCTTTTGAACTACTGAATCAAGATGTCGTGTTGACTATGCCCGATGGAACGCGCTGGACGCCGCAGAACTACGACGGCACGCACGGCGGTCCGACGACCTTGCGCGAAGCGTTGAAAAAGTCGCTGAATCTCGTGACCGTCCGTTTGACGCAAGAGGTCGTTCCGCCTCAAATGGTTGCCGACTACGCCCGACAAATGGGTATTACAACAAAAATCGACCCCGTGGACGCTGTTGGACTTGGCGCCAGTGGAATGATTCCGCTGGAGACGACCGCGGCTTTCGCCATTTTCGCCGACGGCGGCATACATCACCGTCCGCGTTCAATTGTTAAAATCAGCGACCGTTTCGACGAAATCCTGGCGGAATATTCTGTCGAGCGGCGCGTCGCCTTGTCGGCACAGACCGCTTACATAATGACCGATATGCTGCGCGGGGCTTTGAACTCCGGCACCGGCGCTTCGGCGCGCTGGTTATATGGCTTCACAGCCGACGCCGCCGGCAAAACAGGCACGACCAATGAATTCACCGACGCCTGGTTCATCGGCTTTACACCGAATTTAGTGTGCGGCGTCTGGGTCGGACTGGACGACCCGGCTGAATCGCTCGGACCCAGCCAGTCCGGCGCTGTTGCCGCGCTGCCGACCTGGGCGCGCTTTATGAAAATGACCTATGATTCGCTCTATATCCCAGATGAACCATTCCCCATTCCGCAGGGTATAGTCAGACTCAAAATCTGTCAACAGACCAAACTCCTGGCGACTCCTTACTGCCCGACTACCTTCGAAGAAATATTCCGCTCAGATACCAAACCGGTGAAAAGATGCTCAAAACATCCCGGTCGGTGAAATAGTTGTGTTTTCACACGCTTGCGGGAATCTGAAAGCGGAGAGCAAAGACGAATACAGAATTATATTTTCATCAATCGAACCGCTGTGAACGGCGGCGATGCTTCCTGTAACCCGGCTTCTCGAAGCCGGGAATAAAACCAAGATTCATCCTGTCAGAATTATCATCACCTTGAAAAATTTAGATTATGTCTAACAACCACTATTACCCTCCCGACCGTTCGTTTGTGCTAACTGAAAAACGCCATCTGTGCACAATGGACTTGCACAAGTTATCGGTCGAGGAATGTGTTATGCGCATCCAGCGCGAAGACCGGGCGGTTCTAGCGGCTATGGATGGCGCGCGGCAAAACCTCACCAGATTTATCGAAGCCATAGAACCGCGCTTTATAAACGGTGGAAGGATAATTTACATCGGCGCCGGAACATCCGGCCGACTGGGCGTGCTGGATGCTTCCGAAGCCCCGCCGACATTTCAGGTCGAGCCTGGATGCATAATCGGTATTATTGCCGGAGGCGATTCGGCGCTGCGTAAATCGTCCGAAGAAGCGGAAGACAATCCCGACGGCGCGCGCGAAGAGTTAGAGCGTCTAAATCTGCAGCCTGAAGATACGCTGATAGGCATCGCTGCCGGCGGGACGACGCCCTATGTCCTCGACGCATTAAAATGGGGGAAGCGTCTGCAGCCGCGCCTCTTGACCGGTCTTATCGTCTGTTCGCCGCTGGAATGTCCCCCGGACTGCGACCATCTTCTCTTGTTGGAGACCGGCCCGGAAGTCCTGACCGGTTCGACACGGATGAAAGCCGGCACGGCGACCAAATTGGCGCTCAATACCATTTCGACGACCTTGATGGTGCGGTCCGGACGGGTGTATCAGAATTTGATGGTTGACTTGAGGGCGACGAATGCCAAACTGTGCGACCGTGCCGCGCGCATTGTGGCTGAATTGACCGGCTTCAATCGGGAAGCGGCATTCGACCTCTTAGACCGCGCCGCCGGCCGGGTCAAAACCGCGGTAGTTATGCAGAAATTAGGGCTTTCTTTAGAGGAGGCTGAAGATAGATTAAAAAAATGCAAAGATAGACTGGACGCGGCATTGGGGGAACAAAGTTAGTCAGGAATTTCCCTTTATTTCCGTGGACAGAGGAAAAGAGTATCTGGAAGGATAAGGGATAATGGTCTGCTGCAGAACAGATTAGCGCAGATAACAGATCCATCTGCCCGGATATCATAGCCCTATAATTCGCTTAATCCACTCAATTTGCTGTTAATCATCAGTATTTCAAAATTCAACCGATTCTGTTCTTCGCGGCTTGACAAGTCGAAATCAGAATTGTATATTTTATTGGTGTTATAAGTTTATCGTCATTAAATATCCTTCGCAATTCGATAACTTAACTAGTTTTTACGCCTGTGAATTTACTCTCCGAAATCCTTAAAACCTTACGCGGGGAGAGCCTGTCCAGTTTCACCCGTTGGGCATTTCTGGGCGAATGCTGCAGTGTCGCCACAGCGTCCGCAAGCAACATTTCTATCCCTTCCATATCCGCCTGCCGACCCCATAAAGCCTTATCTGATAAGGCTCTTTGCCAATATTCCACAGCAAATCCATCGATTTCATACGCCAAAGGCAAGTCGCGCCGCCACGCTAAAGCTGCGCGGGTTGTTCACATAGTCTGATGTGGACCATACTTTAAAAATTATTTCGATCATTTCTTTAAAAAGGATTCACACAATGAAAAGTAGTCTTATTAAGGCTATCACACTAAGTGCAATTCTGCTGGCGATAGCCGTTGCGGCTGGCGTTCACATACTTCATAGGAACGCAATAGCAAATGTCGATTATAATATTCAGCTAATGTGGTGGAATCATGAAACCGAAGAATGGGAGGTATGTACAGCGGTTGGTATGGACTTTGAGTTGGATGGAGTGTGGCAGCAAGCATCTGTTTATGCAGATAATAAATATCATGTTGTTGCCCCCGATTGGGATCCCGATGGGTGGAGAGCAAGAGTAACCGGTGTCCAATTCGTCGAATATGATTATAACGGGGACACGCCGCCAACATGGGATTCCGACCAACCTCCCGGGTTTCCAGAAACATTTAATTCGGGCGTTGTGTATTTCCACACCGGCGATGTTGGAAGATGATTTCTATCGGGCGGAGGTTAAAACTTCCGCCCGATAATCAATCTGAAAGGAAATGTTATGTATATAATAGTTTTAATTTTCTTAATTCCTTTGACAATTTTCGCCCAGCCTCGTCTTGAATGGTGGCAGATATATCGTAATGGCCGGACAACATTATTCAGCGATATATTCAGAGCCGCTGATGGAAGTTATAGCGCTGTAGGAAGCAGTTCCAACGAGTATATCTCGTTTTATTTTGTTAAAACTACTCCTCAAGGCGCAGCGCAATTCCAACAAATTTATGACCAGAGAGATATTCGAACACTGCGAGCATTTACCGTCATTCAGACCGATGATGGCGGATATGCTCTGGGAGGCGAATCCAGTCCAACCCGAGCTTGTTGCATTAAAACCGATGCTGATGGTGAAGTCAATTGGATAAGACTGCTTGGCGAGGAAAATCTAACCAGCAGTTTCTCAGCGGTCATAGAATTGAAATCCGGTGAATTACTTTTTGCCGGCGGACATAACCGTGATGGGTATCTTGTGCTTATCCAACAAAATGGCGATGTTCAATGGGAGAGGTCTTACGGTGAAGCGGATCCTTCTGAAACATTTAAAGCGATGCGAGAAGTCGAAGACGAAGGCATAGTTCTGGGTGGGAATAGAACTCCACGCAACGGCAATTCTTCATTCTGGTTCATTAAGGTCGATTTCGATGGCGATGTTATTTGGGAACGGATTTATCCTTTGGACAATGGCGTCAGCGAGACGCTGAACGATATGACCAGTTGCAATGGCGGATTTGCACTGGCGGGCAATCGGGGGCATTGGATGAGAAATGAACCGGTCGATTTCTTGCTCAAACGGGTAGATAGAAATGGATTTCTCATCTGGTCGAACACATATAGTTTGAACGACAACAGTCCCGAGCAATGCTATGGCATCAAAAAAATGCCGGATGATGGATTTATCCTTTGTGGATTAGCGACATTGAATGGGCCGGGCGCGCTATTGCGCACTAATGCTGGAGGTGAAGAATTATGGCGGCGGGCGGATATCATCGAGGGCGCCAGGACGGGATATTATTCAATAGTGGTCGATAATCAAGGCGGCATTACTGCTTGCGGTGGTTTATATAGCGATGATAACCAAGAACTAAACAATGTGGCTCTCATTACCAAAACTCTACCGGAGCATAACGCGCCGCGAATATTTTGGAGATATCCAGACCAACCTCACATTGATATCCTAACCGGCGATTCAATTCGCTTCGGCGCAGCGGCTAGCGACCCTGACCTCGATACACTCAATGTCCAATGGATTTTGAATCAAGATTTACTTAGCACAACTTGGATGGAGAGCAATGATACGAGTTGGATTTGGATTTCGAGTGATACAATAACTCTGGATAGTCTTTATTGCATTGTATCTGACGGCAATTTGACTACTTCAGTAAATTGGCTGATTTCTTTCAAAGACTTTTTTATTGTATCATCGACACCTGCAAATACAGGTACATCCATCCGCCGCAACACGGTCGTCTCTTTTTCCATCGACAGCATAGCTTACATCGACGACGGGCGGGGACGCCCGGCCTACCGGTGGAGCCTCATCGACCGGTTAGACGACGACCGGCGCGAAGAGGTC
>VGIO01000029.1 GCA_016867855.1 Calditrichota bacterium
TGATTGAGAATGCCCTCAACGACGCCATCGATAAAGTGTTGGCGCGCATCGCCGAATACTGGAAGAACGATATGCAGAACGGCGTCCAGTATCGGATAATCGTCAGCCTGGCACAGGGATTTGCACCGGACGATGTCGAAAACATCCAAATGGCTTTCTTAGATGCCTGGGACAAACTGACGAAGAACCAAAGTTACAAAGAAAACATAGTAACCGCGCAAACTTTAGACTATCTAGTCTGGTGCGACCCGGGGCAATTTCAGCAATCGACGCGGCTGTATCAAAAGATCAAACTGTTCATCGATGCAGCCTTCCCCGCTGGAAAAACTTCCCAAATCAACATCAACCGGAAGATGCTCCTGTTGAAAGTCGATAAGTTATGAAATTGGAAAGTTGAAGGATTTCATAGGATTTTTCTGTCTATATAGTCCATATTGTCCATAGAATCGAATATTTAATGAAATATTCAGCCTTAATCCCCTTCGTTCTGTTCGGTTGTGCGGTTGCGGCGCCGCCGGATTGGTATCACCGCCGCGAATGGCGTGAATACACGCCGGAATTCGGTTACATCGGCGTCGGTTCGGCTGCATCCCGCGCAGGCGCTGTAGATGCTGCAACCGCTGACATCGTCCGGCAGTTTCAGGTCTCAGTCGAGGCGAATATCGAAAGCCTCGTGCAGAGCGTTGCTGAAGGCGACCGCGAAACCATTCGCTCACAGTATTCAACTGCCGTAAAAACTGCTGCTTCTGCCAAACTTAAGGGCGTTCAAACCGTCCAGACCGCCGAAGACAAAGGAGCATACTACGCCTTGTGCTATCTCGACAGGGATGAGTTTGCTATAACGCTCGCCGAGGATATCGCTGCCCGGAAATCAGTTTTGATAGGCATTTACCTCGCTGCCGATTCCCTGCTCAATCGAGGAGGTGTGTTCTCAGCGGTCGATATGCTGTTGTCCAGCAACGAACAAGCGCTGGAATGCGACGCCTGGCAAAGTATGCTGAATATCGTTTCATCGCAGTCTTATGCTGTCGGCGCCGAAACCGCCTCGCTTTCAGGCCCGGCGCTGCTGTCGCGCATCCGGACGATTTTGAATAATGTCCGTCTGGAGAAGATATCCGGCGGCGGACAATCCGCACCGCGCGGTCAAAGACTGCCACAGCCGCTGACCGTCAAGACGACCTACGGTATGACTGAAGCCAACCGTGTGCCGATATCGGGCGTATCGCTGGACTTGACCAATGTCGAAGGCGCGCGCTTAGACCGCAAAATTACAGACCACGACGGCCTCGCGCAGTTTGAAATATCGGCTCTGGGCGCTAACACTCAAACTGTTACCGTATCCATCAATTTACCGCTTGGCAATCAAATCATATCGAGTATCCTGCGTGAGAAACGAATTCAATTTACCTATACCGTCGAAGCCGTTTCGCCATTGACTTTCAGTATTTCCGTCGTCGATGAAAATCGGAATAAAGTCGAAAGCCTCGAACAAATTGTCGTCGGCGCAGTTGCCGCAGCCGGGCATAAAATCACCAAAGGCGCGCCATTATGCTTCAACGGTGTTGTCAGCAGCAAGAGCAATATTTCTATCGGGGGTTTCAGCGGCTCGGAGAAAATAGTCAAGGTGAAATTAGTATTAACCCTGCAAGACTCTGAAAATGGCGCTAAATTGGACGAAGCGGTATTCGAAGCCGTCGGTATGGGCAATTCGGAAACCGAAGCGTTGAAGAAGGCATATAACAACCTTCAAGTTAAAGCCGACGATATCGCTCTGCTTCTAACCCGCGCCGGCGAGAAATTGCATCCTTATTAAAAAAGGTAATTGCAAAAGTGTTGGATTTATTAACTGATGGCAAGGCGGACGCCCTCGTCCGCCGAAAACCAAGCATAGAATGCGGCGGACGAGGGCATCCGCCTTGCCATGGTCTGAGTTTTCTGGATTAATCATCACTTTTACAATTAGCTCAAAATAAATGACATCTGAGTGCGCTCCCGCTCAAGCCGAGGTAAGTATATCTCGATTGGTATTATGTCAAGCGTTGATGTCGTCATCCTGAACGAGGTGAAGGAACTCGTCCTAAAGATTTACTTAACCAGACGAGATCCTTCACTTCGTTCAGGATGATATGCAACATTGCACAATTGACATAACACAGGAAGCGGGGAGTATAGGATGCTTAACTTCGTTTAGAATGATTTAAATCGAAAAAATGAATAAACAAAGTAATGGAGAAAAAATGAACCGTATTCTAACCGTCGGTCTCATTTTAGTATTGGGCTTGAATCTGCTTGCCGGCTGCGGCGGGACGCCCAAGAAAGGCATAACTCCTCCGGCGACTTCGGAGACCATTAAAGCCGCGCCGAAGTGGTTTCTAAATCCACCGCAGGACCCGAATTATATCTTCGCCACGGGAACAGCGACTTCCCGCGATATGCAACTGGCGCGCGACAAAGCCTCCGACGCAGCGCGGATGGAAATCGCCAAAACGGTCGAAACCCGCTTCAATGGACTTTCCAAGCGCTTCCAGGAAGAGGTCGGCACAGCCGAGGACGCTCAATATCTCGATATGTTCACCCAAGCCACTAAGGCTGTAGTTTCCACTGTTCTGTCCGGTGTAACCATCGACCAGAGCGAACTGGCGGCCGAGGGCGGCGTTTTCCGGGCTTATGTCCTGTTGAAGATGCCTTTAGGTGCGACTTCCCAAGCGCTGCTGAACAAAATCAAGCAGCAGGAACAACTCTACACGCGCTTTAGAGCCTCGCAGGTGTTCGACGAGTTGGAGCAGGAAACCGAAGCCTTTGAAAAATGGAAGAGCGGCCAGCAGCCCTAAAATCCGCTAATTGAACGGGGAGGCCGCCGGAAGGTCTCCCCGTTAATTTTAAAGTCGTCTTGAACGAGAATATCGCGCTTAAAGCCAAATTACTCGATATTTACCGCCTCTTGCGCACCCGCTTTGGCTATCGGAATTGGTGGCCCGGCAATTCGCCCTTTGAAATCGTCGTCGGCGCGGTTTTAACCCAGAACACGAACTGGGCGAATGTCGAGAAAGCCATCCAAAACCTCAACGCCGCCGATGTTCTCGAACCGGCAAGGTTACTATCCCTGCCGGTGGATGAATTGAAGCGGCTTGTCCGACCGGCGGGATTTTACAATCAGAAAGCCGTAAGGCTGCGCGCGGTAACCCGCTGGTGGCTCGATTGCGGTATATTGATAGCGCCCGCCAAGGCCGATGTCGATGCTCTATGTAGTGATTTGCTTAAAATCGACGGCATCGGGTTTGAAACGGCAGATTGCATACTGCTCTATGCGCTGCGGCTGCCGACCTTCGTCATCGACGCTTATACCCGCCGCGCTGCTGCTCGCATCGGCATTACCGCCGGCGAAATGCGGTATGAACCGCTGAAGAGACTGTTCGAGCGCTGCCTGCCGTGCGATATAGACCTCTACAACGATTTTCACGCCCAATGGGTCGCTCTGGGCAAGACTTACTGCCGTAAGAAACCGCTGTGCAGCGAATGCCCGTTGGGCGGTATTTGTCAATTTGCTAAATCCAAAATTTAATTATACTTGTTCTGAAAGTCTTTTCCGATGATGGCTGTTGCAGGATATCCCCATCATACAACAGTTGAACATCCCGCCGCAGGGTGGGGACACCCTGCAACAGACTTAAGTTATCTATTTGCCAAATCCTCTATTTTTAATAAATTCAAAATAATCAAATAAAATTGCGCACCATAACTACCAATGTCTCTTATGTCGGCGCTATCGACTGGAATCGACGCATCTTCGATGCGTTGATGCCCATTCCCGACGGCACAAGTTATAATGCCTATCTCGTGCACGGGGCAAATAAAACCGCGCTCATCGACACCGTCGAAGCCAAATTCGGCGTCGGACTATTGCGCGATATAGCCGATATTGAGCGACTCGATTATATTGTCATCCAACATACCGAGCAGGACCACTCCGGGACGCTGCCTTTATTGCTGGATAAATATTCCCAAGCCTATATCGTAACTACGAGTAAAGGGCAGACCTTGCTTCAGCAGTGGTTCGATCTGCCGTTGGGCCGTTTTATCGTTGTAAAGGACGGCGACCGCCTCGACCTCGGCGATAGGACGCTTGTTTTTTACACGATGCCGTGGGTGCATTGGCCCGATACGATGGTTACGTATCTGCCGGAGGAACGGACTTTGTTCACCTGCGACTTGTTCGGCGCGCATCTGGCATCCTCCGACCTCTTCGCGGAAGACAACGACCACACGCTCGAAGCCACTAAGCATTATTACGCCGTCATTATGCAGCCTTTCCGCTCGCATATCGGCAAATATCTCGACCGCATCGCCGCACTGGATGTCGGACTGATTGCGCCCAGCCACGGCCCGGTTTTCAGGGATGTCGAAAGCATCCTTGACGCTTATCATTCGTGGGTGGCCGACCCGCCAAAAAATAAGGTCGTCCTGCCTTTTGTCACGATGCACGACAGCACGCTGGCGATGGTCGAAATCCTGACTGAGGAATTGATGCAGCGCGGCGTCTCGGTGCAGCCGTTCGACCTAACCGCGCCGGACATCAACCGACTTGCTGAAGCCTTAGTAGATGCCGCGACTATTGTAATCGGCAGCCCGCTTGTGCTGGGCGGCGCGCACCCGAATGTCCTTTACGCTGCGCATCTGGCAAATTACCTGAAGCCAAAAGCCAGGTTTGCCGCGGTCATTGGCTCGCTGGGCTGGGGCGGCAAGATGGTCGAACAGTTAGTGGAGATACTATCTGATGTGAAGTTGGAATTCTTGGAACCGGTGCTGTGCAAGGGCATCCCGCGTGAAAAGGAACGCGCTGCGCTGGCAACTTTGGCCGAGACGATTGCTGAAAAGCATAAGGGAATCGAAGATTATTCGCTGTGAACCCGACGAACTTTTAAAAGGATTTTAAATGTTTTCGGTCACAAAAATAATTCGCACGACCGGGCGTATCGACAAATCCCGCAGGCGCATCATCGAAGAGCCTTTGCCTTTGGATGAATGGACGCCGGTCGAACTTATCATCATACCTGCGATATCTAATGACGATGATATTTCAGAGGCGGAATGGATGCGAGGATTAGCCTCCAATCCGGTGTTCGAGGATTGAAACGACCCGGTAGAAGATATTTATACTTTTAAGGATGGAGAACCCTATAAAGAATAAAGTTTTAAGTAACTCAAATCTTACAATTAACCTTACAACTTACAACTTTTCATTTTATAATTTACACTTTTGAATCCTAACCACATCCGCACTCAATTCCTCGAATTCTTTAAGGAGCGGAAACATACGATTGTGCCTTCGGCGCCGGTGATGCCGCACGGCGACCCGACGCTGCTGTTCACCAACGCCGGGATGAACCAGTTCAAGGATGTCTTTCTCGAACAGGGCAGCCGGCTTTATACGCGCGCGGTGAACAGCCAGAAATGCATCCGCGTCTCCGGCAAACACAACGACCTCGACGAAGTCGGCTATTCGCCCAGCCACCACACCTTCTTCGAGATGCTCGGCAACTGGTCGTTCGGCGATTATTATAAGCGCGAAGCCATCCAGTGGGCTTGGCAGTTATTGACTGAAGTCTGGGGATTTGACCGCAGCCGGCTGTATGCGACCATTTTTAAAGGCGACGACCAGGTCGATTTCGATGAAGAGGCTTATAAAGTCTGGCGCGAGGTGGTCGGTTTACCTGATAGTCACATATCCGCTCACGGCAAAAAGGACAATTTCTGGGAGATGGGCGAAGTCGGTCCGTGTGGACCTTGCTCGGAACTGCATTACGATTTTGGAGCGTCTTTCTGCGCCAAATCAATCGAGCCGGGTCACATTTGCTCAATCAACGGCGTTTGCGGGCGGTTCATCGAACTATGGAATTTAGTCTTCATACAATATCGCTGTGACGAATCCGGCGCGCTGCATCCTCTGCCGCGCAAGCATGTCGATACCGGCGCGGGCTTCGAGCGCCTGGTCAAGGCTTTGGAAGGCGTCCGGTCGAACTATGATACCAGTTTGTTCAAGCCATTAATTGAAGCGGTAGTCGATATCTCCAAAATGCACTACTCGCCTGGTAAAGAAGGAATTGCACATCGCGTAGTGGCGGACCACATTCGAATGCTGGCTTTCGCGCTGGCGGATGGGGTTCTACCGTCCAATGAGGGGCGCGGATATGTCCTACGGCGAGTGCTGCGCCGAGCGGCGCGGTATGGGAGAGAAATTGGACTGGAAGCGCCTTTCCTGTCCAAATTAGTCGAGCCTCTGATAAGTGTAATGGGTGAGGCTTATGTCGAACTTAAGGCGCGGCGCGACCACATTGCCGGCGTCATCAAAGCCGAGGAAGAGTCCTTCGGGCGAACTTTAAGCCGCGGACTGGAGATTTTCGGCGGAATTGTTAATAATCTGACTCAAGAAAAGTCAACCGTCATCAAGGGCGATGACGCCTTTAAACTCTATGACACTTATGGCTTTCCGCTCGATTTGACGGAATTGATGGCACGCGAGCGCGGCTTGACCGTCGATACTGCGCGATTCGACAAACTTATGACCGAACAGAAACAACGTGCGCGCGGCGAAAGCCGATTTGCCGCTGAAAGCGACGAATTCGGATTTGGCTATCAGACGGAATTCGTCGGCTATAACGACTGGCTCAAGCCGGTAACGGCTAAGGTTTTGGCGGTGCAGACCTGCGGCAACAAGATGGAAATCGTGCTTGACCGGACGCCGTTCTATGTCGAAGCCGGCGGACAAGTCGATGACCGCGGCTGGCTCGAAATCGATAATCAATCCTTGCAAGTTACCGCTTTATTCCGGCGCGGCGGGGCGGTTGTGCATCAGATTGAGGCAAACGAAATAAACCTGCAGCCAGGAATGGAGGTCGCTGCCAACATCGACCAAGACCGCCGCCGGCAAATTCAATATAATCACACCGCCACCCATTTACTGCACAAAGCCCTTCGGAAGTTAATTGGACCTCATTGCAGCCAAGCCGGGTCGTTAGTCGCGCCGGACCGACTGCGCTTTGACTTCACGCATTTTGAGAAGTTGACCGACGAACAGATTAAGAATATCGAACAGGAAGTGAATGCTGCTATTCGGGCTGACTATCCAGTGAAATGGGACGAAATGCCTTACAAACATTCCATCGACATCGGAATAGTCGCCCTGTTTGGTGAAAAATACGGCGAGATTGTCCGCGTTGTTCAGGTAGGCGCTGACGATAATTCCTATTCGCGCGAGTTGTGCGGCGGCTGCCATACATCATCGACCGGGAGAATTGGATTATTCCTCATCGTGTCGGAGGAAGCCGCTTCGATGGGAGTGCGGCGCATCGAAGCCGTTACCGGCGAAACCGCTTTGGGCTGGACGCAGAAAGAGCATTATAGATTGGAGCAAATCCAAGACCTCATCGGTTCACGTGGCAGCGATGTGGTGGATAAACTGACCAAAACCCTCACAGAAAAGAAAGCCTTGGAGAAGGAGGTCGAAAAACTGCTGGGTCTATGGGCGATGCAGACCGCCGGGGAACTGCTCGCGTCCGCCGTGGTAGTCAACAACCTTAAAGTCGCCGCGAGGCTATTTCCAGCAATGGACATCGAGCGGCTGAAGATGGTGGGCGATGCTATTCGCAGCAAGGACAGCCGCGCCGTAGCGCTGCTGGCAGCGCCCAACGAAGCTAGCGCCGGGCAGTTATGCTGTGTTGTCGGGAATGCACTCATTGCAGAAGGCAAACTGAAAGCCGGGGATTTGGTCGGCAAAGCCGCTAAACTCGCCGGCGGTGGAGGTGGTGGCCGGCCGCATATAGCAACCGCCGGAACGAAGACGCCGGAACTGCTGCCGGAAGCCGTGAAGGGATTTGCAGAGATAGTGAAGAGTTGTCTAAAGGCATAGAAGTTCGATTGCGCGCAGGACTACTCTCGTCCTCCAAATGTCCGCTGGATGTAATGAGGACGAACAGCGACGGTTAGTAAGCCCGACATAGCGCGGAGCGGCGCGCTGCGAGGACTGGTATGGAGTTTTTTTGAGCGTCTCGGACAGCAAGGCGCTCAATTCCTCGTTTCAATTGTTCTGGCGCGGCTGCTTCTGCCGGCTGAGTTCGGCCTTATCGCAATGCTCTGGCTGTTCATATCGCTGGGGCAGGGGCTGCTGGACGCCGGTTACAGCGCGGCGTTGATTCGCAAACTCGACGCCGACCGGCTGGACGAAAGTTCGGTCTTCTATCTCAATATCGCATTAGGCCTCTTGAGCGCCGGATTATTGAGTTTGTCGGCTGGTTGGATCGCCGGATTTTACCGCGCACCGGTTTTAGTCTCGGTAACCTGCTGGATGTCGCTTAATTTGGTCATCAATGCCTTTGGGGTAGTTCAGACTGCGGTTTTGACGAAGAATTTAGACTTTAAATCGCAGATGAAAGCCGGTGTCACAGCGACGCTCATTTCCGGCAGCCTGGCGATTGCGCTGGCATACCGGGGGTTTGGCGTCTATAGTCTGGTCGTTCAAGCCTTAGCCCTCAATTTTATTCGAACCGTGTTGCTTTGGGCGTTCAGCGCTTGGCGGCCGAGGCTGGCCTTCAGCGCCGCTTCCCTGCGCGGTATGTTCGGCTTCAGTTCGAATATGCTGGCATTCAGCCTGATAAACACAGTGTTCTATAATATGCATATTGTAGTTATTGGCAGGCTCTTTTCGGCGGCGGATTTAGGCTATTATTCGCGGGCGCAGACTATTCAACAGGTGCCGGTGCAGAACATCCTGTCGAATACGATTACGCGGGTGATATATCCGATTTTCTCGACGATGCAGGAAGATTTGGAGCGTCTTAAGAAGAGTCTGGGCCAAGCCTTGACGGCCACGGCTTTGGTGAATTTTCCTTTGATGGCGGGAACGGCGGCGATTGCCGGGCGGATGATCGATGTGCTGCTCACGGCTAAATGGGCGCCAGCGGCGCCTTATCTGCAATTGCTCTGCGCGGTAGGCGCGCTTTATCCGCTTCAGCAAATCAATCTAAATGCTCTACAAGCCCAAGGGCGCTCAGGTCTCTATCTCAAAATTGAGTCGATAAGCAAAACCTTAGCGCTCATAGCCATTGTAATTACTTATCGCTGGGGAATCACAGCGATGATTTATGGGCAGATTGCCGTCGCCGGCTTCGCATATTACTTAAGTTGTTCATACTCTGGCAAACTATTACGTTACCCTTTCCTCGAACAAATGCGCGACCTGGCGCCGAGTCTTTTCATTTCGCTCGCGATGGGTGGAGTCGTTTATCTCGCCGGGCGAATTCCGATTGCTCATCAGGCATTACTGCTGCTCTTGCAAGTTATTTCAGGGATGGCTTTTTACGGCCTCCTCTGTTATATCTTTAAGTTGCCGGCTTATGAAGCAATTGTCCAGACTATTAAGCCTAAGTTGACGAGTTATTTCTCACTGTGAAATGTCTTGCAGCCTTTGCTGAGCGAGCGTGAGGAATTCTTCAGCACGTTTGATGTGGAGGTTGACCTTTCGCTCGTAAATTATGCACGGCTTCTTAATCTCCAGCCAAACGCACTTCCTGAGCGTCGATTAGCCACCATTATATTTAACCTCTTTGACCCCGGTTTTAACGAACTAGTGTTGTGTCAAGCGCAAGATGTCATCATTCTGAACGAATTGAAGAATCTCATCCTCCCCTTCCAGACGAGATGCTTCCCCCTGCCTGCGTAGGGGGCAGAATGACATTCGACAGGACATTGTTGACGCGGCGTTAGTTTTATGGCATATTTGTAGTGTCGCATAATAAGTATTATATTCTTCATAACATCAAACCACAAGATAATTATGAAGAAATTCAAGGTTCAACTGACCCAAACGAGCGCGAAACAGTGTACACACATATCCAAAGGAAAGAATATATCACAAAAGTTGTCAACGCACTAATTTTACTCACCTGAGACAAGGCGAATTCCAAGTAAAACTTACACCATTAAACCCTTGCCGATGTTCTGCACATCAGTATGCGCAAAATCGACCGCGTTAAACGACGCTTCGTCGAAGCCGGCTTGGAAATCGCTTTATATGGACACCCCAAATACCGCCGATATGCGAAGGAAGCTGACGGCAAATGTAAAATCCACCTGATTGCCCTGTGTTGCAGCCCGCCTCCTGAAGGCTTTGCCCGATAGTTGCTGAGGCTCTTAGCCGAGCGCTCACATCAATAAGTCCTAATCCCCGAGGCATTGAAATGAAACCTAAATATGTTGTTCCGTCCTGTTATATCCAACTTCTAAAATACCTGCTTCTGCTGGCAGCGCTGACCACCTGCACCGAAGAGAAGACCATTTTAACGCCGATGCCGGATGTTCGTCCGCCGGCGGTCGAATGGGTTTCGGTCGATGGCAGAACAGGTTCGCAAATAGTTGTCTCCGATAGCGTCGAAATCGTCTTATCCACTTTCGACGAGTCGGGCCTCGACTCCATCCGCATCTTCAAGAACGGCTTCACTCCAGACCCGTGGCGCATTGCATCCCGGCCTGCGGCTCCTCTCGACGACACCCTCTACACCTTCACCTGGAACACCCTTCCCGATTCCGACGGCGTCTATACTCTCGAAGCCCGGGCTTACGACCAAGCCGGCAATGTCGGAACATCGCCGACTCTAACCATTCGCGTTCAAAATAATCCGTCTTCAGATGACCGCATTCCGCCGGATGTCTGGTTTGAGGCGCCTGAACCGGGTGCGACCTTGCGCGACACGGTGCGGATAGTGGTGGGGTATTTCGACGAGTCGGGGGTGGATTCGGTGCAGTTGGTGAAGGATGGAGAGGTGATGAGGACGCTTGCACCATCGGCTGTCAACCGCGGAGGGTTGACAGCCGTTTCTCAGAGAGGCAGCGTCGAATTCTTTTGGAACACCCGCGCCGACTCCGACGGCGTCCACCTCTGGCAGGCACGCGCTTGGGATAAAGCCGGCAATGTCGGAGTGTCGATGTCACTATTAGTGCGGGTCAAGAACAACCCCGACCCGCCGCCAGCCGACCACACACCGCCGGTCGTCAACTGGCTCTCGCCGCAGGCGGGGGATACGGTGCAAGGACGGGTCGAACTGCGCTTTCAAGTGATGGATAATGTCCGGCTCGACTCGGCAGTGGTATATGTGAACGGCGCGGTGTTGGAGAGGCAGATTTTGAATGCAGCATTTTTCGACGGAAATGTGACCTGGGTCACAAATTCGTTTGCCGATGGCAATTATATTATAGAAGTTCGCGCTTGGGACAGTTCGGGCAATCTGGGAATTGGGCTTGGCGTGACTTTGCGGGTCTGGAACAACCGCCCAAGGGTGATTTGGGTGCCGGATGACTACCTGACTATTCAAGGCGCGATAAACGCCAGCCGGGATGGGGATACGGTCAGGGTCAGGGCGGGAACTTATAGAGAGGAACTGCGTTTAATGAGAAAGAATATATGGTTGGAAAGCGAAGAAGGTCCCGAAGTGACCATCATTGATGCAAGTGTCGGAGCATTTGGTTTAAGGGTTGATGGAGGTCAAGATACAAATACTGTGATTCGCGGATTGACATTTACTAATGCAAATTATGATGGTATTAGTATTACAAATAACTCAAATCCAAATATATACAATTGTATAATAAGAAATTCTATTAGATATAATTTAGCGTTCTGGGAAAACTCTTTTTGCCATGTGCTAAACAATATATTTGATAATAGTGGCAGTTCAAATGTAAATTATCATACTGCATATGGCGATTTTAAAAACAATATTGTTATAAATTCGGGACGAACAGCATTATGGAATTTTTCACTATATAATAATCCTTTGTTAGCAGATTATAATTTATTCTGGAATTATCAAAGTCTAACAAATGAACCACCTATTAACATTGGAAATAATAGTTTGATTAATGTTAATCCAGAATTTAATAATGAATCATATCAATTAAGTGCACAATCCCCTTGTATTGATTCAGGTGATCCTTTGATAAAGGATCTAGACGGAAGCAGATCTGATTTGGGCATTTATGGAGGGCCCTTTGGCTATCCAATGCAATAAATTTCATATTAAGCAAGGAGGCTTAAATGCCTAACACACCAGTTTGGGGACAGCAGGATGCAATCCCCACCCAAGAAAATGACCAGGACCTGATTTCGGTTGCAGAGTCAGGTTCGGTCATCAAGGTCAACGATGTCAGGGATCCACAGGCGCAGACGGCGCGTCAAGCCGGAACCTTCATCAACACGGGGAATTTAGTGAGCGACCGCGCTCTTCTCACTGAAGGCCAGGTCGAAATGGTCGCCGGATTGGCCGGAAATCCGCCTATTACGACAGTGAAAATCTATAATCCCAGCACCGACGAAGACGCTCGGGCTCTTGCTGTAACTGGTCGGGGCAATATCGCAATTCAACTTGCCAACGATGTGGATGTGGCAGGCAAACAGGCTTTGAATGTATTGGGAAATACTTATCTCGAGTCTTGCACCGGCAATAACGCCGCGCATAAGACCTTAGAGATAGTAAATTCCAACGCAAACGAAGACGCACGCGCTTTAAAGGTCAGCGGGCGAATTGAATTCAGCGGCGACACAGAAATCACAGGTTCAACCGACATCAACGGTTCAACTAACATCAGAACCGAAGGTCCTACTACACTGACGGTTTTCAATGGAAGTCAACAGGCTGACGCCGTTGCGTTGCAGATACAAGGTGGAAAACTGAAAGTAAGCCTGCCCGGTATAATCTGTGAAGGTATTCTAACTTTAGGTTCGCGTCAAACTGCTGGTCAAATCGAGGGTGTGCCTACTCCCGCTCCCGGCGCAATATGCATAGGTGTGGAGGAGGTTTCCGGGACGATTGTTCTTGGTCGCGTAGGACAAAATGTTGAGATTATCAGCAGGTTGATCGTCGGACCGAGCAACGACAATGGTCTTATCGACGCTAACAACAGCCATAACCTGGAACTTGGGACACAAAACACAACTGTCGATGTCGAAATCGGACGGAATGGTCGGACAACATGGGTTATCGGAGGTCTGAATGTAGCCCAGACCAGCATGTTGGCGGGCAATGTATCCTGCGGAGGCGATGTTGCAGCCCAAGGCTCACTGTTTGTGGGGCCTATAGCGGCAGCCGGAACTATCGATGCAGGCGGAGACCCCAATGCCACCGACCTCGAAATAGGCGGCGGCGACTCGACCGCAAATGTGGTCTTAAGCCGCGACGGACAGATTATCGACCATATGGGCAACACCCGTCTCAATTCGAACGAGTTTATGGTCGATGACGCAGCCAATCTGGTCGCCGCGGCCGGGACAGGATTTGTCTATAATACCAACGGCAACGGTTTCGGCGTTTCCATCGACTTCTACACGGCGGGAACTTTGCGGGGGTGGATTGATTCGAATGGATGGACTAATGCGTAAGGGGGAGGGAGTTTAGCGGGAGGGCGCTGGAATCTCCCCCCCGCCTTTAGCGAAATTGCGAGTGCAATTCCAACTGATTGAAAGTTAGCAATTTTCAAACACAAAATCAAGCCCGTCTAACATTTTAGGCGGGCTTAATGTTTTTTTATGGTAAATTTGTTTATATCTTATTTTTGTAAAAATAGAATTTGGATTCCAGTTCTGTATTAACAGGATAAACTCTATGCGGGAAAGGCGCGTCATTTGGGTGCGACATTTGTGAACGGGCAGGGACGCCCGTTCTCCTGTTGCCGACTGCGGCGAGTCGGCAGCGGGATTCATCCTTCATACTTCATATTTTCGAACACCCCCCTTACATCCCCCCGCGAGCGGGGGGAGAGAGCGGGGGGAGAGAGAAGAGATTCTCCACTTCGTTCAGAATGACAACGAGACGACATAAACAACATATAAGCCATCCCTTATGAACCTACCGGTCGGCGACAGGACGCCGATGTTAGCGCAGTATTCGGCAATCAAGCGCAAGTTCGAGGATGCGATTCTGTTCTATCGGATGGGCGACTTTTACGAGATGTTCTACGAAGACGCCAAAGCCGCTTCCGAAATCTTGGGCTTGCGGCTGACTTCGCGGGCGCACGGTAAGGGCGCGAATGTGCCGCTGGCAGGCTTTCCGTATCACCAACTCGACAACTACCTAACGCGTATGGTCGAAGCCGGACGGAGGGTGGTCATAGTCGAACAAGTCGAAGATCCTAAGAAAGCCAAAGGGTTGGTCAAGCGGGATGTGGTGAGGGTCGTAACCGCTGGCACAAATCCGGCGCTGGTCGAGGATGAGGAGAAAGCGTCGGCGAACATCGCGGCTATAGTTAGGCACGACGACCGCTTCGGCTACGCCTGGACCGACATCATCAGCGGCGTCGTGTCGGCGGGGAATTTCAGCGGAGATGAGGTCAGGATTATCGCGGGGAATGTCGCGCCTATCGAATTAGTCGTGCCGGCAGCGACGGCGGATGTCGGCCCGACGTCCGTCGGCAATTTCAAGCCACAGGTGGTCAGCAAGTTGGAGGATTGGATATGGGAATATGAATTTGCCCGGCGCACATTAACCGACCATTTTGCAACGGTGGGACTGAAGGGCTTCGGAATAGAAGGCAATGTGCCGGCGGTGAGCGCTGCCGGCGCGCTTATCTACTACATCAAGCAGAACCTGCGCTGCGAACCGGCGCACATCACACAACTGACCAAAGCCGAGCTCGTCGGCCGGCTGTTCATCGAACCGTCAGCGCGGCGCAATTTAGAATTGACCGAGTCGCTGGCCGGCAATTCCAAAGCCACTCTGCTTGCGGTCATCGACCGCACGGTGACCACTGCAGGAAGAAGGTTGTTGACGGCGCGGCTGGTAGAGCCTTTAGCCGAGGCGGAGTTGATTAATGAGCGGCTCGACGCAGTCGAAGAGTTCTACCGCAATTCATTACTGCGTGACAATATTCGGGCGCTGCTGAAGATGACCGGGGATGTTCAGCGATATTTGGCGAGGCTGGCGACGGCGCGCAGTTCGGCGCGCGACCTGGTCGCTCTGCGTGAGACGCTGGCTTTATTGCCGGATTTGATTGATTTGCTCGCGCGTGTGGAGAGTCCGCTGGCGCAGGCTTGCGTTGGGCGAATGAATCCGCTGCCTGATTTGCGCGCTTTACTGCAAGGCGCTATAGTCGATGAACCGCCGCTTGCTACTAACGAAGGGGGTCTAATTCGCGACGGCTTCGATGCCAAGGTCGATGAGTTGCGCCGGCTGCAAACTGGCGGGCAGACTTGGCTGGAAGATTTAGAAAAGCGTGAGCGGGCGGCGACCAGCATCTCCAACCTGCGTGTGGCTTACAATCGGGTGTTTGGTTATTATATCGAAATAACAAAATCACATCTCGAAAAAGTCCCGCCTCATTATATCCGCCGCCAAACCTTGACCAATGCCGAGCGCTATACATTGCCGGAATTGAAGGAATATGAAGAGAAACTGATCAGCGCCGCAGATTTGGTCAATCAGCGCGAGAATGAGATTTTTCAATCGTTAGTTGCGCGCGTCATCGAGCAGGCTTCGGTCTTGCAAGAAAACGCGCAAGCCTTGGCGGAATTCGACTTTTTGACAGCGTTGGCGGAATTGGCTGGGCAAGAACAATACCACCGGCCGGTCATCGCTGGCGACGACCGGCTGGAGTTGTTCGAGAGTCGGCATCCGGTCGTCGAGAAGATGTTGCCGCCGGGCGAAAAGTTCGTCCCGAACGACTTGGCGATGGGTGGCGATGAAGCGCGGATATATATTGTTACCGGTCCGAATATGGCGGGCAAGTCAACCTACTTGCGCCAGGCGGCTTTATGTGTTATTTTGGCTCAAATGGGTTCGTTTGTGCCGGCGAAATGTGCGCACATCGGCGTGGCCGATAAATTATTTACGCGCATTGGAGCCTTGGACAATCTCGCCGGCGGCGAGTCAACTTTTTTAGTGGAAATGCAAGAAACGGCGGCTATATTAAATAATGCCACGCCGCGCTCGCTGGTGCTGTTCGACGAAATCGGACGAGGGACATCGACCTTCGACGGCTTGTCGTTAGCATGGTCGATTGTCGAATATATCCACGAGAATCTGCATCTCAAACCTCGCACCTTGTTTGCGACACATTTCCACGAAATGACTGACTTGGAAAAATATTTGAAAAGTGTGAGAAATTTGAATGTCGCTGTGCGGGAATATGGCGATAAAGTTTTATTTTTAAGGAAGATTATTCCCGGCAGCAGCGACCGGTCATTCGGTATTTATGTCGCGCAGATGGCGGGAATTCCGTCCGCCGTCATCAGACGTGCCAAAGAAGTGCTTGCCAACCTCGAAGCCAACGACCTATCGCCCGGTGAAGCGAATACTGCTGAAGACGCATCCAAACATCACCGCTCCGATGGCAAACGCATCCTCCGCACGCCGCAAAAACACTTTGCTCAACTGACCTTCTTTGACCCTGTCGAACATAAATTACGCGAACAAATAGAAAAAGCCGACGTCGACACAATGACGCCGCTCGAAGCGCTTAGGTTTCTAAATGAATTGAGGCGACTCGCCAAAAACGAGGTATAAAATGCCGAATCAGCCTAAATACTACTCGCAACAATCTGTGAAATTAAAGAAATTGCTGCCTGTTCAGCCGCTGGTCTTTGCCCGGCTGGCGGAATGCTATCTGCAATTAGGCCGCATCAAACCGGCCGCCGTCCTGCTGACGCAGGGATTGAATCAAAATCCCGACTATGCTGCAGGCTGGATTATTAAAGGCTGCCTGCATTTGCAGTTGAAACAGGATAGATTGGCGCGGGCAGCATTTGAACGGGCGCTGCAAATCGACCCGACAATTCTCTCAGCGCGAATGCAATGCTGCGAATTAGCGCAGAAAGAGGACGATGAACAAGGCTATTTAGACCACCTGCGCATTCTGGCTGAAGCCAACGCGCTTGATGCCAACCTCCAGACGATGCTGCAGACCGCGTTGTTGCGTAAAGCCGCCATCGACAGCGGCGCGTTCACTCCAGTCGAAGTCAAACGGATGATGCCTTCGACCTTGCGGCAGGAGTTGCTCAAACGCGGACTGCTGCCACCGGAAATCAAGCGTCGTATTGAGCGTCCGACATTACCTTCGAGCGAACTTGCGACCAGCACCGCGCCTATATCCGCGCCGGCTGTAAAAGAGCCGCCTCGTCTGGCTTGGGAGGGGATGAAATATGAGGAGGAGGAGATCGGTTTTCGCGCCCGACCGGAAGAATTAAAAACAGATGAAGCGCAGCCGGAAGAGGCGGAGAGCGATGAAAATCGCATTGTTCGTGTTTCCTGGGCTGATGCCGTCAGCGGGACTGCTGCCTCGCCGCTCGTCGAAATCAGCGACGAACAGTATACATCTTCAAAAGAAGAGACTATGGCTGTGGATGAAGAATTTATCGAACCTGACGAGCCGGCTGAAGCGAGTGCAGAACTTGCACCAGAACCTGAGAATTGGGCTGAAAGGTTAGCCCGCCGCGCTGAAAAAGTCGATGCCCCGCGCGCGACCGCCCCTAAACCTTCTGATATAGTTCGAGAAGTTAAAAACATAGTCGGCATCGATTCTGAACCCAAAAAAGAGATTGGCGTTGCGCCGCCCAAATCGATGGCTTATCAAGATGAATATTTACCGCCGCTAAGACCGCTTGAACCTTTAAAACCGCTCGAAGCGGCAGTTGCAGAAACGTCATCGGAAGCGCCGGTGGAAATCCCTATAGAGTCAACAGCGGTCGATGAAGACCTCTTCCCGTTCGTCAAACCGGCTGAAGCATCGCGTATTCCGCGCGACGAAACGCCTATTCTGCGATTAATGAAGATGAAAAAAGAGGAGGCGGCTGATTTAGTTCCTGATCGGCCGGTAGAATCTCTCGAATCTGTCGAACTGCCATCGCTGGGTGCAGAAGCGCTAGACATATCTCAAATTGAAAAAGATTTTACAGCCGAGTCTCTTGAAACTCCGCTGGTCCGACCCCAGCCGCCGCTTCTCGAAACACCGCTGGAGATGATAAGCGGCGAGGCGCCGGTGCCTGAAGCCGCAGCTGCCGTCGAGCGAATTAAGCCAAAACGGATCGTGCTTGAAAAACCACTGGAGATGATCAGCGGTGAAGACGCCATCCCTAAAAAAGTTGAACAGGTTAAGCCTAAGAGAATCGCTCTTGAAACACCGGTCGAAATGATTGCCGGTGAAGCGCCGATAACGGAAGAACGCATAAAACCTAAACGTATCGTTCTCGAGACGCCGCTGGATATGCTCAGCGGCGAAACAACCTCTCAAATTCAGACGCCGGCCGAACCGTCGCCGGCAATTCGCTCGCCGGTCGAGTTAGTAAGCGCTATCGAACCGCAAGCCGAATCTATTCCAGCGTTAGAGGAAGCCGCTTTAGAAGAGCCTCCCTTGAAAATACCGTCGGAAATCGTCGCCCGCGAGGAGGACGCCCGCCGGCGGCTGGCGATTATAGCCCAGGAAGTAACGCAGAAAAAGCCGACGCTTACTATGCCGCCGACGCTTGCAATGAAAACCGCTGCGTCTGCAGAAGTGAACGATGCAAAATCGAAACCTAAAATTGCCACCAAAACTCTGGCCGAACTTTACGCTTCGCAAGGCGATTGGGCGCGCGCCATCGAAGTCTATGACGCTCTGTTGGAAAAATTTCCCACTAACGAAGCCTATCGCAAGCGGCGTGAAGCCCTGCAGGTTAAATTGGAGAGCGGAGTGAAATAAATTGAGAATATGCCAATAGTGATGACAAGGCTATTTGTCAACTGACACTGAGTTGCTATCAATCGGACTTTTAGCCGTAAAAGAATTAACAGCAGATTAAGCAGATTAAGTTGAATAATCATCATCCCGCGGCGCGGTGCAACGTAAGATGAAAATACACCCCCCTTCATCCCCCCGCAAGCGGGTGGAGAGCAAGCAACAGCCGCAAGCGGGTGGAGAGCAAGCAACAGCCGCAAGCGGGTGGAGATCCGGCCTTCCCCCCACGCTTGCGGGGGGGAGCAAGGGGGGGTGCAATTATCCGCTCAATCCGTTAAATCCGTTGTGAATTATTACCGAGCGACAACGGATGCAACATCAATATTCACAGCGGAGGAAGCGATTTAAGCGGATAAAGCGAAGTTGGACAGGCAGAAACGCCCGTTCTCCTACCTATCAATATTGCCTTGACAAAACATTAGATCGAAAGCGAATTAGTATTTGTCATTAGTCATATATTATTAAATAACAAAAATATACAACTTAGCAAATCTACAATAAGGAATTCTATGCAGCCCCGTCTCGACGCGCTGCGACGCCGATTTCGCCCGCTGGGCATCGCTAATTTCATCGTCGTTAAATTCTCAGACATTCACTTTAAAGAAGCCGCGAATATCCGCTATTTATGCGGTTTCAACGGATCGAATGCGGTTCTATTAGTTACCGCACGCCAGGCGTATCTCATCACCGACGGCCGATATACTAACCAGGCACGCGAACAGGTTACAGGCGCTAAGGTTTTTACTTATAAAAATGGTTTTTCGACAGCCGATGCCTTCGGGCGCGAGATGAAAAATAACCGCGAGATAAAATTCCGCGGACGCATTGGTTTCGAGACCGCTAAGATGACCTTCGATATGCACAAAACTCTGCAACATTACTTTCCAAATTGTCCTTTAGTTGAGACTTCCGGCGTAGTCGAGCAGATTGCCGCGGTGAAGGATGAGACGGAAATCACCGCGATTAAAAGAGCCGTCAGCATCACCGACGAAGCATTTGCGAAGATTCTGCCGCTGCTCAAACCGGGCGTCGGCGAAATGGATATATCGGCGGAAATAACCTACCAACATAAAAAATTGGGCGCCGACCGGGATGGATTTGAGCCGATTGTGGTATCCGGTGTGCGTTCATCGCTGCCGCACGGCACGGCGACAACCAAGAAGATCGCCAAAGGTGATTTTGTAACTATTGATATGGGTTGTTTAGCCGGCGGTTACACCGCCGATATGACGCGCACTGTCGTCGTCGGCAAGGCGACATCCGAACAAAAAAAGGTCTATGCCTTAGTGTTGGAAGCCCAGCAGCGCGCCTGCGAAGCGGCGCAGGCTGGAATGTGGGCTAAAGACCTCGATAAAGTCGCACGGGACATTATTACCGCTGCCGGCAAAGGAGATTATTTTACGCATGGATTAGGGCACGGCATTGGGATGGAAGTCCATTCCGCGCCCCGCGTCGGCGCGCAGTCCAAAGACAAACTTGCTGTTGGAAATGTCATCACTATCGAACCGGGAGTCTATATTCCTGATTGGGGCGGCGTCAGAATAGAAGATGATGTCGTCGTCCGGCAAGACAGCAACGAAATTCTCAATAAGTCACCCAAACAACTAATTGAATTATAAAGCGTATAGGGAATAGTATAAAAAGAATTGTGGTTAAAATGTCTTATACTAAGTTGCGTTCTTAAGGACACTCATTCTAATATAATTCATAACAGATGAAACCGATGGAACGGATAAGAGGTTAGATGTGATAAGTTATCTGTTAATCCGTTAAATCTGTTGTGAATGTGTTAAATTAATTGTGACCTAATGAATGCAAATTATTATTAATCATCGTATTGGAACAAATTGTAATTATATCCCCAATCAAATACACTATACAATCTGCACTCTACACTAAAACCATCTATGCAGCAAAAAATATCCGGTCGGGTCTGGGTTTTAGGCGAGGACATCGATACCGATGTCATCTATCCCGGTAAATATCTTCCCATTCTCGATCCGCTCGAAATGGCAAAACATGCTTTGGAAGGCTTCGATGTCCAATTCCCAGCCAAATTGCAACTGGGCGACTTCATTGTCGCCGGGGGCGGATTTGGCTGCGGCTCGAGCCGGGAGCAAGCCGCGACCTGCCTGAAAGCAGCGGGCATAGCCGCCGTCGTCGCCCGCTCGTTTGCGCGCATCTTCTTTCGCAATGCCGTCAACCAGGGGCTGCCGTTAGTCCAAGCCGATATAAATGCGAAACTAAAGGACGGCGACCAGATTACGGTCGATTTTTCAGCGCATCTTATCTCTTTGCCGGACGGGAGAGAAATTCATTTTCCGCCTTTGGATCCATCGGTTCAAGCCATTTTGGACGCTGGTGGATTGATTCCAGCGGTTCGACGCAAATTAGGTTTTACTTGTTGAGAGAGGAATCTGAGGGAAAATATTTCGTCGGATTAACCGGTCCTTTGGGCGCGGGAAAGTCGGTTGTGGGCAGGATCTGGGAAGATTTGGGCGCGGGATTGGTGATTGGCGATATTATGGGCGTTTGGGCGTTGCTGCTCGACGAAAATGTCCGGCACCGCTTAGTTGAGCGATTTGGCGGGCAGATACTTAAATCCGAC
>VGIO01000030.1 GCA_016867855.1 Calditrichota bacterium
GTAGTCGACTCGACACATACGCCCGCGAACTACGGCGACCAGTTCGACCACTTGACAATCGACTCTTGCTTAGTCGGCATACGATTGAACGCGGCAAGCATAGCAGCGATTTACAACTGCACTATCGACGGGGAAGAGCCCAGCGCGGCTGCAACGAAGGGCATTCAGAGCGTCGGAGCGGCAATGGCAACTTTGCGAAACAACATCATAACTCAAGTGGACACTGTTTTTGCGATAGGCGCTGACGTTGCGGCATTTGTTCAAACTAATAATGCGAGTTGGGCTGTTACATCGAACGGGGCTTATACGCCGACTTTCACCGCGCTCAATCTTTTTTTTACGAATGCCGATGGGTTGGATTATCGAATGCGAAGGCATAGTAAGTTGATAGACAAGGGCGCGGTCTATACCGGGGTTGTTTATTTAGGCAAATATCCCGATGTCGGGGCGTGGGAGACGATAGGGATTCACAGCGGAGAAAGCAGATTAATCGGATGGTGCAGGGCGGCGTGGGGGAGGTAATGTTTAAACACAGAGGCACAGAGGACACAGAGGATAATAAGAAGGAATGAAAATCGATCTTAAAAAGATATTCCTTGCCATCGTCGATGCTGTCGAAGAGGCGGAACTGCACTACAGCGGTCGCAATCTCGGCAAGTTAAAACACGAGCGGGTGTCGAAAGCGATAGCCATTGTGATTGTAAAGTTTGGCCCGCGCTGGTGGAACTGGCTGCCGCTGAAGTGGCGGCTGTTCATAATCGATACTGTGATTGAGTTCACAGTCTTTATCTATAACCGATTACTGGGGGAACGTTGGAAGTTAAAAGGAGTTAAAAATGCCTGAATGGTTAATCGGCGCGCTTGTGCCTGTTGCCGGCGCGGCGGTCGTCGGATTGACGGCAGCGCTGATGAAAAGATATCCGCTCTATGAAAAGTGTTATAAGTTTGGTCTTTATCTTCGGGAATTAGGTTTAGGCTTCGACCTGCCTATCATCGCCGGCGAGGCTGAAAATTCATTCAAAAAGCGCGTATTATCCTTTATATGTGATGCCGCGCGCGGTTTGGCGCGAGGCTTGGCAGGGAAGCCGTTGGAAGAGGATGCGTGAAATAACGGAAATCATTCTGCATTGTTCGGACAGCGAGTTTGGGGATGCTAAATTAATCGACGACTGGCATCGGGCGCGAGGGTGGTCGGGAATTGGTTATCATTTCGTTATTCTCAATCCATATCCGGATGATGCAGCGCTGCGACTGGGACGACCGCAGTTCGACCAGGATGGCGTGGTGCAGGAAGGGCGAGCGCTTTCTAAGCCCGGCGCACATTGTGAAGGCAGAAATGTCAATTCGGTGGGGATATGTTTGATTGGCAAGCGGCTATTCACCGCGGCGCAGTTTAAAAGTCTTGTTGAATTAACAACCGGCTTGATTAAACAGTTCGCGGGGACAAAGGCTCTGGGACATTATGAGGCGCAGAAGCCGGGCAGCGTTATAAAGACTTGTCCAAATTTGGATATGGAGTGGATGAGAAATCGGATGGGGTTATAGTATTGTCATTTAAGGATGCAAAGATGTAAAAAAAGGGGCGATATCATCCTTCGCCCCTTTTTAGTTGGTAGATATAATAGTTATTGTGGATTGGGTTTGATATCGGCGCTGGAACTACCGCAGGGTCCCATACCGCAACCCATCCGGCCAGCGCCGCAGCCCATCCGGCTTTTACAATGTCCACCGCCAATGGTGAGTATATTGCGGTCGAAGGTAATCCGTTGGTCCGGCGTCAGGATGTCGCGCATTTTACGCAGATGGTTGGCTTTCATTTTGGCTTTTTCCTCGTGGAGTTTACCGATTTTTACGGCAAGGTCGTCGATATTCGGCTTATCGGAGGTCAACGCCAGTTTCATTTTGGATTTTAGGTCAACCATCTTGGCGTGTTGTTCGAGCATCTTTTTTTGATGTTCGAGCGCCAGTTTTTCGACATCTTTCTTTTGCTGGTCGGTGAGGTCGATGCCCATTAGGCAGCGCCCCAGCGGGTCGATGGTCGGGCGGTCGGCCATCATAGCCATACCGCGATGTTTCCCGCAATCCATCCTGCCGGGCGCCATCATCGGCTGGGCTACAGCCACGGTCGCTATGAATAATGCCAGCAGGGCAGTTAGGAAGAGTTTGTTTTTCATTGGTTCTCCTTTGTATTTGTTTTGTGTTATTTCTAGTGTTATGTCAATTGTGCAATGTCGTATGTCATCCTGAACGAAGTAAAGGATCTCGTCTAGTTAAGTAAGTCTTTAGGACGAGATACTTCACTTCGTTCAGGATGACGACATCTTATACCAAGTCGCAATCAATCGGATGATAAATGTCAAAACATATTCACAACAGATTAAACGGATGAAACGGATAGACCTGTAAAGCCGCTATGTTATCCGTTCTATCCGTTTAATCCGTTGTTAATTTTGAATCCCTTTATTATTCATTTGAATGCAAATTGGTATTACGCTTGACATAGCAGTAGATATTGTGGCCAGTGTGAACTAAGGGACATTGTGAATAGATAGTCCATTGTTCTTGATTCGAAATTAGTCTTTGGTTTTATTATACCGCTCGGATTTCCGGAACATCCGGTGATACATATCGCGGCGGCGCTCGCAAGGAAGATTATCGCGCATTTCGAGCATCCCGCGGTAGAGGTTGCGCTGCATTTGGCTGCGTATCTGCACGAGACTGTCAGCGATGGCTTCAACGCGTTGGCTATCAAGGGTTTCGGCACACAAGCAGTCGAAGAACTCGCGCGTCAAACGATGCTGCTCTCGGGATAACGGTTCGATTTTGTCGCACAGCCGCTGGCGAAAGGGCATCCCCTGAGCCGGCCTATCTTGAGGTGGACAGAACCGCCCAGTCTCGAATAAACCTGACATCGGCAGCGGCGGCCGCGGTGGTCGGCTGCGATAATACAGCGCCACGCTCAAGGCGACGACGAGCGTCCAAGCGACCAACAGCGCGGCTATCAGCCATCTGTGGCTATTCATCGACCGTTTTCTCCATCATCGCCCATTAAAGCGGCATAGAAATCGTCCAGCCCGTCGTCGAATTCGGCAATATAAAATTCGCTGCCGTTGGAAGCGGTGATTAAAGTATTTTGCGGCAGGACAGCCGTTAAACCCAAGCCGAGGACAACGCCGGCGAGGCTGCTGCCTAAAGCCCAGACCAAGCCGCGGCGGCTGAACAACGACCGGCGCCGGTCCGAACGGATGCGGCTCATCACCGCGCCGGTTATAAACGCCGGATGAGGCTCGGGCAGGACTTGTATCAAGCGCTTCAACTCGTTATCGACGGCGATGACCTGCCGGCAGGCGATGCATTCCTTTGAATGTTCCAGCCACATCATCCGTTGCAGGCGGTCTGCAGGCAGCGCCAGCAAGCGCTCGGTTTGACCTTGATAGCGTTGGCAGGCTGAGTATGTTGCTTTGAATTCGTTCATTTGCTTTAGGCTTTCTGATTATGAAACGCGGTCGGATTGAAAATCCCGCGCCGGAAAATGACATTTATACTAATTTGCATTCATAATGAATAAAGGGATGCAAAATTAACAACGGATTAAACGGATAGAACGGATTAACCTAGCGGCTTTATAGGATTATCCGTTTCATCCGTTTAATCTGTTGTGAATATGTTTTGACATTTATCATCAGATTGATCGCGACTTGGTATTAGATGATTATTTGAGCGCCGGAATGCGCCGGTTAACCTGGAATGCGAGTCGATTCCCTGCCGGTATTTATAATCTCCGCCTAACCTCAAGTAATTTTGTGGCAATACAAAATGTTTCACTGGTTAATAGAAGGTATTTAAAGACATATTTGTTTATATTATCCAATCTATCAATTTGATCTCCTCCAAAAAACAGTTGCGTCAGGTGAAAACACCTGACGCAACTTCTGTCCTTCACCATCACCATCATCATCACCATCACTATCACCATCACTATCACCATCACCATCACCATCACCATCACCATCAGTAATCCATTCCGCCCATACCGCCGCCGTGAGGCATTGGCGGCATAGCCTTTTCCTTCTCCGGCTTCTCAAAGATGACTGCGTCGGTCATCAGCAGAAGTCCGGCGACGGAGGCTGCGTTCTCCAATGCGCAGCGGGCGACTTTGGTCGGGTCGATGACGCCGGCTTGGTAGAGGTCTTCGAAGACTTCGGTGCGGGCGTTGAAGCCGAAGGCGCCGGATTCGGCGCGCACCTTCTCAACTACTACTGAGGCGTCCATGCCGGTATTGGCGGCAATCTGCCGGATAGGCTCCTCTATAGCGCGGCGGACAATCTTCACACCCAGCGCCGAATCGCCGGTCAACGCTAACTTCTCCAACGCCAGCTGGGCTCGCAGCAATGCGACGCCGCCGCCGGGGATAATTCCCTCCTCGACAGCCGCACGCGTGGCATGCAAAGCGTCTTCGACGCGCGCCTTAGTTTCTTTCATCTCGACTTCGGTCGCCGCGCCGATTTTCAACACTGCGACGCCGCCGGACAATTTCGCCAGCCGTTCCTGCAATTTTTCACGGTCGTAGTCTGAGGTCGTCGTCTCAATCTGCTTGCGGATTTGGTCGCAGCGGCCTTTAATCTCGTCCTTCTTGCCCAAGCCTTCGACGATGGTCGTGTTATCCTTGTCGATAGTTACGCGCTTGGCTTTGCCGAGGTCGCTCAGCACCGCATTCTCTAATTTGAAACCGGCCTCTTCGGAGATGACCCGTCCGCCGGTCAGAACAGCGATATCTTCCAACATCGCCTTGCGGCGGTCGCCGAAGCCGGGGGCTTTCACCGCGCAGACCTTCAATGTGCCGCGCAGTTTGTTGACGACCAAGGTCGCCAGCGCTTCGCCTTCGACATCTTCAGCGATGAGGAGTAAAGCGCGTCCCATTTGAGCCACCTTCTCTAACACCGGCAGAAGGTCTTTCATCAGCGAAATCTTCTTATCGTGGATGAGAATCATCGGCTCTTCAAGCGCGGCTTCCATATTGTCGGCGTTAGTGATAAAATACGGCGACAGGTAGCCGCGGTCGAACTGCATCCCTTCGACCAGTTCGACAGTGGTCTCGGTGCCTTTGGCTTCTTCGACGGTGATGACGCCGTCCTTGCCGACCTTCTCCATCGCTTCGGCGATTAGTTTGCCGATGCGCTCGTCGTTGTTTGCCGAGATAGCGCCGACCTGGGCAATCTCATCCCAGTTAGCGCCAATTGGCTTGGATTGTTTCTGTAGTTCGGACACAACTTCTTTTACAGCAATTTCGATGCCGCGCTTGAGATCTAGCGGATTGGCGCCGGCTACGACATTGCGCAGCCCCTCAGCGAGAATGGATTGCGCTAACACAGTAGCGGTTGTAGTGCCGTCGCCGGCGACATCGCTGGTCTTCGAAGCGACTTCACGCACCATTTGCGCGCCCATATTCTCAATCGGATCTTCCAGTTCGATTTCTTTGGCGACTGTTACACCGTCTTTGGTCGATGTCGGCGCGCCGAACTTCTTATCGATGAGAACATTGCGTCCTTTGGGACCGAGCGTTACTTTGACCGCTTCGGTCAGTTTATCGACGCCGCGCTTCATCGCCTGACGCGCATCGAGGTCGAATTGTATTTCTTTGGCTGCCATTGTTATGACTCCTTCTTTAATAATTTGAATTAATAGGAATTAGGTGTAAGATGTAAGCGATTATACGATGTTAAATACAAGGCATTATTCTACTTACACCTTGTTACTTACACCTTACGCCTATTTTACCACGGCTAAAATGTCGTTTCTGGACACGATCAAGTATTCGATGTTATCGACCTTGACTTCGGTGCCGCCGTATTTGGCATAGATGACGCGGTCGCCGACCTTAACCAGTTCGGACAACTTCTTGCGCGTCTCTTTTTCGTGGACGACATCATCGCCAACGGCGACGACTTCGCCCATCTGCGGCTTCTCTTTGGCGGTGTCGGGTATGATGATGCTCCCGACCTTGCGTTCCTCCAGCTCAATCGGCCGGATTAAAACGCGTTCATCGATAGGATGAATATTCAAGATGCCTCCTAAATGATAATTGTAGATTTTGGGTTGATTGAAAAGATATATTGCGTCAAGTGTCCTTGACGCTCTGATGATACGAATGAATGCAACGGTTGTTAGCGCTCATTCATAACGAGCGCTAACAACAGATGGAAATATATATGCCGTGAATTGTTTTGTCAAGAGGCGAGTCGGATAAAGAGGGGAGTTTTAAAATTTTTCTCAATCCAGCGATAGATTTTTAAGTGTTTCACCCAATACCAATTTGCATTCAAACGAGGTAATTGCAAAAGTGTTGGATTTATTAACTGATGGCAAGGCGGACGCCCTCGTCCGCTGCATTCTATGCTTTGTTTTCGGCGGACGAGGGCGTCCGCCTTGCCTTGGTCCGAGTCTTCTTGATTAATCATCACTTTTGCAATTACTCCGATAATAACAAAATGGCTGCCACCCGCCAAGGGATGGCAGCCATAAATCCACTATCCAGCCTTTATCAACCCTCTACTCCTTTAAAAACCGCCTCAACACCGCCTGTAAAATCCCGCCGTGTCGATAATAATTTACTTCGACCAGCGAATCCAGCCGGCATAAGACCTGGATTGATCGCTTCCGCTCACTCCCATCTACTATGTCCACTATCAGTTCTTGATGCGGCTTCACATTATCGTCGATATGGACATTATAGACTTCGCTGCCTAATAGTCCCAAAGTCTCGGCCGTTTCGCCGGGCTTGAACTGCAACGGCAGAACGCCCATCCCCACCAAATTGGCGCGGTGGATGCGCTCGAACGATTGCGCTATCACGGCTTTGACGCCTAACAGAAAGGCGCCTTTCGCCGCCCAGTCGCGCGATGAGCCCATCCCGTAGTCTATGCCGGCGATGACTAAGAGCGGGACACTCTCTCGTTTGTAGCGCAAGGCGGCATCGAAGACGCTCACCAGTTCGCCGGAAGGATAATGCGTCGTCCACGAGCCTTCCTTGCCCTGCCCAAGATGATTGCGGAAAGCCACATTGGCGAAGGTGCCGCGCGTCATAATACGGTCATTGCCGCGCCGGGCGCCGTATTGGTTGAACTCCTTCTGCAGCACGCCTTTGTCGATAAGATATTTGCCAGCCGGACTGTCGAGAGCGATATTGCCAGCCGGACTGATATGGTCAGTAGTGATGGAATCGCCGGCTTTTATCAGCGCTCTAGCGCTTAATATCGGCTTAATAGGCTCAGGCGTCGGCGCAAGCGTTTCAAAGAACGGCGGCTCCTGGATATAAGTGCTAGTTTCATCCCAGTCGTAGAGTGCGCCGCCTTTGACCTCGATAGCGTTCCACAATGGATTGGACTGCTCTATGTCCTGATAACTATGGACAAAGGTCGCTGCATCTTGCGCCATCGGCAGCAATGTTTCGATCTCAGCCCGCGCCGGCCAAATATCCTTTAGATAAATCTTCTCGCCTTTAGCGTTTGCGCCTATCGGCTCGCTCGCCAAGTCTATGTCCACCGTGCCGGCTAAAGCATAAGCAACTACCAGCGGCGGCGAAGCCAGGTAGGCGGCTTTGACCTGCGGATGAACCCGGCCTGGGAAGTTGCGGTTGCCAGAGATAACTGCAGCGGCGATAAGCCCTCCTTCTTTAATGGCTTCGGCTACCGGCGGCGGCAGAGGCCCGCTGTTGCCGATGCAGGTCGTGCAGCCATAACCGACGATATGGAAGCCGGTCTGCTCTAAATAAGGCAGCAGCCCGGTCTTTTTTAAATAATCGGTAACGACCCGCGAACCCGGCGCCAGACTGGTCTTCACATAAGGTTTGACCTTCAGACCGGCAGCCAGGGCTTTTTTCGCTAACAATCCAGCCGCTACTAAGACCGAAGGATTGGAAGTGTTTGTACAGGAAGTAATCGCCGCAATGACTACATCGCCATGCTTCAAAGTCTGGCTGCCGCCGTCACTTTTAATATTTCCCGTTGTGCCTAATTTGTCTTCCGTCAGTCCGTAGCCCTGCTTCTCAAAGGGAGTAATGAGGGCTTTGTTAAACGCAGCCTTGAGGTCTTGAACGGTTACCCGGTCTTGAGGCCGCTTAGGTCCAGCCAGGCAACTCTCAACCGTGGAGATGTCGAGTTCTAAAACCTCTTTATAATCCGGTTGAGGCGATTCTTCGGTGCGGAAGAGACCTTGCTCCTTCATATACCGCTCGACCAATTCTACTAATTGCGGGCTGCGTCCCGACCAGCGCAAGTAGTCAAGCGATTTGTCGTCGACGGGGAAGAAGCCCATCGTCGCGCCGTATTCAGGCGCCATATTGGACAGCATCGCCCGGTCCGGCACCGACATCGCGGCAACGCCCGGGCCGAAGAATTCGATGAACTTATCCACGACGCCCTTCTTGCGCAGAATTTGGGTGACAGTCAAAACTAAATCGGTGGCGGTCGCGCCGGACGGCAGTTCGCCGGTGAGGTTGAAGCCGATTACTTCAGGCATTAAGAAATAGAGCGGCTGTCCTAACATCACGGCTTCAGCCTCGATGCCGCCGACGCCCCAGCCAACTACGCCCAAACCGTTGACCATCGGCGTATGCGAGTCCGTGCCGACCAGACTATCGGGAAATAAAATCATATTGCCATCGACTTGACGTTGTTGAACGACTTGTGCCAAATACTCCAGGTTGACCTGATGGCAGATGCCTGAAGCCGGCGGCACAACGCGGAAATTGCTGAAGGCGGTCGAACCCCATTTGAGGAACTCGTAGCGCTCACGATTGCGCTCAAACTCCAGTTCGGCGTTGCGGCGCTCAGCGTCCAGCGCGGCGAAGAAGTCCACCTGCAGCGAGTGGTCAATGACTAAATCGACCTGCACGAGCGGATTGATTTTCTGCGGATTGCCGCTGAACCGCTGCATTGCGCTGCGCATCGACGCCAAATCCACTACGCACGGCACGCCAGTGAAGTCCTGCAATAAGACGCGCGCCGGCGGAAAGGGTATCTCGACTTTTGCCGGCGACCGGGGATTATATTGCGCCAGCCGCATAACATCGTCGCGGGTAATGAGATGCCCATCTTCACCGCGCAGAACCGCCTCTAACAACACACGGATGGAATACGGCAGCCGACTGACATCGGCCGCGCCGTCCCGTGTCAAACGCTCGAGCCTGAACATAACCGCCGGGCGGCCGTGCCAGACAACTTTGTCGAGCGCTCCGAATGAATTAAGGTGAGTTGACATTATAAACCTGGATTATAAAGTAAGAATTTAAAAATTATAAAGTTGGCTAGTGTTATGTCTATTGTGCAATGTCGTATGTCATCCTGAACGCAGTGAAGGATGACGACACCTCACGCTTGACATAGCGCTAGCGGGAAAATGCAGATCTACTTGCTATGTAATGTCAATTTGCTTGATTCGACTCCCAATACCGGAATTTTAACATTTGTTTCTGCAAAATTACAATTATAAAAAGATACAACACTAAATCGTCTAGATAGCCTATTATCGGAATGAAATCTGGAATTATATCGAACGGGCTTAAAAAATAGAACAAAGACGCGCATACAAGAATGACCGTCCAAGACGGCAGCGGATATAATCCTTTGCGCCAAGCCAAAAGCATCCGGTAGAGTAAGCGCATATCGTCAAATAAAGTTGACAGCCATAGTTTAATTTTACCGGCCGGCTGTTGGCAGCGCGGTTGTAATTCGTTCTCCCGGTTTAAAATGTGCGCGGTCCAGCGTCGGAGATAGTTCGATTTTGCATCCAGCATAAAATTAAGTTATTTTAAAAGTAGAGGTAATTGCAAAAGTGTTGGATTTATTAACTGATGGCAAGGCGGACGAGGGCGTCCGCCTTGCAATGGTCTGAGTTTTCTGGATTAATCATCACTTTTGCAATTAGCTCTATATTTAAAATGATTGTCGACTTTAAACACCATCGACAGCCAATAATCAGCTTTACCCTTATGTCCCTGACCATTACGCTAAAATAGCCAAAAATCACCGTGTTTAAAACCTTTGAAAGCGCCAAAGATTCTTCTTCGCAACGAATTCTCATTACTGGGGCGACCGGTTTCGTCGGCGTGCATACAGCCTGGGAATTGGTCGAGCGCGGCTATCGGTTGCGCTGCCTGGTGCGCAAGACCAGCGACATCTCACGCCTGCCGCCGGATGTCGAATTAATTACAGGACACCTGCTCGACTTCCCCAGCCTGCAGGAGGCGGTCAAAGACTGCTGGGGGGTGATTCACATCGGCGGCATCGTGCGGGCAAGGGATTTACGAGAGTTCTATCGTGTGAACCGCGACGGGACGGCTAATTTAGTTCGCGCAGCACGCGAGGGCAGTGTCCGACGCTTCCTATTATGCAGCAGTCAGGCAGCCGGAGGTCCCTCCACTCCCGAGCGCAAGCGCAAGGTCTCCGACCCAGACGCGCCGGTAACCGACTATGGTCGTTCTAAACTCGCCGGCGAGCGAGCCTTGCGCGAAGGCGCCGGCGATATGTGGTGGGCAGTCATCCGACCACCGGCCGTCTATGGGCCATGGGATTACGCTTTCCTAACGGTAGTTTATTGGGTCAAACATCATATTAAGTTAAAACTTGGCGATGGGGAAATGCCCTTCATGCTCATCCATAGCGCGGATTTGGCGCGGGCTTTGACTTTAGGGCTGGCTGCTGACGCGCCCTCCAGCAGCATCTGGTATGCCACCGACGGCGCCGAACACACCCAGATCGAGCTCAGCCGGGCGGTCGAAGAAGCCTTAGGGAAACGAGCCGTTTGGATTACAATTCCCGTGTTCGTTGCGCCGCTGGTCGCCTCATTAATAGAATTTATATCCAACCTGCGCGGCAAGACAGCGCTGCTCAGCCGCCAGAAACTGCTCGAACTAACCCAGCCGGCCTGGACTTGCGACGACCAGCCCTTCCGCGCGGCTACCGGCTTCATACCGCAATTCGACCTCTTCAGCGGAATGAAAAATACCGTAGAATGGTATAAAGAACAAGGAATAATTTAACGTGCAGAGTGAAATATGCAGAATAGAGAGCATAGAGTCTGGATATTGCCATTATTAACATTCCAAACTATGATCCGGCCTGTCCGCTCTGCCGTCTGGTGCAGGACCGCGAGATAAGGACGCGGTTGGTGTTCGAGGATGAGTTATTTCTCGTCGTCGATTGCTTGATCTGCCGGACGCCAATAACCGTCCTAAAGGCGCACCACAAGCAATTCGATGATGCAGAGAAAGTTATCATTCGCAAGACGCTGACAGAGATAGCCGCGGCTAATCCGGAGGTAGAGATTCCGGAGTTCTTGGCGCATCTGCACTACGGCAAACCAGACTGGGTCATCGACTGGGAGCAGCGCCGCATCCCTGACCACGCCCATTGTCATCTGAGGCCCTTTCCGTTTCCCAAAACTACAATGTGGGAAAGAATATTCGGGGGGACGGAAATGAGGGACGAGAGTAATTGCAAACCTTAGCCGACTGTCAAGCAGTTGTAACCTAACACAATTAAACTATTCAAATCGATAATTTCTTGCCTGTCTATTATCAACGCCTTGTCCGTTTAGCCGAACTTTACGGCGTCCAGCCATCCTACACCAACCTCGCTGGCGAGGTAGTCGAGGCTTCGACTGAGGCGCTGTTGCGCGTTCTACAAGCGCTTGGCGCGCCAGTGAACCGGCTCGAAGACGCCGAAGAGGCGCTGAACCTGGCATTGAAGGCGCGCTGCGAGCAGATTGTCGAGCCGGTCGTAGTGACGTGGAGTAGGACAGACATTTCTGTCTGTCAGATGGCGCCGGCTGCGGCGAGTCGGCAGCGGGATTCATCCCTCATCCCTCATCCCTCATCCCTCCGAACACCCCCCTTTCATCCCCCCGCAAGCGGGGGGAGAAAGATGGCATTCCCCTCCCACCTGTGGAGTGGAGAGCCGGCGTTCCCCCCATACTTGCAGAGTGGAGAGCCGGCGTTCCCCCCATACTTGCAGAGTGGAGTGCCGGCATTCCCCCCATACTTGCAGAGTGGAGAGCCGGCATTCCCCCCATACTTGCAGAGTGGAGAGCCGGCGTTCCCCCCCCGCTTGCGGGGGGGAGCAAGGGGGGGTGTAACCATTCCGCTCCTTATCCCTCAATCCGCCGCCAACAGCCATTTCAAAGCCACTCTATCTTTCGATAACGGCGAACAATCCGCATTCTCATCACGCTTTTCCGAATTGACTCAGACCGGATCCATCGCGCATAACAATCAAGTCTTTCATAATCTATTACTTGTCCTCAACAATCCTCTGTCTTACGGCTATCACCATCTCCGGATAGAATTCGCTGACCAAACTGCCAAAACGCTGATAATCGCTGCACCTTGCCGAGCCTACCGATTTGATGATGATGACGCTAATTCCAAATTCCAAAATAGCTGGGGAGTCTTCGCTCCCTTCTATGCTATTCACAACGAACGCACCCTGGGCGTCGGCGACATCGGCGCGGCAATGGAACTGCTGGACTGGAGCGCTAAACTCGGCAGCCGGATGTTTGCTACGCTGCCCCTGCTGCCAACCTATCTGCACGAGCCTTGCCATCCCAGCCCTTATTGGCCCATCAGCCGTCTTTTTTGGAATGAACTATTCATCGATGTTGAGCAGTCGCCTGAATTGGCTGCGTCCCCTAAAGCCAGGAAAATTGTGAACACTGCCGATTTTCGCATGGAAAAGAACTTCCTGCGCAGTTTGGAATATATCGACTATAAGCGCGTTGCCGCTCTCAAACGGAAAGCGCTCGAAGCCTGCGCTGAGACTTTCTTTGAAACCCATCCGACTGTCAAAGAACAGGAAATCCTCGCTGAAGGCGGGGCAGAATTAGCCAAGTATGCAATGTTCCGCGCGGTGCAAGACCGCGCCGGCCAAGTCTGGCGTCACTGGGACGATAGATTGCAAAAGCAGGAATTAAATACCAGCGATTATGATGTTAAAAACTATCGCTATCATCTTTATGTCCAGCATATTATAAAAAAACAAATCGGCGAATTAGCGGCGCGAGGTTATACCCTGGAACAGCCGTTATATTTGGACTTGCCGGTTGGCGTGCATCCGTATGGCTTCGACACCTGGCACTATAAAGACCAATTTACCTTTGGCGCGACCGTCGGCGCGCCGCCCGACCCGCTGGCGCCACAAGGCCAGGAGTGGGGCTTCCCACCGCTGCATCCGCATGCTATTCGTCAGAGCGGATATGATTATTTCATCCGTTTCCTAAGACATCATCTTGAAGTATGTGGCTGCCTGCGCATAGACCATATAATGGGACTGCACCGTCTCTTTTGTGTGCCGGAAAATCAACCCGCTTCACAAGGCGTCTATGTTTCATATAAATCGAACGAATTATATGCTATATTATGTTTGGAATCACACCGTTTTAAGTGCGAAATCATCGGCGAAGACCTCGGCACTGTGCCGGACTATGTGCGCGCTGAAATGGACAAGCGCGGCTTGCGGCGGCTGTATGTGCTGCCGTTTGAAGCCAAGCCTGACCCTAAAATTGCCCTTAATCCCATCCCGGCCGGCGCGGTCGCCAGCCTCAATACACACGATATGCACCCGTTTCGCGCGTTTTGGAACGGATATGACATTACCGATATGGTCAGGCAAGGGATAAATAATGCTAATATCAGCGATGATAATGACGATGATATAAAAAAAAGGAAAATCCTGGTCGAAGCGATTGAGAGATATATTATAGAATCCCACTTTCAAGACTGTCCGGGAATACAGGTTCCCGGCTGTCGATCCTCTGCAGTTGACAGTGAAACTAACGTTGCTCTCGACCACTGCTTGCAATTTCTCGCCCGCAGCCGGACAGGAATAATGCTGGTCAACCTCGAAGATCTATGGAACGAAATCGAACCGCAAAACCGTCCCGGCACGCTCGACAAACGCAACTGGGCGCATAGATTTAAACTCTCTTTAGTGGAGATCGTCGCATCAGATTCAATTACCAATTTATTGAAAACTATAAACACTATTCGCCAAAAACAAGGAAATAAGGTAATGCCGACCAAGAAATCGACCGCGGTGCGAAAAACCGTCAAATCTAAAGCGCAAATCGAACCTTCAAGCGCGCCCATAGGCTCATCCGCGCCGCGCTTTTTCCTCACCCACGACGACCTCTACCTGTTCAACGAAGGCACGCACTACAACTTGTGGGAAAAGTTAGGCTCGCATATAGTTGAAACAGATGGTCGATCCGGCTGCCGTTTTGCCGTCTGGGCGCCGGATGCGGTCGCGGTGAATGTGGTAGGTGATTTCAATGGCTGGCGCCGCGCCAGCCATCCACTCTATCCCAACGGACAATCCGGGATATGGGAGGGATTTATCGCCGGCGTCAACCAAAGGATGATTTACAAATACTACATCCGTTCGCGTTATAGCGATTTTGCGACCGAGAAAGCCGACCCGTTTGCTGTTCACACCGAGACGCCGCCAAAGACCGGCTCGATTGTCTGGCAGTTGGATTATAAATGGAAGGATAAAGACTGGATGTCGCGCCGCGCTGAACGCAACCGGCGCGGCGCGCCAATTTCAATATATGAACTTCACATCGGCTCCTGGCGGCGGGTGCCTGAACAAATGAATCGTCCTCTAACATATTGCGAAATGGCTGAACTGCTGCCGGATTATCTCCTTAAAATGGGCTTCACCCATGTGCAATTCCTGCCGGTGATGGAGCATCCTTTTTATGGTTCCTGGGGTTATCAAACTGTCAATTATTTCGCCCCGACCAGCCGCTACGGCACGCCGCAAGACTTAATGCGCCTCATCGACGCGCTGCACCAAGCCGGCATAGGCGTCATCCTCGATTGGGTGCCGTCGCACTTCCCAGCCGATGAATATGCCCTGTATAAATTCGACGGAACGCACCTCTACGAACATGCCGACGCCCGCAAAGGGCTGCATCCGGATTGGGACAGCGCCATTTTTAACTATGGACGCAACGAGGTGCGGGCTTTTCTCATCTCCAGCGCGCTCTATTGGCTGAACTGCTATCATATCGATGGCTTGCGGCTGGACGCAGTGGCGTCGATGCTGTATTTAGATTATTCGCGCGAACCGGGCGAGTGGCTGACGAATAAATACGGCGGCAGAGAGAACATCGAAGCCATCGACTTCTTACGCCAGTTGAACACGCAAATCTACGCCGCCTTCCCCGATGTGCAGACCATCGCCGAGGAATCGACAGCCTGGCCTATGGTCTCACGGCCAACTCATTTAGGCGGTCTTGGCTTCGGCTTCAAGTGGGATATGGGCTGGATGCACGATACGCTCGACTACATCACCAAAGATCCGGTTTTCCGGCGATTTCATCATAACGCGCTGACCTTCAGAATGCTCTATGCCTTCCACGAAAACTTTGTGCTGCCGCTGTCGCACGATGAAGTTGTCCACGGCAAAGCCTCGCTGCTGTCCAAGATGCCCGGCGACGAATGGCGCAAGTTCGCCAACCTGCGCTTGCTCTACACCTATCTTTACACTGCTGCAGGCAAGAAACTGCTGTTTATGGGCGGCGAGATCGCGCAGTGGAATGAATGGAATCACGATACCAGCCTCGACTGGCATCTGCTGCAATATGAACCGCATCTCGGCATCCAGAAATTAGTCGCCGATTTAAATAGGCTTTACCAGCGCGAGCCGGCGCTGCACGAAATGGACAACGAACCGGCCGGCTTTGAGTGGGTGGACTGCAACGACGCCGATTCGTCGGCAATATCGTTCCTGCGCTGGTCGAAGGACTGGCGGGAGTGTTGTCTGATTGTGTTGAATTTCACGCCGGCGCTGCGCCATCACTATCTGGTCGGTGTGCCGTGCGGCGGCGTATGGCGGGAGTTGTTTAACAGCGACGCCGAATACTACGGCGGCAGCGGGCAGGGAAATATGGGGCTAAAGATTGCCACCGGCCGGCCTTTCCACGGCCGGCTCGACTCGCTTGACCTGATCCTGCCGCCTTTGGGCGGCGTGATATTCAAGTATAAAGATGAATGACAATGTCAATGAAAATGACGATGATTTAAGAATTTCATTAATCTGACCTATACAAAAGCGCAGGGGGAGCCCCGTTTGCTATTGATGAGACGCTCATCCCCATACTGCGCAGGGAGCAACTTACACCCGTGCTCCATTTATTAATGGGGTCAATTTATAGTAGTATTTTAAAGGGCGAACACGAGGTTCGCCCGAACGGGCGATGCTTGTCATCGCCCATAATTCAATTTAAAAAAAACACTATAATCTGCACCCCTGAATAAGTGATACATTTACGGACTTATCGCAGGCGGTAATTGCAAAAGTGCTGGATTTATTAACTGATAGCAAGGCGGACGCCCTCGTCCGCCGCATTCTATGCTTGGCTTGGTTTTCGGCGGACGAGGGCGTCCGCCTTGCTATGGTCCGAGTTTTCTGGATTAATCATCACTTCTGCAATTAGCTCACAGGATTAGAAAACAAAGCAGCGGACGATCATCGCCCTCTTTTGTTATTACATTAACGGTATGCAAAACCCTTCGGGCAAAATTCAATGCGCTAATATAGCCGACCCTATCGAACTATATATCTGCCGCGATTATTTCGCGGTCAAGCGGAGTGAGACCGTTGGCGAGGTCCTCGTCCGCCTGCGAAATGCTCAAATTGGCGACCGCATCCTTTACTTTTATGTTATAGAGCAGGATGGAACATTAAGCGGCGTTGTGCCGACGCGGCGGCTGATTGTGAGCGAATCCGGGACGCTCATCGAGAAGATAATGGTCGAAGGCGTGGTGTCGATAAGCAAGAACGCCGCGCTGCTGGATGCTTGTCAAGGTTTCCTGATGCACCGGTTTTTAGCGCTGCCGGTCGTGGACGAAAAAGGTCGGATGGTCGGCATTCTGGACATCTCGCAGTTCAGCGATGAGATGCTCGATATTGCCGAGCGACGTTCTTACGACGATTTATTCCAGTTGGTCGGTGTGCATTTGACGCATACCTTCAAAGCCACGCCAATGTCTTCCTTCCGCGACCGTTTCCCCTGGCTGCTTGTCAATATCCTCGGCGGTCTTATTTGCGCCTGGACTGCGGCGAAAAGTGAGGTCTTTTTAAATCACTTTATCGTCATTGCTATGTTCATTCCGGTTGTGCTGGCTTTGGCCGAAAGCATCTCCATTCAATCGGTAACCCTAACCATCCAGAAGTTGCACAGCGGCAATCCGGATTGGAATTTCTTCAGAAAAACGGTAGGCGCTGAGGCAGCGGCGGCATTCCTCATAGGTCTGGCCGCCGGTGCGATTGTCGGGCTGATATCAACCGTTTGGAAAGGTGAGCCTAATGTGGGATTGGCGCTCGGCTCAAGCATTGCCCTGTCGATGTTCACAGTGAGTATTTTGGGCGCGATATTCCCGATATTATTGAAATCCCTGCGCTTAAATCCCCAAGTGGCAGCCGGACCGGTGGTGTTGGCGACAGCAGATGTATTTACTTTAATTTTATATTTGCGTTTGTCAGAGAATATTTTTAAACATTTTGCATAGTTCTACTTGATAATGTGAATATATTTATTATATTATAGCGATAGAGGTAATTGCAAAAGTGTCGGATTTTTATCTGATGGCAAGGCGGACGCCCTCGTCCGCTGCATTCTAGGCTTGGTTTTCGGCGGTCGAGAGCGTCCGCCTTGCTATGGTCTGCGTTTTCTGGATTAATCATCACTTTTGCAATTTACTCAATAGTATCAGTCATTCCAAATTCCAAATTCCAAATTCCCTCCCGGGGTTTCAATGCGACCGATTACGAAGCCGTTACTAATTTTAATCTTATTATTCACCTTCAGCCAGATCGCGCCGGCCGACCCGCCGCGCCGCGATGACGCCGGCGGCTACGCTGTCTTCGATGCCGAATATCGCTGGCGCGAAATCGAAGACATCGGCGACCCGCTGGTCAACTTGCGCGACAACGATTTCCAAGGTCCCTTCGATATCGGTTTCGATTTTCCCTTCTTCGGACGTATCTACCGGCAGTATTGGATATCATCCAACGGTTTCATCGGCTTCGGTCCGACCGAAGGTTATCAGTCTGCCCTGCTCCACAACCTGCCCGATGACGAACCGCCCAACAACATCATCGCTCTCTACTGGAAAGACCTTAATCCGCAGATGTTTTGGGGCCGCGCCAATATCTACCGCGCCAACTGGAACAGCAACCTCATAGTCGAATATCAACGGATTGCCGAACTGAACGAAGAGGGCCGCGCGCCGCATAACTGCATCACTATGCAGGCGATACTTGAGCCTGACGGCGACATCTATCTGCAATACGCCGAGGTCGGGCAGGCGTTCAATTTGAATATCGGCAGCGTCGGCGTAGAGGGAATTGGCGGCGCGCAAGGCCTGAGCCTGAGGTTCGGCGCGCAAGGCGCGCAGATTGCTGCCGGCCGTGCATATTTGATTAGCACGCACGGGCCGGGCCGCTTTCTCATTTGGGACGCCGGTTTGACCACGACCTCCGGCGACTCCCAAGCCACCGCCCTGCGTGAATTAGGACATACCGTCGCACATCTTAAACTGCGCCTCAATCAGCAGTTGCCAGCCGACTTGCGCTCATTCGAAGCCGTCTTCGTCAACCTCGGCAATCACGGTCAGGACGGACAAAACTATCACCGCCTGACCGAAGCGGAAGGCCGCATCCTCGACGACTACCTGCAAATCGGCGGCAATATCTATCTCGAAGGCGGCGACACTTGGGTGCGGGATAATGTAACACCGGTGCATCGACGCTTTTCCATCGCTGGCGTCGCCGACGGTGGACCGGTCTCGCCGCCGATAACCGGCATCGATGGCAGTTTCGCCAGCGGAATACGGTTCGACGAATACAACGCCGCGCAAAATCTCTTCGCCGACCATCTGCGCGCCGAGGGCGAAGCGCGGGAAGTCTTTACATTTATAGACCGCGGCGAACGCGTAGTCGGAATGGTCGCCTATAACGCCGAATTGTATCATACGATCGGCAGTTCCTTTGAGTTTGGCGGTTTGGTCGATGGTAATAACGGAACGAAATCGGAATTGATCGAGCGGATAGTGGAATTCTTCCGCTCGCCGCCGCCGGAGTTCCCGCCACCGCTCAACCTGCGCGCGACCATCGGCGACCGTGAGGTTACGCTGACTTGGGACGCGCCGCGTCCCGGAATGAACAACAACCGGCAGCGAATATTAGAGATAAGGCAGTTAATCCGACTGCTTGCCGACACCCGCGCCAACCGCAAGCCCGACGACCTAACCAGACGACGGATGAACGAATTATATATCGAACTTGAGCGCTTTGAACGCGATGATGGAATACAGCCGCAGCGAGATGAACTGCAGGGCTACCGCATCTATGTCGATGATGAGCCTTACGATTTCACTAATAGCCGGACTTATACCGTTATTGAATTGGAGAATGGACGGGCTTATGAATTTGCCGTGCGCGCTGAATATCGCGACCCGAATGGCCAGTCGGAACCAGCCGGTCCGGTAATCGCTATACCGGCGGCGGCGATTGCGCCCGGTTTTAGGGCTGATTTCGAACAGTTCAACGGCGGTTTAGCGCCGCAGCCTTCCCGCGACGGTTGGGAATGGGGAGTGCCGGAAATGGGCGCGGCTTCCGGCCAGCGCGCCTGGGGCACAAGACTAAGCCGTCCTCCCTACCCCGATTTAGCCGAATTCTACCTCAACCTGCCAGTCATAGATCTTCGCAATATTCGCAGCGCCTATTTAAAATTCAATCACTATTACGATTGCGAAGGCGGTTGGGATGGCGGCCGCCTGGAAATCTCGCTCGACAACGGGCAGCGCTGGGAGCCTATTGCGCCGGTCGGCGGTTATCCCGATGCAGCCATCTTCGCCTTGAACGAGGGCGCCGGCTACACCGGCTTCAGCGGCGGCTGGCGTCCGGCGACCTTCAACCTCTCGGCTTATGCCGGGCAGCGCATATTAGTGCGCTTCGTCTTCAAATCTGACGACAGCAACTTCCGCCGCTACCTCGGCTGGTATATCGACGACCTGCAATTACCACAATTAGGCAGCCTGACCGTCAATGTCCGCAACGCTGATGACGGCGTCGCCATCGAAGGCTCCCTAGTTTCTTTAGACGGGACATTAACCGCCCTAACTAATAATAACGGACAGGCTTCATTCCCCGACATACCGGTTGGACGCTATAGACTGCGAGCATCGAAAATCGGCTTCCTGCCGGCCGAGCAGGATGTCGATGTCGCCGCTGTTCCGAACAACATTGCCAATGTTCAACTGGAAATCTATAACAGTCAACTGCGGATTAACCAACAGGTTTTCGAAGAGGAACTCAACTTCGGACAGCGCCTGCAGAGGCAAGTAACCCTGACTAATAACGGGCAGCGCGAGACGAATTTTCAGGTCTATCTCGATTTCAATGTCAATCAAGGTGGATTTAACGCTAATGCCGATGCTAATGCTAATGGTGATGAGCCGCGGCGCGACGCGCCTTGGGACTTGTTGCAGACTATCGATTTGACGGCTTCGACCGGCGAGCAGTATTTCTACGGCGCGACGATGTTCGACACCGGCAATCCAGCGGATTATCAATATATCGCTTCGGCTGGCAGTTTTCGCAGCGACACCTGCCGCTTGTATTATTTCAATCGGGCTGGACAGGCGGTGCGGAATGTGCCGCTTTTAAATATTCAGGGCTGGGGATTTCGCGATCTGGCTTACGACGGCGCCTGGCTCTACGCTTCCTACGACCGCCGACTTAGCCGCTACAATCCGGTCAATGGCGCTTGGAACTTGGACATCACCCGGACGTTGCCGCTGCAGATGGCGCGCGCTATCGCTTGGAATCCGGCCGATTCGACCTTCTGGATCGGCGACCGCGACGATGTCTGGTATCAACTCGACCGCAACGGGCAAATCATCGACAGTTATGCCCAGC